>CAZKNH010000344.1:0-1518 GCA_964553875.1 uncultured Gammaproteobacteria bacterium | reverse complement strand
GGGGTCAGACCCCGATTTTTTTCCTCAGCGCCCGCCGGGAAAACCAAGCTGCCGCCACGCCTCGTACAACGCAACGGCCGCCGCGTTCGACAGATTCAGGCTGCGGTTGCCCGGCCGGAGCGGGATCCGGAGCTTCGCGTCGTCGGGGAGCCGGGCGAGCACGTCCGCCGGCAGGCCGCGTGTCTCGGGCCCGAGCAGGAACGCGTCCCCGTCCGCGAAGCGCGCGTCGTAGAGCGAGCGCTCGGCCCGCGTCGTCAGCGCGAAGACCCGGCCGCCGACGGATTCGAGGCAGGACTCGAGGCTCGAGTGCTCGACGACGGTCGCAAGCTCGTGGTAGTCGAGACCGGCGCGGCGCAGGTGCCGCTCCTCGAGCGTGAACCCGAGCGGATGCACGAGATGCAGCACCGCGCCGACGTTCGCGCAGAGCCGGATCGCGTTGCCGGTATTCGGCGGGATCTCGGGCTGGTAGAAGATCAGGTGCAGCATGCGCACCGATGATAAGCGAGATGAGATAATCCGCCCCGCGTCCATGGAGGTAGGAGCGATGAGCCGGCTCGGCATCGATTTTTGCGGACTCGAGCTTCGTTCGCCGATCGTGCTGCTATCCGGCTGCGTCGGCTTCGGCGAGGAATACACGCGGATCGAGGGCTTCTCGAACCGCGACGTCGGCGCGATCGTGCTGAAGGGCACGACGCTCGAGCCGCGGCTCGGCAACCCGCCGCATCGAGTCTGGGAGACGCCGGCCGGGATGCTGAACGCGATCGGCCTGCAGAACCCGGGCGTCGACTACGTCGTCCGCCATATTTTGCCGAAGCTCGACTTCACGGAGACGCGCTTCATCGCGAACGTCTCCGGGTCGACGATCGAGGAGTATGCGGAGGTCACGCGACGCTTCGACGACTCGCCGATCGATGCGATCGAGATCAACATCTCGTGCCCGAACGTCAAGGAAGGCGGCGTCGCGTTCGGCAACTATCCAGACATGTCGGCGAAAGTCGTCGAGGCCTGCCGCCGGGTCACGCGCAAGCCGCTGATCACGAAGCTCTCGCCGAACCAGACCGATATCGCCGCGAACGCGCGCGCGTGCATCGACGCAGGCACCGACGCGTTCGCCGTGATCAACACGCTGATGGGCATGGCCGTCGACGTCGAGACGCGGCGCCCGATCCTCGGCAACGTGCAGGGCGGACTCTCGGGTCCCGCAATCAAGCCGATCGCGCTGCTCAAGGTGCATCAGGTGTATCAGGAGGCGCGGCGACACAACGTGCCGATCATCGGCCAGGGCGGCATCGAGACGGCCAAGGATGCGCTCGAGTTCATCGTGACCGGCGCGACGGCCGTCGGCGTCGGCACGGCGCTCTTCTACGACCCGATGGCGCCGAAGAAGATCAACGCGGGGATCGACGCGTACCTCGAACGGCACGGCTTCGAGTCGCTCCGGGAGCTGATCGGGACGCTGCGCGTCGGCGGCACGCTCGATATGCCCGCGAGCGGGTAGCCGGCCGCGGTCCGGTCACG
>CAZKNH010000343.1:0-1531 GCA_964553875.1 uncultured Gammaproteobacteria bacterium | reverse complement strand
GCGGAAGCGCCTTGCGCCACAGATCGCGGTCCTCGATGTAGTCGATGAGCCACGGTCGAGGGCGCGAGCAGAAGAAGAAATCCCACGTGAGACCTGCTCCGCTGCGCGACATGTCGAACACCGCGACCACGGGGAGACGCCCGAGCGCCGCGAGCTCCCGCAGCAGCCGGGGCACGTCGTGCCACCTCGCCGCGTCCCGGCCCGAGTCCTGCACCGCAAACGATGCGAGATCCTCCGCCGCGCTCTTGTGATGGTCCAGAATGACGATCGAGCGGGCTTGCTTCGCCATGCGCTCGAGCACCGCGCGCGCGTAGCTGAAATCCACGAGCAGCACGTCACGGCCGGATACGTCCGGCGGCTCCTGATGGTAGACGCCGTAGTGGAAATCGACCTCGCCGGCAAAGAACAGATTGACGACGAATGCGGCGCCGAAGCCGTCGTCGCAGCCGCCGTGGTAGATGCAGAGCGGTCTCATCGCCGAAACCTCGCGTTCGCTCCTGTCGGCTCATCGCATGACCGCCGGAGGCCGATCCGATGAGTCGTGGGGATACGTCAGGATATGGAGGAGCCGATGGGAAGTTCCACAGGCGCCGCGACCGGAACGGATCGCACGAGCCGCGATCGCGCCGCGCGGTCCTCGGGACTCCGACGCTGACGGCCCTCGTCGTCGGCAACATGATCGGCGCGGGCGTCTTCACGACGTCGGGGTTCGCGCTCGCCGATCTCGGCTCGCCGTGGACCGTGCTTTTCGCGTGGCTCGTCGGCGGCGCGGTGGCGCTCTGCGGCGCGCTCGGCTACGGCGCGCTCGCGCGCTTGCTGCCTGCGTCGGGCGGCGAGTACGTGTATCTGTCTCGCAACGTGCACCCCGTCGCCGGCTTCGTCGCCGGCTGGGTCTCGCTGCTCGCCGGCTTCACCGCCGCGATCGGCTATGCGGCGCTCACCTTCGCGGCGTATGCGTTGCCCGAGGGGCGCGGCGCCGAAGGCGTGCTGCCGGCGCTTCTCGCGTCGGGTGTCATCATGATGGCCGCGCTGCTGCACGGGCTGCGTCTTGGGATCGGAACGCGGGTGCAGAATGCGGCCGTCGCCATCAAGCTGATCGCGATGATCGGCTTCGCGGCGTTCGCGGTCCTGGGCAGCGGCGGCGTGACGTCGTGGCCCGGCGTCGCGGAGCTTCGCGCGTCGGCAGGCCCGGCTTCGCCCGCATCGATCGCCGCGTTCGCGCTCGCCGTGATGTGGATCTCGTTCAGCTACTCGGGCTTCAACGCCGCCGTGTACATCGCCGGCGAGGTGCCGGCGGCGCGCGCGCGTGTGCCGCGCGCGATGCTCGTCGGCACGGCGTTGACGATGCTGTTGTACGTCGCGCTCAACGCGGTCTTCGTGCTCGTGCCGCCGTTCGATGCCGTCGCGGGCCGCGAGGACGTCGCGGTCGCCGCGGCGCGCGTCCTGGGCGGCGAATGGCTGGTCGGCGCCCTTCGTGCGATCGTCGCGCTCGCGCTCTTCACGTCCGTATCGGCGATGATCATGATCGGTC
>CAZKNH010000342.1:0-1567 GCA_964553875.1 uncultured Gammaproteobacteria bacterium | reverse complement strand
TTCGACTTCCGCGGCACCGGCGCGAAATTCGAGCTGACCGACTGGGTCGTGACGCTCGAGGCACCGAGCGCGTTCCAGGTCCAGCAGATGCTGTCGATCCTGACGGACAAGCTCGCGCGCCGCGGCATCGATGTGCGCGCGATGGCGCCCGAGAAGCCCGAGGAGTCGCTGCACCGCACGCGGCAAAAGGTCGTGATGAAGCACGGTCTCGACGCGGACACCGCGCGCAAGATCGTGAAGCTCGTGAAGGAATCGAAGCTCAAGGTCCAGGCGGCAATCCAGGGCGATCAGGTCCGCGTCAGCGGCAAGAAGCGCGACGACCTTCAGGAAGTGATACGGCTGCTGAAGCAGAGCCAGCTCGACCTGCCGCTCCAGTTCACGAACTTCCGAGATTGACCACGTCGCGCAAGCGCTTCTCGATGATCCGCGAGTTCCACTTCGCGGATTGGTTCACGCTCGGCAACGCCGCGTGCGGCACGGCCGCGGTGATGGCGTCGATGGCCGCGCTCGTGACGAACGACGCGAGCCGCCTGATCGCGGCGAGCTTCCTGATTTTCGCCGCCCTCGTGTTCGACGTGCTCGACGGGCGCATCGCACGCTGGCGGCAGAAGGCGTCGCCGCTCGGCCGCGAGCTCGATTCGCTCGCCGACGTGATCTCCTTCGGCGTCGCGCCGGCCGCGCTCGGCTACGCGTGCGGGCTGCGCGGCGTCTTCGACCAGATCATCCTCGTCTATTTCGTTGCGTGCGGGGTCTCCCGCCTCGCCCGCTACAACATCACGGCGGAGGCGCTGTCCGACGACACCGGCAAAGTCGCGCACTTCGAAGGGACGCCGATCCCGACGTCCGCGGTGCTGGTCGCGCTGCTTGCGGTGGCCGCGTGGACGGGCGCGATCGGCGACCGGCTCTGGCTTGGCGGGATCGAGCTCGGCGGGGGCACGTTGCACTGGCTCTCGCTGCTCTATGCCGCGTCGGGCTCGCTGATGATCAGCCGCATACGCATACCGAAATTCTGAGCGGGCAAACAACGCCGCAGGCGGGCGCTTGACCCCGGTCGGCGGTCGCGCCGATCATTCGAGCCTCCGAACAAGAAACCGAACGAGTCCCCCATGAAGAACAAGATCGCTGTCTTTGCCGCGCTCGGCATGCTCGCAGGCTCGCCACTCGTGATGGCGCAAGAACCCGTCGTCGGGCACCCGGATCCCGAGTCGCTGTTCGTCGACGACGATCCCGTGCTGCACCGGAACAAGCAGGCCGCGCTGCACATCATGCGCGAGCTCTTGCAGTGCAATCAGTGGGACCGCGCCGGCGAGTGGATCACCGACCGCTATATCCAGCACAACCCGAACGCCGCCTCGGGGCTCGAGGGCGTCGTCACGTTCTTCACGCAGGTGATGCGGCGGGAGCGCGTCGACGATTGCGGCAAGCTGACGACACCGGTCGTCGACGTGGTCGCCGAGGACGACATGGTCATCGTGATGATCGCGCGCGAGTATCCGGATCCCCGCAATCCGGGCCAGACCTATTCGACGACGTGGTTCGACGCGTGGCGCTTCGTCGACGGCAAGGC
>CAZKNH010000341.1:0-1570 GCA_964553875.1 uncultured Gammaproteobacteria bacterium | reverse complement strand
GATCGACTTCGGCACGAAGCGCGACAGGAAACGCGCCGCGAGCACGTGGTCGCCGTGCGACTCGACCGCGCATTGCTTGATGTCGGCGACGTCGCTGCGGAGAAGCTGATCGAAATCCTCGTCCATCGGAAACGGCCAGACGCGTTCGCCCGAAGCCGCGCCGGCCTGCAGAAGCAGGGCGTTGCCCCGTGTCCGGTTCGTGAAGACGCCCGAGTAGCGCTGCGTCAGCGCCGAGATGCAGCTGCCGGTCAACGTCGCGTAGTCGATGATCAGCTTCGGCTCGTCACGAGCCGCGAGCGCGAGCGTATCCGCAAGAATCATCCTGCCTTCCGCGTCCGTGTGGATGACCTGGATGCTCGTCCCGTTGGCTGCGGTAACGATCTCCTGCGGCATGTAGCTCGTCGGAGAGAGCCGGTTCTCCGTGACCGCGAGCCATGCGTCGACCGCGTAAGGTACCCCGAGCTCCTTCAGCGCGAGCAGCACGCCGAGCGCGACGGCGCTGCCCTGCATGTCCATGTGCATGTCGAGCATGCCCTTGAAGGGTTTCAGGTTCGTCCCGCCCGTGTCGAATAGCACGCCCTTGCCGACGAGGCAGAGCTCGGGCGCGTGGCTGCCTGCCGGCCGATAGCAGACGCGCAGGATGCCTGCATCGCGATGCGGGTTGCCCTGCGAGACCGCGAGGAACGCTCCGGCGCCGAGCTTCTCGAGGTCCTTCTCGCCGAGAAACTTGCAGCCGAGCGAATGGCGTTCCGCGAGCTCCTCGACGGCGCGGCGATACGTGGTCGCCGTCAGCCGGTTCGGCGGCAGCGCGGTGAACCAGCGCGCGACGTTGTTGCCGAGCGCTTCCGCGTGCAGCCGGTCGAGCGGCAGCTTGGGCTTCGGATCGAGCACGGAGACCTGCTCGAGGTCGATCGGCCGCGGCTGCTCGTCCGTCTTGAACGACGGCAGCTTGAACGAGGCCGCGTGCGCGGCCGCGACGAGCGCGGACAGCGCTTCGCTGCGAGCACGCTCGTCGAGGCCGGCGCTCATCAAAGCGAGCTTGCCGGGACGCTCCCGCAGGCAGTCCGCGATGACCTCCCGAGCCCACGTGAGCAGCGCGAACGGCGTCGAGCCGTCGACGAGCGCCGCCGTGACGCCGGTTGCGCGCGCGTTCCCGAGACGCGTGAACGTGCTCTTCAATCCCTGCGCTCGGGCGCGGTCGATCAGCTTGTGCAGCTGCCGACCGAGCGGCAGCTCGGCGAACACCGAACTCGGCGGTTCCTTCGGCAGCACGATCGCAACGTGATCGAACGATGCGAGGTGCGACTCGGCGAACGCGCGTGTTGCCTGCGTGACTTTGAGCGGTGCGAATTCCGGGAGATCGAGCATTCGTGTCGCCTTGACCCTTGTTGGGCAAACCCCGATCATAGCGCCGCCCGCAAGGGTACAATTCAGGATCGGGCCCGCATCGTAGCAGGAGCACTGCGCGAATTCATAGCTAAGGCTTTGAATTGCCGCGCATCGTCGAGGAGACGTCCATGGCGACCGCACGACCTTTGCCGACGTTCAGGGCGGCCGAAGACGACTTGGA
>CAZKNH010000340.1:0-1573 GCA_964553875.1 uncultured Gammaproteobacteria bacterium | reverse complement strand
GGGCACGAGGTGCTGATGTCGTCGCGCCATCCGGAGGAGCTCGAGCCGCTCGCCGCCGAGCTCGGGCCCCGTGCGCGGGCCGGCACGGTCGCCGAGGCCGCCGAGTTCGGTGACGTCATCCTCGTCTCGGTGCCGTATGCGGCTTTGCCGCAGATCGGGCGCGATCACGCCGACGCGCTGCGCGGCAAGATCGTCCTCGACACGAGCAATCCCGTCGAGCGGCGCGATGGTCCGATGGCGCTCGAGGCGCAGCAGAAGGGCGCGGGGCCCGCTTCCGCCGAGTTCCTGGCCGGCACAGAGCTCGTGCGTGCGTTCAACTGCATTCCCGCGACGAGGCTGCGGAACGACGCCCACCGAACGCCGGAGCGGATCGCGATCCCGATCGCCGGCGACGACGGCGACGCGCTCGAGGTCGCGGCGCAGCTCGTGCGCGACGCAGGCTTCGAGCCCGTCGTGATCGGTAACCTCGAGGACTCGCGCCTGTTCGATCTCGGCGGCCCGCTCGCGGGGGCGTGGACGGCGGCCGAGCTGCGCGAGCGGGTCGCGGCGCTCGAGCTGGACTAGCGAGCCGTGCTGCCGCGTAGGCTCGATCGCCCCGATTGCGCGGCCGCGGGCCGAGGCGTGCCGTGAGCGCACCGCCCCCGCGGCGCGCCGTTTCGCGCGAGGACTGGGCGGATTTCCTGACGAGCCGCCGGATCGGCTACTTCTCGATGGAGATCGCGCTCAAGCCCGAGATCCCGACATACAGCGGCGGTCTCGGCGTGCTCGCCGGTGACACGCTGCGCTCGGCGGCCGACCTCAGGATCCCGTTGGTCGCAGTGACCCTCGTGAGCCGGAAGGGCTACTTCCGCCAGGAGATCGATCCGCAAGGCCGCCAGATCGAGCACCCCGACCCGTGGGATCCTGCCCGCTACGCGGATCAGCTGCCCGCGAAGATTGCCGTGCAGATCGAGGGGCGCGACGTCTGGGTCGGCGGCTGGCTCTACGTGCTGACGGGCATCGACGGCGGGCGCGAGCCGATCATCCTGCTCGACACGGATCTACCGGAGAACCGCGACGACGATCGCGGGATCACCGACGTGCTCTACGGCGGGGACGCAGAGTACCGCCTGATGCAGGAGATCGTGCTCGGCATCGGCGGCGTGCGGATGCTCGACGCGCTCGGCTTCAGGATCGCGCACTATCACCTGAACGAGGGGCATTCGGCGCTCCTCACGCTGCAGCTCCTCTTACGCCACGCGTATCCGCCCGAAGACCTGCGTCCCGGCGATCCGCGCTACGACGTGCCGCGGGTCCGCGACATGTGCCACTTCACGACGCATACGCCGGTCGAGGCGGGTCACGACCGCTTCCCGTACGAGCTCGTGCACCGCGTGCTCGGCGACATCGTCGACCGTGACACGCTGAGGCATTTCGCGGGGCAGAACGAGCTCAACACGACGCGGCTCGCGCTGAACCTGAGCGAGTACGTCAACGGCGTCGCAAAGCGCCACGCGGAGACGTCGCGTCGGCTGTTCCCGGGCTATGGCGTCAGCGCGATCACGAACGGCATCCATCCGTTCACGTGGGCGCA
>CAZKNH010000339.1:0-1598 GCA_964553875.1 uncultured Gammaproteobacteria bacterium | reverse complement strand
TGCGTCGTGCTCTGGGGCTTCACGGCGATCCTCGGCAAGCTGATCAGCCTCGCGGCGCTGCCGCTCGTCCTGTGGCGCATGACGATCGTCGTCGGCGCGCTTGCGCTCGTGCCGCGCGTATGGCGGGCGCTCTTCGCGCTTCCGGCGCGGCTTGCGGCCGCGTACGCCGGCATCGGCGTCCTCGTCGCGCTGCACTGGCTCACGTTCTACGGCGCTGTGAAGCTCGCGAATGCGTCGGTCGCGGCGACCTGCATGGCGCTCGCGACGGCCTTCGTCGCGATCGTCGAGCCTCGCCTCGCCGGCGCGCGTTTCTCGCTGCGCGATCTCGCGCTCGGCGTGATGATCGTGCCCGGCGTCGCGCTCGTCGTCGGCGGCGTGCAGGAAGGCATGCGCATCGGCATCGCCGTCGGCACGCTATCGGCCCTTCTCGTCGCGGTGTTCGGCTCACTGAACAAGCGGCTCGTGGCGCACGCCGATCCGCTCGCCGTGACGGCGCTCGAGCTCGGCGCCGGCGCGATCGTGCTCTGTCTGATGTCGCCGGCCCTGGGGCGTGTCTTTCCGGACCTCGCGAGCGACCCGTTCGTGCTGCCCGACCTGCGCGACGCGGCGCTGCTCGTGACCCTCGCGCTCGCATGCACGCTGCTGCCGTTCGCGCTGTCCCTCGTCGCGCTGCGGCACATTTCCGCGTTCGGCGCGCAGCTCGCGGTGAACCTCGAGCCGGTCTACGCGATCCTGCTCGCGATCCCGCTGCTTGGCGAGCAACGAGAGCTGACCGCCCTCTTCTATGTCGGCGTCGCGATCATTCTCGGCGCGGTCTTCGCACACCCGCTGCTCGAGCGGCCGGCACGAGTCGAGCACACGGAGGTGCTCGCGACGGCCGAGGCGAAGCACGTCGCCGACTGACCGGGTGAAGGCGCTCGGATCTTGCCTACTGGACGATGTGCTCCGCCAGCTGCTCCTCGAATCGCCGGTCGTAATGCACAGTGGCCGCGGTCCCGCCCACCTCTTGAACGACCGTGTAGTCGTCGATGGCGGCCACGCGGGTCAGTTCTCCCTCAGAGCGACCGAGAGATCGATCCTCGACGCCCTTGCTATCGAGCCTTCTCTTCGCTGTCGGCGCGCTCGACCCTTACGCGCTGATCGGCGCCGCGCTCGCCGTGCTCGGCGCCCGGTTCCTCGCGAGCGCGATCCCGGCACGGCGAGCCATGAGCATCGATCCGATCACGACGCTTCGGCACGAATGAGACGACGCATCTCCCTTTCGGCCGCGCGCATCAGCTCGCGCTCCTTCGGCTTCCAGCGGTGATCCCAGCCGGCCTTGTGGGGCTTGCACAGGCCGCAACAGCGCGACTTCCTCTTGTATTGCTTTCGCATCGCCGGATCCCTGGCGCTTCGGACTTCGAGGAGAGAAATTGATCCAGTTACCTGAGCCGCCCCCGCGTGGAACTCTGCGGCCAACGTCAGTGAAGCTCGTCTGCTCGCGACCTCGCGAAGTCTAGCGCTTACTCCCCGAGTGCCGCCACAACGGACGGAGGCCGCGCAGGCGGTCGCAGCAGACGACGATCCATCAGTTTTCCTCGGCTTGCCGAGAAACGTCC
>CAZKNH010000338.1:0-1598 GCA_964553875.1 uncultured Gammaproteobacteria bacterium | reverse complement strand
AGCCGTACCAGACGTTGAAGTTCTTCGCGGCGTAGTACTCGGTCGCGTGCTCCTTCACGAGCTTCGTCATCGGGAAGCGCTCGTCGATCCACGCGACGAGCGCGGAGAGCCCGTTGCCGAGACTGTCGAAGACGTCCCTATCCCGCGTCGCCATTTATGCGCTCCCGCTGTCCGAGCCGATCAGGATGGTCGTGTCGTTCAGGTAACGGTACGGCGGCACCGTCAGGTTCGTCGGCGCCGGAACGCCCGCGTACACCCGCCCGGCGAGGTCGAACTTCGAGCCGTGGCACGGGCAGTAGAAGCCGCCGGCCCAATCGGGGCCGAGGTCCGCCGGCGCGACCTCGAAGCGCGGCAGCGGCGCGCAGCCCAAGTGCGTGCAAACGCCTTCCATGACGAGGATATTCGGCCGGACGCTACGGTACTCGTTCCGCGCATAGTCCGGTTGCACGGACTCCTCGGAGTCCGGATCCGCGAGCTGCGACTCGACGCGCTTCAGCTGCTCGAGCATCCGCTCCGTGCGGTGCACGATGAAGATCGGGCGGCCGCGCCACTCGACACGGGCCATCCCGCCGGGCTCGATCTTGCTGACGTCGAACTCGACCGGCGCGCCGAGCGCTTGCGCGCGGGCGCTCGGTCTGAACGACGCGACGAACGGCACCGCGGTGCCGACCAGGCCGACGGCGCCCGTTACGGCCGTAGCCACCGTCAAAAAATGCCTGCGGGTGAAGCCGGTGCTTTCAGCCATCGAGCACTCCTCGACCGAAAGGGCCAGGCATTCCACTGCCTCCCTGAGTTGAATCCGTCAAATCCGTGTGGTGTTTCTGCTGCTGAAGACGTCGAGCGCGGCCGTCGGACGTCGGAAGACCGGCATTATACACAGCCGTGAAAGAGCTTGGCCACCGACCGCAGGACGGTAGTAGACTCCGCGCTATGGCCGCGCACGGTAAGGTAATCCGATACGCCGCGCAATGCGTCGTAGCAGGGTTGGCCATCGCGTTCGTCGTCGTGATGCTGCGGCCCGAGCTCGTCAATCTGCATCGCGGACCGCGCCCCGAGACGACCAGCTACGCCGCAGCGGTCGCGGCGACGTCGCCCGCCGTCGTCAATATTTATACGGAGCGGCGCTTCGTCGACCCGTTCGCGGACCGGATGTACAGCGATCACGGCCTCGGCTCCGGCGTCGTCATCGATCCGCGCGGCTACGTCGTGACCGCGTGGCACGTGATCGAGGGCGCGTCGGACGTGCGCGTGCAGCTCGCGGACGGGCGCGTCGCAACGCCGAGGTTCGTCGGCGCGGACCGCGAGACCGAGCTCGCGCTGCTCAAGATCGATCTCGACGACCTGCCGACGATCAAGCTCGGCCGCTCGGACTCGCTCGCGGTCGGCGACGTCGTGCTCGCGATCGGCAACTCGCTGGGCTTGAGCCACACGGTCACGCTCGGCATCGTCAGCGCGATCGGCCGCAGCCTCGGGCTCACGGAATACGAGGACTTCATCCAGACGGACGCCGCGATCAACGCGGGCAACTCGGGAGGCGCGCTCGTCAACACGCGAGGCGAGCTCGTCGGCATCAACGCGGCCGTCACGGAGCGCAGCGG
>CAZKNH010000337.1:0-1617 GCA_964553875.1 uncultured Gammaproteobacteria bacterium | reverse complement strand
TCCTGCTGACCGCGCTGCAGTACGGCTGCCCGCCGCTCGGCGGCATCGCGTACGGGCTCGACCGCCTCGTGATGCTGATGGCGGGCGCGGAGAACATCCGCGAGGTCATCGCGTTCCCGAAGACGCAGAACGCGAGCTGCCTGATGACCGGCGCGCCGAGCCCCGCGGATCCGGCGCAGCTGCGCGAGCTCGGCATCCGCCTGCGCTCGTCCTCCTGAAGTCGGGGTCAGAGCCCTTAGACCGGGTCAAGGGGCTCTGACCCCATCCGCCTGCCGCGGAAGCTCGGAAGCCATGAAGCTTCGCGCCGTAAACCGAAGGGCGGGCGAGCCCGTCGACGCGCCCGGCATTCGTGCTGCCGTGGACGACGAGCGCGATCCGGTCGTGGTGGTGCACGGCCTTTGGATGCCGGGATGGGAGACGCTGCTGCTGCGCCGCCGCCTCGAGGCTGCGGGATTCGCGCCGGTGCAGTTCGTGTATCCGACGGTCGGCTGTGGCCTCGCCGAGAACACTGACCGCCTCGCGGCGTTCGTCGCGCAGGTGCCCGGCCGGCGGATCCATTTCGTCGGCCACAGCCTCGGCGGCGTGCTCGTGCTCAAGCTCTTCGAACGCGCGCCCTTCGAGCGCGCCGGGCGCATCGTCTGCCTCGGCTCGCCGCTGGTCGGCACGCGAGCGGGACGGGTCCTCGATTCGTCGCCGCTCGGGCGTCGGATCGTCGGCCGCTCGATCCACGATCTGCTCGAGTGCGGCGGCTGTAAACCCTGGAGCGGCGCGACGGACCTCGGCATCATCGCCGGCGATCTGCCGCTCGGGTTCGGACAGCTGCTCGGCGGCCTCGAGAAGCCGCACGACGGGACCGTCTCGGTCAGCGAGACCCGGCTGCCGGGCGCGACCGAGCACATCGTGCTGCACTGCACGCACCTGTCGATGCTGTGGTCGCGCGCCGTCGCGGAGCACGTCGTGCGCTTCCTGCGCCACGGCACCTTCGCGTGCGAGCCCGCGGCTGCGTAGCGCGGTGCGCGCGGCGCGGTCACTGCTTCACGGATCCGACGAGCTCGTACAAGAGATCGAGCGCCGCACGCGGCGACAGCGCATCGACGTCGAGGCTGCGGAGGCGCTCGACGACGGCTCGCGTCGCGGCCGCGTCGTCGTCACCCGTGCGCTCGGCGTCGTCCCGAACGGCCGCGTCGGGTGAAGCGCCGGACGACGCGTCGCCCGAGCGCGGTGAGCGCGCGGGCCCGAAGTCGAGCGAACGCTGCGGTCCCGGCGGGACGAGCGCCTGCTGATGCTGCTCGAGCCGCGTGAGGTACTCGCGTGCCTCGTCGATCACGGCGCTCGGCACGCCCGCGAGCTCCGCGACGTGCAGTCCGTAGCTCTGATTCGCCGGACCCTCCTTCACGCGATGCAGGAAGATCAGCTCGCGGCCGTGCTCGGTCGCGTCGAGGTGCACGTTCGCACAGGACGGCAGCTCCTCGGGCAGGCTCGTGAGCTCGAAGTAATGCGTCGCGAACAGCGTGAACGCGCCGATCCGCTTCGCGATGTGCCGCGCCGCGGCCCACGCGAGGGACAGCCCGTCGAACGTGCTCGTGCCGCGGCCGACCTCGTCCATCAGCACGAGGC
>CAZKNH010000336.1:0-1661 GCA_964553875.1 uncultured Gammaproteobacteria bacterium | reverse complement strand
GGCCCCTCCTCGGCGGGATCGGCGAGCTCGAACGCCTTGCCCATGCCCGCGATCTGATGCGTCGGCAGCGTGCCGGGCCGCAAAGACCGCTGCTGCTCGCCGCCGTGGAGGAGCGGCATGACGGTCACGTCGTCTCGAATCCACAGCGCGCCGACGCCCTTCGGGCCGCCGCACTTGTGCGCGGTCAGCGAGCAGAGCGCTACACCTAGCCGCCGCACGTCGAGCGGGAGCTTCCCGGCCGACTGCGCCGCATCGACATGGAGCGGCACGCGGCGCGCGCGACAGACTTCCGCGATCTCGGCGATCGGCTGGATCATCCCCGTCTCGTTGTTCACGTGCATGACGGAGACGAGCGACGTCTCCGGGCGGATCGCGCGGGCGATCTCGTCCGGCGAGACGATGCCCGACGCATCGCAGCCGACGTACGTCACTTCGCAGCCGTAGCGCTCGACAGCGGCGGCCGTATCGAGCACGGACTTGTGCTCGATCCGCGTCGTCACGAGGTGGCGCCGCCCGGGCCTCGCCGCGGCAAGCACGCCTTTGACGGCGAGGTTGTTCGCCTCGGTCGCGCCGGACGTGAACACGAGCCCCGCGGGATCGGCGCCGATCCGCGCCGCAATGACCCTGCGCGCGCGCTCGACGACGAGCGCCGCCTCGCGCCCCATCGCATGGCTCGACGACGGGTTCGCGAACGTGCCGTCTGCACCGAGGTGGCGCATCATCTCGGCCGCGACGGCCGGATCGACCGGCGACGTCGCCGCGTGGTCGAGATAGATCGATCGACGCCTCGTCACTCTCCGCTCCTTCGGCGCGGGGGGCGCCGGGCCGGATCGAGGCTCGTCAGCACGCCCCGCAGGATATCGATCTCGTTCTTGTCGAGCGCCGCGCGCTGGAAGATCCGCCTGAGCTTCAGCTTGAGCTGCCGCGGATGCGCCTCGTGGATGAAGCCCGACTCGACCAGGAGGCGCTCGAGGTGCGCGTGGAAATGCTCGAGCTCGGCGGACGTCGCAAGGCGCGGACGGCTCGACGAGGGCTCGGCGAGCGTGCGCGCGGCGTCGGGCCCGCCGGCGCGCAGAAGTCCCGTCATCCTGAGCTCGTAGCACACGACCTGCACGGCCATCGCGAGATTGAGCGACGAGAACGAGGCGTCCGTCGGAATCTGCACGTGCAGCATGCAGCGCGCGAGCGCCTCGTTCGTGAGCCCCGACTGCTCGCGCCCGAACACCACCGCGGCGCGATTCCCCGCCTCGATCGCGTCCCAGATCCGCGCGGCCGCTTCGCGCGGATCGGCACATGGCCACTCGACGCCGCGCGGCCGTGCGCTCGTGCCGACGACGAACGCGCAGTCCGCAATCGCATCGTCGAGGGTCTCGTGCACGTGCGCCCGCTCGAGCAGATCGGCCGCGCCGGACGCACGCGCGGTCGCCTCCTCGCTCGGGAACGTGCGCGGCGCGACGAGCGCGAGATCGTCGAGCCCCATCGTTTTCATCGCGCGCGCGCTCGCGCCGATGTTACCCGGGTGCGTGGTTTCGACGAGAACGATGCGGACCGGAACTTGCATGATGCGCGCGGATTCGACGACACGGCTTTTGCGAATTGTCACCGCCGGCCGACTATTCTACGCTGCGCCCCCGTTATGCACGGCATGGTCAACATCGGTA
>CAZKNH010000335.1:0-1703 GCA_964553875.1 uncultured Gammaproteobacteria bacterium | reverse complement strand
CTGCTGCCGGCCGAGCAGCCGATCGGCACGCTGAACGAGGATTTCGCGATCGAGAGCATGCCCGGCGAGATCTTTCAGCTCGGCAACACGTCGTACCGGATCCGCAAGATCGAGACCGGCAAGGTCTACGTCGAGGACGCGCGCGGCGAGCCGCCGAGCATCCCGTTCTGGTTCGGCGAGGCGCCCGGCCGCAGCGACGAGCTCTCGGCGGCCGTGTCTGCGCTGCGTGCGCGCGTCGACGTCGCGCTCGAGACGGCGAGCCCTTCGGCCACGGCCGCGGAGCTCGTGCGCGACATCGGGCTTTCGCCCCCCGCGGCGGCGCAGCTCGTCGAGTATCTCGCGGCCGCGAAGGCGGCCCTCGGTGCGCTGCCGACCGCGGAGCGGATCGTGCTCGAGCGCTTCTTCGACGAGACCGGCGACAGCCACCTCGTCGTGCATTCGACGTACGGCTCGCGGATCAACAGGGCGTGGGGCCTCGCGCTCAGGAAACGCTTCTGCAGACGCTTCAACTTCGAGCTGCAGGCGGCCGCGCTCGAGGATTCGATCGTGCTGTCGCTCGGCACCGTGCACAGCTTCGCGCTCGACGACGTGCCGAGGTACCTGTCGAGCAAGAGCGTCCGCGACGTGCTGACGCAGGCCGTGCTCGCGGCGCCGATGTTCCCGACCTACTGGCGCTGGAACGCGACGAACGCGCTTGCGGTCCGGCGCTTCCGGGACGGCAAGCGCGCGCCGCCGCAGTTCCAGCGCATCGACGCCGAGGACCTGCTCGCGACGGTGTTCCCGGAGCAGCTCGCGTGCGCCGAGAACCTCACGAGCCCCGATCGCGAAATCCCGGACCATCCGCTCGTCGAGCAGACCTTGGCCGACTGCCTGCACGGCGCGATGGACGTCGACGGCCTCGTGCGGGTGCTCGAGCGGATGGAGTCGGGCGAAGTCGAGGTCGTGTGCCGCGACCTGACCGCGCCGTCGCCGCTCGCGCAGGAGATCTTGGGCGCGCGGCCGTACGCGTTCCTCGACGATGCGCCCGCCGAGGAGCGGCGGACCCTCGCCGTGCAGAGCCGCCGTTACATGACACCGGAGCAGGCCGCGGAGCTCGGGCGCCTCGATCCGGAGGCGATCGAGCGCGTGCGCGCCGAGGCGTGGCCCGAGGCGCGCGATCCGGACGAGCTTCACGACGCGCTCGTGTCGATCGGCTTCGTGACGGCAGCGGAAGGCCAGCGCGCGCCGGAGTGGCCGGCGCATTTCGAGGCGTTGCGCCGCACGCGGCGCGCGACCGTGTTCGCGCCGCGCGGCGGCGAGACGCTGTGGGTCGCGGCCGAGCGTCTCGCGGACGTGAGGCTCGCGTTCCCGGACGGCAGTGCTGGCGACGACGCGGCGGCGCTGCCCGGCCGCGCACGGGATCCGGAGACCGCGCTCCGCGAGATCGTCCGCGGGCGCCTCGAGGCGCTCGGGCCCGTGACGGCCGCGGAGCTCGCGGCGCCGCTCGGGCTTGCCGCGCACGCGCTCGCCGCGCCGCTCGCGGCCCTCGAGCAGCAGGGTTTTGCGATGCGCGGGCGCTATCGCGCGGAGCTGCCGCTTGGCGAGATCGAGGAGTGGTGCGAGCGGCGGCTGCTCGCGCGGATCCACCGCTATACGCTCAAGCGGCTGCGGAGCGAGATCGAGCCCGTCTCGCTCGCGGACTTCCAGCGCTTCCTGTTTCGCTG
>CAZKNH010000334.1:0-1703 GCA_964553875.1 uncultured Gammaproteobacteria bacterium | reverse complement strand
AAGGCCGTGCGAGTTCGAATCTCGCTCCGGGCACCAACTCCAGAGCGAGCTGAAACTATCCCGCTATGTCCTCGGCGACAGCGTTCCCAAGCCGGCGATCGTTAAAGCTCGCGGTCCGTAAAAGGCGTGTCGGCCCCTCTGCGGAGCCCATCCCCGCAGGCGCCTCTGCAGGCCCGAGCCGAGCGGCTCGCCCGCGTCATTCCGACTTGAAACGTCGGAACCAGTCAAAAAAAGATCGCTTCCGGCGCGGGCGCTCTTCCGGTGATTCGTTGCCGCGCGAGTCATCGAGACGGGGCTGCAGCACGCGCGTGCGCCAGACCTCGTAGGGATCCCAGCCGGTACCCGTCGCTTCCACTGCGGAGGGCTCGGCGGACGTGTCCTCGGCCTCGCGTTCGCGAAACTCGGGAATGCGTATGACTTTCGCCGTCATGGTTTTTATCTCGACCAGCACCGAGCAGTGAGTGGTTCTGATATTAGTTCTTAGTGAGATCCGCGGCGGATTGTGGATTGGCGCCTCACCCGCCAACGCGAAGCTTATCACGTTTCCCTCGCCCGATCGCGGGCGACCGATAGCGCGCCGGCAGGGCTCACTACCTATACGGCATCCCGTAGCGTCGTGGTGCCACGCCGTCATGGAGCCGTAACGCCCGCGTCATTTTATGTCAATGGTCCGCGCCTATCGTGCTCCCGTCGCCGGTAGCCCAACGGGCAGACCGGCAAGACGTCCGCGCGACGTCGGGTTTCCCGTTGACCATTCGGAGAAGCGTGATGGTGAGCATGAGGCAGTTGGCGGCGCTCGGCGGCGTCGCGGTCCTGGCCGTCGGTTGCGAGAGTGGAGACATCAACCTCCAGCCGACGACCATCGATAACTCGACCGGCAGCGGAGGCACCGCCGCCCCGGAAAATCCCTGCGCTCGCTACGAGGAGGCCGGCCAGACCTACCAAGGGCAGCTTCGAGCGGACGGTCACTGCTACTACGACTCGACGTTCGTCAGCGCGACGCGTCCGATCCGAGTCAGCGCGATCACGTTCCGGCGTTTCGGCGGATTCCACGTCTTCGAGGACAGCCTCTATATCGGAGAGGACGTAAACGCGATCGATGCCGCAGCGGGGCAGCGCATTCCGCAAGAGGGCGAGGGGACGAGACTGACGATCGAAGCGGGTAACACGCTCGTGTTTTCCGCGCCCGACTCCTACGTCCGGATCGCACGCGGTTCGCAAATCTTCGCGGAAGGGACGGCGGACGCGCCGATCGTCTTCACCGCGGACGAGGACGCGCTGCTCGGCCTCGCGACGGAGAACGACCGCGGGCTCTGGGGCGGCATCCAGATCAACGGCAACGGATGGACGAACAAGTGCGACGACGGCAGCCCGACCGGAGCCCGGGGCGGCGTCGAGCCCAGAGTGACGGGCCCCGAGGATCCGAACTACCCCGGCGGAGACTTCGCGCCGACCGCGAACAATGTGCACAACTGCCACGTCACGGCAGAGGGTCGTCCGGCGACGTACGGCGGCAACAACAACACCGAAAGCTCGGGCGTCTTGAAATACGTCGTGATCAAGCACGCGGGCTACGAGGTCGTCGACGGCGATGAGCTGAATGCGCTCACGCTGAACGCCGTCGGCAGCGGCACGACGATCAGCCACGTCCAGGTCTACACGACGCAGGACGACGGCTTCGAGATGTTCGGCGGCGCCGTCAA
>CAZKNH010000333.1:0-1709 GCA_964553875.1 uncultured Gammaproteobacteria bacterium | reverse complement strand
CCGATCGCGACGGCCTCCCCGTGCAGCCAGCGCTCGTATCCGCCGAGCGCCTCGAGCGCATGCCCGAACGTATGACCGAGGTTGAGCAGCGCCCGCCGTCCGTGCTCCCGCTCGTCCTCGGCGACGATCTGCGCCTTGATCTCGCAGCTGCGGCGGATCGCGAAGCGCAGCGCGTCCGGGTCGAGCGCACGCAGCGCCTCCATGTTCGCCTCGAGCCACTCGAACAGCGCCTCGTCGAGGATCAGCCCGTACTTGACGACCTCGGCGAGCCCCGCCGAAAGCTCGCGCGGCGGCAGCGTAGCGAGCGTGCTCGTATCCGCGAGCACGGCGATCGGCTGGTAGAACGCGCCGATCATGTTCTTGGCGCGCGGATGGTTCACGGCCGTCTTGCCGCCGACCGACGAGTCGACCTGAGCGAGCAGCGTCGTCGGCACCTGCACGAAGTCGATGCCGCGCTGGTAGCACGCGGCTGCGAATCCGGCGACGTCTCCGACGACGCCGCCGCCGAGCGCGACGAGGCACGCGTCCCGGTGGAACTCCGCATCGACGAGCGCGTCGAGGATCCGCCCGAACGTCGCGAGCGTCTTGTGCTGCTCTCCGTCGGGCAGGACGATCGTGCGCGTCTCCCGGTCCGCGAACGCGCGCTGCACGCGCTCGACGTAGAGCGGCGCGACGACGTCGTTCGTCACGATCGCGACCTGCCGGGCGGAGACGGTGCGCCGGAGGAGCTCCGCGTCGTCGAGCAGGCCGGCGCCGATGTAGATAGGGTAGCTGCGCTCTCCGAGCGCGACTTCGAGCGTGTCCACGTCGGCAGGTTCGCAAGGGACCGCGCTCTTTGCAACGGGATTCCCCTGGGTGAGCCGTTGCTTCAGCGCGGCGACGATGTTCTTCACCTGGCGGCCGGTCGTGTCGATCGAGATGGTAGCGATCTCCTCGTAGAGCGGGCCCCGCTCCGCGGCGAGCCGCTCGAGCACGGCGCGCGGGTCGGCGGTCTCGAGCAGCGGCCTGTTGCGGTTCACGCGCGTGCGCTTCAACTGCTCGTCGACGGAGGTCTTGAGATAGATCACGATGCCGGTGCTCGCGAGCCGGCGGCGCGTACCGGGGTCGAGCACCGCGCCGCCGCCCGTCGCGACGACGACGCCCGAATGCTGCGTGAGCTCGGCAAGGCATTCACGCTCGCGCTCGCGGAATTTGGCCTCGCCTTCCTTCTCGAAGATGAACGGTATATCGACGCCGGTGCGCCGCTCGATCTCGGCGTCGCTGTCGTAAAACCGGCGTCCGAGGACCTTCGCGAGCTCGCGGCCGACCGCGGTCTTGCCCGAGCCCATCGGCCCGATCAGGTAGATGTTGTCGGTGGTGTTCAAGGTAGGCGCCGTTCCCTGGACGGCGCACAGCCTGTCAAAAGGCGAGGGCCGGCGCAATGGCCGGCCCTCTCGGTTCACGCCCGCCCCGGCGGCGGGCGGAGGACGTCGACGGTCAGTTGAGCCGCGCCCCGTCCCGCAGGATCCGCGGCGTGACGAAGATCAGGAGCTCCGCGTTGTCGTTGATCCGCTCCCGATTGCGGAACAGGTAGCCGAGCCCGGGGATGTCGCCGAGCACCGGCACCTTGTTCACCGTATCGCGGTTCTCCGTCTCGTAGATGCCGCCGAGGACGACCGTCTCGCCGTCGTTGACGATCGTCGTCGTCACGATCGAGCGGGTGTCGATGC
>CAZKNH010000332.1:0-1718 GCA_964553875.1 uncultured Gammaproteobacteria bacterium | reverse complement strand
GCGCGACGAGGGCTGGCTCGCCGAGCACATGCTGATCGTCGGCATCGAGAACCCGAAAGGCGAGACGCATTACGTCGCGGCCGCGTTCCCGTCGGCCTGCGGCAAGACGAATCTCGCGATGCTGATCCCGCCCGAGAGCCACGCGGGATGGAAGGTCTGGACGCTCGGCGACGACATCGCGTGGATACACGTTGGCAGCGACGGGCGGCTGCGTGCGATCAACCCGGAGGCGGGCTACTTCGGCGTCGTGCCCGGCACGAACCGGAAGACGAACCGCAACGCGTTCGACATGATCACGCACGACACCATCTTCACGAACGTCGCGCTCACCGCGGACATGGAGCCGTGGTGGGAGGAGAAGAACGAAGGCGAGCCGGTCATCGACTGGCAAGGCAACGCCTACAAGCCGGGGAACGGGCCCGCCGCGCATCCGAATTCTCGGTTCACGGTCTCCGCTAAGCAGAACCCGAGCTACTCGAGCCTCGCCGAGGCGCCGGAGGGCGTGCCGATCTCCGCGCTCGTGTTCGGCGGACGCAGGCGCGAGCTTGCGCCGCTCGTCTACGAGGCCAAGGACTGGGCGCACGGCGTGCTGGTCGGCGCGAGCGTCGCGTCCGAGACGACGGCGGCCGCGACCGGCAAGGTCGGCATCGTCCGGCGCGATCCGATGGCGATGAAGCCGTTCTGCGGCTACAACTACGGCGACTACTGGGCGCACTGGCTGAGCTTCGCCGAGCGCACGCGCGCGCTGCCGAAGATCTTCCACGTGAACTGGTTCCGCCGCGACGCGGACGGCCGGTTCCTGTGGCCGGGCTTCGGCGAGAACCTGCGCGTGCTGCGCTGGATCATCGATCGCTGCGAGGGCCGCGCAGGTGCGGTCGAGACGCCGATCGGCTACCTGCCGCGGCCGGAGGACCTCGACGTCTCGGGGCTCGACGTCTCCGCCGAGACGCTCGCGCAGCTTCTCGCCGTCGATCCGGCGCAGTGGCGCGACGAGATGAACGACCTCGGCGCGTATTTCGACACGTTCGGCGATCGGCTGCCGAGGCGCCTCAAGGAAGAGCACCAGCGCGTTCTCGACGCGCTCGGCTGAACGCAGCTTGTGTCAGACACCTTTTTCGGAACGGAAAAGGTGTCTGACACGTTCAGTCTTCGACGACGTAGTGGACGGCGAGCGCAGTGCCGGGCTGAGCAGCGCGGCCGAGGCCGATCACGCCCTCGCCCGTGAGCTGCGTGCTGTCGCGGCGGACGAAGATTTCCTCGCCTGAATCGGTGCGCACGAACGTGCCGTTCGTGCTCTCGTCGTAGAGCGTGAACTTGTCGCGGCTCGCCTCGACGCGAGCGTGGAGCCGCGAGATCAGATTCCCCTTCACGACGAGGTCGTTGTCCTCGGCTCGGCCGAGCGTGACGCACTTGCGGCCCTCGCCGACGAGGATCTCCTTGCCCTGGTAACGCAGGCTCAAGCGTTTCGGACGCGCGTTCGCCTTCTTGCTCCACGCCACCGTCGGCAGCATGCTCGTGGCCTCTTCGGGCTGCCAGAGCACCTCGAACAGGATCACTTCGTCGGCCCTGCCTCGCACCGTCGCGACGTCGATCTGGCGCGCAAGAGAGCGCCATTCCGGCGACAGGCGCTCGACGGTCGACAACGTCGTGACGATCTGCTTCGCCTTCGCCTGGCTCGTCATCCGGTTCGCGATATGCACGGCCGAGCCGAAGATGTC
>CAZKNH010000331.1:0-1750 GCA_964553875.1 uncultured Gammaproteobacteria bacterium | reverse complement strand
GGGACGTCGCCGATCACGCGGCCGTAGTCCGTCTCGAGGCCCCAGAGCGCGAGGATGATCTGCGGCGGCACGCCGTACTTGGCCGCCGTGCGCTCGAGCAGCGCCCGGTGCCGCTCGAGCATCGCGCGCCCCGTCGACACGCGGTTCGCGGTCACGCGGCGGCCGAGGTACTGCGCGAACGTCTCCACGAACTCGGGCTGGTCACGGTCCGCCGCGACGACCCTCGGCAGTTGCCGCACGGTCGGCAGGACCTTGTCGGCCGTCGCGGGCGAAATGCCGCCCGCGACCGCCGCGCTTCGCAGGCGATCGAGGCAGGCATCGAACGCCGGCTGCGCGCGCGTGCCGAGCGGCGCCGCGAGCAGCGCGAGGAGCAACAAAGGTCTCGGTGATCGGTGCCGGATCATGTCCTGACGTCTGCGCGGCCCGGGCCGCTCGAAAGGAGCGCCTAATACTACATAATCGCCTCCCGCGCCAGCCCAAGTGGTCGTCGGCGCTCGCGTTTCCGCCCCCGAGGTGTTTGTGACCCGGTTCACGCTCTATACTGGGCTGCCCCGCATGAAGGTCATGGAAAAGGATCGGTGCGAGCGCTCTGCTTCGTCCTGTTGGGCGCCCTTCTCGGCAGCTGCTCGAATCCGCCGGGCGTGCTGGACCAGATCCTTACGCTCGGCGAGCTGCGCGTTTTGACGCACAACGGGCCGCCCACCTTTTATTACGGCTCCGACGAGCCGCGCGGGATCGAGTTCGAGCTCGCGCGCGGGTTCGCGAAGCGGCTCGGCGTGGATCTCAAGATCGTCGTCGAGAACCGGATCGGGAAGCTCCTCCCGGGCGTGCGGCCGGGCGGCCCGGCGCACATTGCCGCCGCGTCCGTGATCGTCACGGAGCCCCGGCGGGAGCTCGTGGTCTTCGGCCCCGCGTACGGCGAGGTCGAGCAGCAGGTGATCTACCGGCATGGCACGAAGCGCCCGGGGAGCCTCGAGGATCTGGTCGACGCGAGCATCGAGGTGCGGGCGGGGTCGGTGCAGGCCGAGCTCCTCGAGCAAGCGCGCGAGGAGCACCCGGAGCTGATCTGGCGGGAGGATCCGCGCGCGTCGATCGAGGAGCTGCTCCGGCGCGTCGAGGAGGGCCTTATCGACTACACGATCGTGCCGTCGAACCTGTACGGCCTGCTGCGGCATTCGTATCCCGAGACGCGCGCGGCGTTCACGATCGGCGAGACGTACCCGATCGCGTGGGCGCTGCCGAAGGAGGCGCACTCGCTCCGCGAGGCGGTCGCCGCGTACTTCGCCGAGATCGAGGCGACCGGCGAGCTCGACCGGCTCCTCGACCGCTACTACTTCGCGGCCCGCGACTTCGACTACGTCGGCTCGCGCGCCTTCCTGCGCCACGTCGAGACGCGGCTGCCGGCGTATCGCCCGTTCTTCGAGGAAGCCGCGGAGCTCACCGGCATCGACTGGCGCCTGCTCGCCGCGATCGGCTACCAGGAGTCGCACTGGAACCCGGACGCCGTGTCGCCGACCGGCGTCCGCGGGCTCATGATGCTGACCGAGGACACGGCGTCGATGATGGACGTCGCGGACCGCGCGGACCCGCGCGAAAGCGCGATCGGCGGCGCGCTCTACTTCCGGAACGTGCTCGCGAAGATCCCGGAGCGGATTCCGGAGCCGGACCGCACGTGGCTCGCGGTCGCGGCGTACAACCTGGGCTTCGGGCATCTCGAGGACGCGCGGATCATCACGCAGATTCAGGGCGG
>CAZKNH010000330.1:0-1758 GCA_964553875.1 uncultured Gammaproteobacteria bacterium | reverse complement strand
TCGAGAAGGAAAGTCGTGACAATCGGAAAGACGGCGGGCGCTCCGAGATCCGATCGGACGAGCTCGTATCTCTATCGTGCCGTATGGCGGTGGCATTTCTATGCGGGCGTCGGCGTGCTGCCGTTCGTCGTCTTGCTCGCGCTCTCGGGGCTCGCGATGCTCGCGAGCGGTCCGCTCGATCGCTACATCGATGGCGAGCTTCTATACGTGACGCCGACGGGCACGCCGCTCCCCGCGTCCGCGCAGGTCGCGTCTGTGGCGGCTGCCTATCCGGACGCGGAGGTCGTCACGATCGGCGTCAGTGCTGCACCCGACGAGAGCGTGCCGGTCACTATCGCTCCCAAGCACGCTGCTGCCGCGCACGCCGGGGGGCACGGTGCGTCCGGGCTCGTCACGGTGCACGTCGATCCGTACACGGGCACCGTGCTCGGCGAGCGCGACGAGAACCGCACGCTTTATGCGTGGGCGAAAAGGCTTCACGGCACTCTGCTCGTCGGCACGTTCGGCGACTACGTAATCGAGATCGTCGCGAGCTTCGGCGTGCTGCTGATCGTGACCGGTCTCTATCTCTGGTGGCCGCGTAATGGACGAACGTGGATGCAGGCGCTCCTTCCGTCCGTCGCCGTGACCGGACGTCGCGGCTCGCGCGATCTGCATGCGGCCGTCGGCGCATGGGTCGCGCCGTTGCTGATTTTCTTCTTCGTGTCGGGGCTCGCGTGGACGCCGTTCTGGGGCGGCCAGCTGGTGCAGGCATGGAGCTCGCTGCCCGGCGAGAGGTTCGATGCGCCGCTCGGCGAAGCGACGCATGCGGCGCTCGAGCACGGCCCGCATCACGGCGTGCCGTGGGTCATCGAGCAGACGCCGCTTCCCGTCTCCGGATCGGGGCGGGGCGAGCCGGGTGTCGCTGCCGACGCGTCGATCACCGTGGACGACGTGATCGAGTACGCGCGTGCCGCAGGCTTCTCGCGCTTTCGCGTCCATTTCCCGCGCGGCGAGCAGGGTGTTTGGACCGTCGCGAGCACGACGATCGGCGGCGACACGCGCGAGCTCGGCGGCGATCGAATCGTGCATCTCGATGCTGCGACCGGCAACGTGCTCGCCGACATCCGCTTCGAGGACTACCCGCTCGTCGGCAAGCTGATGGCTGCCGGCATTCCGTTGCACCAGGGCGATACGGGCTTCGTCAACCTCGTCGTCAACGTTTCGTTTTGTCTCGCCGTGATAGGCATGGCCGCAGCGGCCGTCGCGGCGTGGTGGGCACGTCGGCCGCGCGGGAGCCGTCGCCTGGTGCCGCCGCCGTTGCCGCATGACGCGCGCGTGTGGCGCTCGGCGGTCATGTTGATGCTCGCGCTGTCGCTCGTGTTTCCGCTCGCGGCGCTGACGACCGTCGTCGTGCTCGGGGCCGACTATTTGTTGCTTAGGCGAATGCCGTCACTCGAGCGGATCTTCCACTGACCGTCACGCGCAGCCGCAACTTTGCGTGCGCGGGCGATGGATGTTCCGGACGCGAGGATGCGTCGCGAGGAGGAGCTGCGTCGTCCGCACGAAGCGCGGGTCGCCGGAAGGGACATTCGAGCGCTGGAGCAGCGCTTGCCTGCGCATGTCCACCCGAAGCGATCGCCTGCCGCGGGATGCTCAACTTGCTTCCGTGCTGCTTTTCCTGACCGTGACGATTCGGGTCGTATGACCGAACCAGCCCGCGACCGTGGATTTGTTGCGGCGGCTAATCGGTATCTTCAGGCCGTTGGATAGCAGGCA
>CAZKNH010000329.1:0-1759 GCA_964553875.1 uncultured Gammaproteobacteria bacterium | reverse complement strand
ACGGCCAGCCGACGGCGCCGGGTGTGGTCGGCGAGATGTACATCGGCGGCGACTGCCTGGCGCACGGGTACTTCAACCGTCCCGACCTGACGGAACAGTCCTTCCAGACGAAGCGCGATCCGCGCGAGCTGCGGCCGTCGGGGCCGACGGGCGAGCGGCAGGTCCGACTGTACCGGACCGGCGATCTCGCGCGCTGGAGCCAGGACGGCATGCTCGAGTTCCTGGGGCGCGCCGACGGCCAGGTGAAGCTCGGCGGCTTCCGTATCGAGCTGGGTGAAATCGAGGCGCGGCTGGTGAAGCACGCGTCCATCGTCGAGGCCGTGGTCGTCGTGCGGTCGGGCGACGAACGGCCGGAGCGGCGCGAGATTGTGTACTGCTCCCGTTGCGGCCTGGACTCGACGTTCCCTGGCACGACCTACGACGCCGAGGGCGTCTGCAACGTGTGCCGGGCGTACGAGTCGTACAAGGATCGGGCCGAGGCCTACTTCCGGACGCCCGAGGATCTGAAGCAGATCATCACGGAGATGCAGGCGAACCGGACAGGCGCCTACGACTGCATCGTGCTCCTGAGCGGCGGCAAGGACAGCACTTACATGCTGTACCAGTTGTGCTCACTCGGCGTGAAGCCGCTCGCCTTCACCCTCGACAACGGCTTCATCTCGGACGGGGCCAAGGCGAACATCCGCCGCACCTGCGATCTGCTCGGCGTCGACCACGTGTACGGGACCACGCCGCACATGAATGCGATCTTCGTCGACAGCCTGAACCGCTTCGCCAACGTGTGCAACGGCTGCTTCAAGACGATCTACACACTGGCGACCCAGCTCGCGAGGGAGCGTGGCATCCGCTGTATCGTCACGGGGCTGTCGCGCGGGCAGTTCTTCGAGACGCGGCTCACCGAAGAGGTCTTCCGCCGCTCGGATTTCGACGTCGAGAAGCTCGATGCGCTCGTCCTCGAAGCCCGGAAGGCGTACCACCAGCGTGAGGACGTCGTTTCGAGCATCGCCGAGGGCGAGCTGTTCCGCGACGAGGCGATCTTCGACGACATTCAGTTCGTGGACTTCTACCGCTACTGGAGCGTGTCGCTCGAGGAGATGTACGAGTTCATCGAGACTCACGCCGCCTGGCTGCGGCCGTCCGACACCGGGCGCTCGACCAACTGCCTGATCAACGACCTCGGCATCTACATTCACAAGAAGCATCGCGGCTACCACAATTACGCGCTGCCCTACAGCTGGGACGTCCGGCTCCACCAGAAGACGCGGTCCGAGGCAATGGAGGAGCTCGACGACGAGATTGACGAGGAGCGGATCCGCGAGCTGATGGCGGCGATCGGCTACGTGGAGCCACCGCCCCGCACGAAGGACGGCGCACAGCGGCTGGTCGCCTACTACGCGGCCGACGCGCCCGTGGCGGCGGCGGAACTGCGTGAACACCTGGCGGCGGCGCTGCCCGACTACATGGTGCCGAGTGTCTTCGTGCACCTCGAACGGCTGCCGATGACGGCGAACGGAAAGGTCGATCGGCGCGCTCTGCCCGCGCCGTCGATGGAGGACGAGGCGGCGACCCGGCCCGGCGGCGCGCCGCGGACCGAAACGGAGCGGGTGCTGGTCGAGATGTGGGCCGAGCTGCTCAGCGTGCCGCGCATCGGCATCCACGACGAGTTCTTCGAGCTCGGCGGTCACTCGCTGCTGGCGATCCGCGCCGTGTCGCGCATTCGCGACCTGTTCGACGTCGAGATTCCGCTCGAGACGATGTT
>CAZKNH010000328.1:0-1761 GCA_964553875.1 uncultured Gammaproteobacteria bacterium | reverse complement strand
GAGGGCCGCTACGTGCTGATCAACGTCTGGCGGCCGATCACGGTCGTGCACCGCGCGCCGTTCGCGGTCTGCGACGCGAGCACGGTCGCCGCGTCGGACCTGAACGACAGCGAGGTGCGCGGCGGCCTCGGCGATCCGAACCGCCCGACGCTCTACGGCTACTCCGTCAGCTTCAATCCGAACCAGCGCTGGTACTACGTGCCGCAGATGCGGCCCGAAGAGGTGCTCGTGTTCAAGCTGTTCGATTCGGACGCGGCACGGGTCCAGTGGACCGCGCACAGCGCGTTCGAGCATCCGAGCACGCCGCCCGACGCGCCGCCTCGCGAGAGCATCGAGATCCGGACGATCTCGTTCTTCAAGCGCTGACGCCACATCCCGCGTTCGCGGATGCTCGCCGCGCTCGCGGCCGTCGCTCGCGAGCGCGTCAGCGCCAGACGACGTCCGACGAACGATCCGCGTTGACGTTGCGGGTCGCGGGGTTCCCGTAAACGGTGACGTCGCTGCCCGAGCTCGCTTGGATGTCGACGCTGCCGGTCGCGCGGACCTCCGCATCGGAACCGCTCGAGAGCCTGAGCGTCACGTCGCGCGCCTCGAGCTCGTCCGCCGAGACGTCGCTGCCGCTGCTCGCTTCGACCGAGAACGTCTCGACCGCACCTTCGACTTCGACGTCGGAGCCGCTCGACACGTGGACCGAGAGGCTGCGGGCATTGATCTCGAGCTCGACGTCGCTGCCCGACGAGGCGGCGACCGTCAGATCCTCGAGCTCGAGCACGCCGTTGCTCTCGACGTCCGAGCCCGACGACGCGGCGATCGACGTCAGGCTCACGAAGTCGACGTATGCGCGCACGCGTCCCCGCTCGGGGCCGGGCTTCCGTTCGCGGCGCGACAACCTGAGCTCGCCGTCGGCGACCACACTCTCGACGTCCGCGAGCTCGATGCCGTCGACCTCGATGCGCAGGTTCTCACGATCGGTTTGCCTGAGCTCGACGTCGATGCCGTGTGCGACGCTGAGCTTCGAGAATGGCGGCACCTGGCGCGTCTCGACCTGCGCGACGGACGCCGACGACAAGGCGATCGAGCCGAGCAGAACTGCGGAAGCGACGACGATCTTCATGGCGTGACTCCTGTTCGCGATGGAGCTGATCGCGGCGGCGCCCGGCCGCACGCATCCGGGACCGCGGCGGGCTCGAGCCGCTCGATGATTCAACGAGGCGGCGCCTTTGCGTGTCAAGCGACGCGGCGGGCACGCGCGGAGAGACCGCGCCGACGGACGCCAATACGGAAAAGCCCCGCGCGAGGCGGGGCTTTTCGTTTGGAGAAGTGACTCGAAAGGAGTCGCTTACATCATGCCGCCCATGTCGTGCGGCATATGCGCGCCTTCTTTCTCCTCCTTCGGCCGCTCGGCGATCATCGCTTCGGTCGTGAGCAGCAGGCCCGCGACGGACGCCGCGTTCTGGAGCGCCAGGCGCGTGACCTTCGTCGGGTCGATGATGCCGAACTGGACCATGTCGCCGTACTCGCCCGTCGCCGCGTTGAAGCCGTAGTTGCCCGAGCCCGCAGCGACCGCATTCAGCACGACGGACGGGTCCTCGCCGGCGTTCGCGACGATCTGGCGGAGCGGCTCCTCGGCCGCACGGCGCAGGATGTTGATGCCGACGTTCTGGTCGTCGTTCGCGCCGGTCAGGCTCTCGATGCCCTTCAGCGCACGGATCAGCGCGACGCCGCCGCCCGGCACGACGCCCTCCTCGACGGCCGCACGCG
>CAZKNH010000327.1:0-1800 GCA_964553875.1 uncultured Gammaproteobacteria bacterium | reverse complement strand
GTTTGCCGCTATGATCGGGCCGGCACGTCGATGCGAGGGAGGAGCATGTCGGCGACCCAGAGCCTCGCCCGTTACGTCGTCGAAAGCGACTACGCGGCGATCCCTTCGGATGTGCGCGCGGAGGCAAAGCGCGCGCTGTTGAACTATCTCGGCTGCGCGCTCGGCGGGAGCACCGAGCCCGCGCTCGACGTCGCGATCCGCGTGCTCCTGCCCTACTCCGGCAGGCCGACCGCAACCGTGATCGGCCGCCGCGAGCGCTTCGACCCGCTCAATGCCGCGCTCTTGAACGGTATCGGTTCGCACGTCCACGAATACGACGACACGACGCCGAAGAACTACATTCATCCGAGCGTGCCCGTCGCGTCCGCGCTCTTCGCATACGCGAGCGCCGAGAGCGTCAGCGGCGAAGATTTCGTGCATGCGTTCATCCTGGGCTTCGAAGCCGAATCGCGTATCGGCGATGCGGTCTACCCCGCGCATTACGAAGCGGGATGGCACATCACGTCGACCGCGGGCGTCTTCGGCGCGGCGGCCGCCATCGGCAAGCTGCGCGGCCTCACGGTCGAGCAGATGGTCTGGGCCTTCGGGCTCGCCGCGACGCAGGCGGCCGGGATCCGCGAGATGTTCGGCTCGATGGCGAAATCGTTCCAGCCGGGGCGTGCCGCGCAGAACGGCTACACGGCCGCGCTCCTCGCCGAGGCGAATTTCACGGCCGGCGAGCGCGGCCTCGAAGGTCCGCGCGGGTTCGCGGCGGTGACCGCCGCACGCTACGACCTCGGCAAGATCACCGAACGGCTCGGCGACGACTTCAGCCTTCGCGTGAACGCGTACAAGCCGTACGCGTGCGGTCTCGTCGTGCATCCGACGATCGACGGCTGCAGCCGCATCCGCGAGCGCGACAAGCCCGATCCGGCGCGGATACGCGCGATACGCCTGCGGGTCGCGCCGCTCGTGCTCGACCTTTGTAACCAGAAGGATCTGAAGCGGGCGCTGCAGACGAAGTACTCAATCTATCACGCGGCGGCCATCGGTCTCGCACGCGGCAAGGGCGGCCTCGCCGAGTTCACGGACGAAGCGCTCGACGATCCGGTGCTCGCACGGCTGCGCTCGATCACGACGGCGACCGGCGACCCGGCCGTGGGCGAGGATCAGGTGCACATCGAGGTCGAGCTCGACGACGGACGCCTCCTCGAGCTCTTCGTCGAGGAGTCGCTCGGGAACCTCGGGCGACCGCTCAGCGACGCACAGCTCGAGGAGAAGTTCCGGGATCAGGCCGTCCGCGTGCTCGCCCCTGCCCGCGTCGATGCGCTGATCGCGCAGTGCTGGCGGATCGATGAGCTCGAAGACGCCGGCGAGCTCGCGCGCGCCGCGGCGCTCAGCGACGCGGACGGTGCGGCCGAGCGGGTCGCGGCGCAATGAAGCGCTTCGCGCTGCTCTTCGCCGCGATCATCGGCATCGCCGGCGCCGCCGGCTGCGGGGGCAGCCCGGGCGCACGAACCGAGATCCGCATCCCGCTCGGCGCGGGCGGCGTCGGCTTCCTGCCGCTCTACGTGATGCGCGAGCACGCGCTGATCGAAAAGCACGCGCGCGCCGCCGGCCTCGACGAGCTCACCGTGCGCTGGATCGATCTCGGCGGTCCCGCCGTGATGAACGACGCGCTGCTGTCGGGGTCGGTCGACGTGATCGCCGCCGGGCCGCCCGCGTTCCTCACGTTGTGGGACCGGACGCGCGGTTCCGTCGACGTGCGCGGCATCGCCGCGATGAGCTCGCTGCCGATGTATCTCAACACCCGTGCGCCGC
>CAZKNH010000326.1:0-1814 GCA_964553875.1 uncultured Gammaproteobacteria bacterium | reverse complement strand
CGGCCGGGATGCCGCGCCCGCAGCCTACAGGGACGTACTTGCGGCGGTCCGGCAACAGGCAATACGACGCGGCCGCGGCCTACCGCGTCGCTCGACCGTTCATGAATGATGCGGCCCCAACGGCGCGTCTTTCGTTCAGGGCCGCAGCCAAGTCAGAACACCGACAAAGGCGGCTCGTCGAGCGCCGCGCGCTGCTCGCGCAGCGCGAGGACCTGATCTTCCCAGTACTTGCGCTCCGTGAACCACGGAAACGCCCGCGGGAAAGCGGGATCCTTCCACCGCCGCGCGATCCACGCGCTGTAGTGGATCATCCGCAGCGCGCGCAGCGCCTCGACGAGGTTGAGCTCCCGGTAATCGAAGTCGCGGAACTGCGTGTACCCCTCGAGCAGGTCCTTGAGCTGCACGCTCATCTCGTCGCGACTGCCGGACAGGAACAGCCACAGATCCTGCACCGCGGGCCCGTTCATGCAGTCGTCGAGATCGACGAAGTGGGGGCCTGCGTCCGTCCAGAGCACGTTGCCGGGATGGCAGTCGCCGTGGATCCGAAGCACCGTGTACTCGCCGGCGGCCGCGAACTGGCGGTCGACCGCGTCGAGCACGTCCGTCGCGATGCTGCGGTAGCTGTCGACGAGATGGGCGGGAATGAAGCCGCTCGACTCGAGCGTCTCGACCGACTCGCGGCCGAGCGAGTGCGCAGACAGCGTCGGGCGGTGACGAAAGCGGCCCGTCGCACCGAACGCGTGGATGCGGCCGATGACCCTGCCCATGTACACGCGCTCCTCGGACGTCGCGAGCTCGGGCCACCGCCCGCCGCGCCGCTCGAACAGCGCGAAGCGATAACCCGCGTGCTCGTGCAACGTCTTGCCGCCGAGCACGAGCGGCGGCACGACCGGCACGTCGCGCTCCGCGAGGTCGAGCGCGAACTGGTGCTCCTCGAGGATCGCGTCGTTCGACCAGCGCCCGGGGCGATAGAACTTCGCCACCACGAAGCCGTCGCCGACACCGATCTGATACACGCGGTTCTCGTAGCTCGCGAGCGCGATGATGCCGCCGTCGCATTCGAAGCCGACGCTCTCCACCGCCTCGAGAATGAGGTCAGGGCTCAGCCGTGCATAGGGCAGCTCAGTATTCATTCAGCCTCCTCGCCGCTCGCTCGACCGGTCCGCGGAATGCGATCTCTGCACACATTCTGCTACCTGCTCGGCAAACCGTCATTCTCGGCCTGCCCCCGAGCACAACTCTACACGGCGCGCCTGCCCGGCTGCCGCTCCGGGGCGACTGTGATTTAATCGCCGGATCGTTCGTTTCGGCGTCGTCAGGAGCATCGTGGCCGGCATCATCCCCTATCCCGCGCACGTCGACGTGCTCGACAACGGCCTCAAGGTCGTCGTGATGCCGATGCCGAGCAACGGCCTCGTCGCATACTGGACGATCGTGCGCACCGGCTCGCGCGACGAGTACGAGAAAGGGCGCACCGGCTTTGCGCACTTCTTCGAGCACATGATGTTCCGCGGCACCGAGCGCTATCCGAGCGAGCACTACCAGCGCATTCTGACGGAGATCGGCGCGGACGCAAACGCGTACACCACGGACGACTTGACCGCCTATCACGTGTCGCTCGCGGTCGAGGACCTCGAGACGGTGATGGAGCTCGAGAGCGACCGCTTCCGCAACCTCGCGTACTCGCGGCGCGATTTCGAGACCGAGGCCGGTGCCGTCTACGGCGAGTACCGCAAGAGCCGGACGGATCCGCTCTTCACGCTCTACGAGGCGGTCGTCGAGACCGCCTTCGACGTGCATCCGTACGGCCACAC
>CAZKNH010000325.1:0-1816 GCA_964553875.1 uncultured Gammaproteobacteria bacterium | reverse complement strand
GAAATCGGGGTCTGACCCCAATTTCTCCGACCTGGATCGTCCGTCGGAAATCGGGGTCTGACCCCGATTTTTTTCGTCAGAGCAGCTCGAGGTTCGCGTACGCCACGACGAGCCACTTCGTGCCGCTCCGCTCGAAGTTCACCTGCACGCGCGCGTGCGCGCCGCTGCCCTCGGCGTTCAGCACGACGCCCTCGCCGAACTTGCCGTGCCGCACGCGCTGACCGAGCCGAATGCCGCCGAGCGCGCGCTCGTCCGCGTACGCGCGCGCCGTGCGCTGGAAGACCGGACGCGAGACGGCCATCGTCGGCCTCACCTCCTCGAGCAGCTCTGCGGGGATCTCGCGCAGGAACCGTGACGGCACCGAGTAGCTCTCCTGGCCGTGCAGGCGGCGCTGCTCGGCGTAGGTCAGGAACAGCCGCCGACGCGCGCGCGTGATGCCGACGTAGCAGAGCCTCCGCTCCTCCTCGAGTCCCTCCGGATCGTTCAGCGAGCGCTGGTGCGGGAAGAGCCCCTCCTCCATGCCGCACATGAAGAGCCAGTCGAACTCGAGTCCCTTCGCCGAGTGCATCGTCATGAGCTGCACGCCGTCCTCGTACGGCCCCGCCTGCACGTCGCCCGACTCGAGCGCGGCGTAGGCCAGGAACTCGACGAGCGGAGGCATCTCGGAATCCTCGCCGACGAGCGCATCCCGCGCGGCATTGACGAGCTCCTCGAGGTTCTCGACGCGCACCTCGCCGCCGCCGTGCGGCTCCTTGCCGTGATGCGCGATGAGGCCGGTCTCGTCGATGACGCGCGCGATCAGCTCGTGGAGCGGCAGCCCGCGCGTCTCCGTGTCGAGACGATCGATCAGCTTCAGGAAATCCCACAGCGCGCGGCTCGAGCGCTTCGGCAGCACGTCCTCGGCGATCACGGCGGCCGCGGCGCGCCACAGGCTCGTCCCCGCGGCCCGGGCCTCGTCCCGAACGGCGTCGAGCGTCCGCGAGCCGATGCCGCGCGGCGGCGTGTTCACGGCCCGCTCGAACGACGGATCGTCGTCGCGGTTCGCGAGGAGCCTGAGATACGCGAGCGCGTCTTTGATCTCCGCCCGCTCGAAGAAGCGCATGCCCCCGTAGACGCGATACGGGATGCCCGCGGCAAGCAGCGCCTCCTCGAACACGCGCGACTGCGCGTTCGAACGATAGAGCACGGCGATGTCGCGACGCCGCTCGCCGGCGGCGATCGCGTCCTGGATGCGGTTCACGACGAACTCGGCCTCGTCGCGCTCGTTGAACGCGGCATAGAGCTTGATCGGCTCGCCGGTGCCGCCCGCCGTCCAGAGATTCTTGCCGAGCCTGCCGGCGTTGTTCGCGATCACCGCGTTCGCCGCGTTCAGGATCGTCGCCGTCGAGCGGTAATTCTGCTCGAGCCGGACGATCCGCGTGCCCGGGAAGTCACGCTGAAAATGCTTGAGATGCTCGACGCGGGCGCCCCGCCAGCGGTAGATCGACTGATCGTCGTCGCCGACGACGAACGGCACGACGACGTCGCCCGCGAGCAGACGCAGCCAGCGGTACTGGATCGCGTTCGTATCCTGGAACTCGTCGACGAGGATCTGCTTGAAGCGCGCGCGGTAATGCTCGAGCAGATCGCGGCGATCGCGCAGGAGCTCCAGGCTCCGGAGCAAGAGCTCGCCGAAATCGACGAGCCCGGACTCGCGGCAGAGCGCCTCGTAGCGGGAATAGAGCTCGATCATGCGCCGGCGGCCGGCGTTACGCTCATCGCGGAGGTCGCTCGGACGCAGCCCCTCGTCCTTCTGCGTGTTGATGAACCACTGCAC
>CAZKNH010000324.1:0-1820 GCA_964553875.1 uncultured Gammaproteobacteria bacterium | reverse complement strand
GCGAAGAGCCGCTCGCCGACCGGCACGTCGGTATTCGCGGCGCGGTTCATCCCGTCGAGGTGATCGCGGTAGCGCTTGTCGAGCAGGTTCGACACGCGCGCGTGGAGCGCAAGTCCGTCGCGAAAGCGCCAAGTCGCCGCCGCGTTCAAGACGCCGTAGCCCGGCGTCGGCCGTTCCTGGTTGTAGGCCGAGGTTCGCGTCTGCGCGGCATAGAGCACGCTCTCGACCGTCGCCGACCAGCGCTCGGCGTCATACGTGAGCGCGACCCGGGCGTTCGGCGGCGCGATCCGATAGAGGTGATCGTCGACATCCGTTCGCTTGCCGCGCACGAGCCCGAGCACGCCGTCGAGCGTCAGCGACTCGGTGAGGTAGACGCCCCACGCGGCGTCGATCCCATAGAGCCGCGCGTCGGTATTCGCGAATTCGAGCGCGGGGCGGCCGGTCATCATCGTCGCGACCGCGTTCGCGGTCTCGTTCTCCGACGGTATGCCTTGGATATAGCCGTCGACATCCTTGTAGAACGCCTGCGGCGCAATCCATGCCCGCCCGAGATGCCAGCTCGCGCCGAGATTGATCTCGTGCGAGACCTCGGAGTCGAGCGCCGGGTTGCCGATATAGCTGCGGCCGTCCGCGAGGCCGCCGGTCGACTCGAGCGGCAGCCACAGGAACAGCTCCTGATATGACGGCACGCGCGTCTTGCGGCCGAGCTCGACATAGACGCTTCGCATCTCGCCGAACGGACGTCCGATCTTCACGACGGCATCGACGTTCGTGCGCGTGCGCGTGCCGTTGTCCGCATTGAAACGCTCGGCAAGGAGCGCGGCGTTCGCCGCCATCATCTGCGACATCGGATTCATCGCCGGGATCGTCGCCGACGCATCGCCCGAGCGCGTGCGCGCGCGGTTCACTCGAACGCCGGCCTCGATGTCGAGCCGCGCGAGCGCGCGGTTCCATTGCCCGTAGACGCCGACGATGTCGCGCGTTGCTTCGTCGAAGTTCACGATGCGGAAGGCAGGGGCATTCGGGTTCGAGATGACCGCCGAATGCTCGGCGGTCCGGCCGTCGACACCGAGCCGCCACTCGCCGGTGTCCAGGAGCCAGCGGCTGCCGATGCGGAAGTTGAAGCCGCGGCCTTCGGCGAACGTCGAGCGATGCTGCGCCGGCGTCGCCGGCGGCGCGCGCAGCGAGAAGTTGTCCATGACGTGCTCGACGCCTGAATAGCCGACCGCCGCTTCGATCGCGGCGCGCCCGACGTCGGCGGCGACCTCGAGCCCGACGAGGTCCGTTTCGATCCAGCCGATATCCATCGGCAGCGACGGCGTGCCGGTATCGCGCGTCTCGAGACGGCCGCCGTTGATCCGCACTTCGAGCCCGTCGGCGCGGTACGCGTAGCTGATGTCGTAGCGGTCGCGCTCGAGCCGGGTCGGAGCGAGCCGGCCGCCCGGAAATTCCAGGTCGTCGGCGCGGTCGCGCTGCGCCAGCAGGGCGACCTTATGCGTCTCGCTCGCGCCGACGAGCCGCGTCGCGACGCTGCCGAGCCGGCCGTTGTCCGCGTACCGCGCGAGCACGCGGCCGGAAGGCTTGATGGCCCGACCGTCGCCGTGCTCGCCGCGGTCGTAGTCCGCGCCGATATGGCCGCCGAGCGATTCGACCGTGCTCGAGACGCTCGCGATGCCCCGCTCGAGGCGCAGATGCTCGAGCAGCAACGGCGACGCATACGAGAGCGGCGCATCCATCGAGTTCGGGCCGCCGGTGACCAGCGGCAGCCCGTCGAGCGTGATCGCGACGCGATCGCCGTAGAGGCCGCGATATTGCGCGAT
>CAZKNH010000323.1:0-1855 GCA_964553875.1 uncultured Gammaproteobacteria bacterium | reverse complement strand
TGATCGCGCCGCGCGCCGTCTCGATGCCTTGCGGGCTGCCGCAGCGGAAATAGCGCGGGTCGCTCCAGAGCTCCCTGTCAGCGTAAAAATCCGTCGACGTGAAAAGATCGACGGGCAGCGGCTCCACCCCTTCGGGCACGTCGCCGTTCCAGGCGGAACCGAAAAGGAGATCCGGCGCCGGCGACGCCTCACCTGGCGGACCGAGGTTCAAGCGGAACGGACCGACGATCGGAAAGTCTTCTGCGCGCTCGAGAATTTGCTGCACCTGGTCCGGGGTCGGCGGTTCCGGCCCGATCGCGTTGACGGGCAGAAACGGCGGCAACGCCTCGGCCAGCGGCGCACCGCGTCCAACGCTTCTGAACCCCGGGTCGGCGACTTGCTGCGCCAGGGCCGGCAGGCCGGTCAGCACAGTCGCCGTCAGTGCCAATGCGAGTTGGCCGGTCCGCTCGATCATCTTGCCCCCCTTCCTGGAACGTCGAATAGCCGCTGCGCGGGATTGTAGCGGGACGGCATACCAAACCGCATCGGCACACGCATTCCGGGGCAGCACTTGCCCCGGCGACGATCGCGTGCTCCAAGCGATGGTTCGATCGGCGCCGCCGCGAGGCTGCACGGCGACGCCGAGGCATCGGCTTTGGATGCGAGCCTAGAACCGCTTCTCCAACGTCAACGCCCACTCGCGCGGCCGGCCAGGCACGCCGGAGCGGTTCGATGCCGGCGCGCCGGTCGCCGTGATCGCGGCGCCGAGCTGCTGCCAGTAGAACCTGTCGGCGAGGTTCGTCGCGGAAAGCGACACCGACCAGTCCTCGCTCGGCGGCTGGTACGTGAGCCTCGCATTCAGCAACGTATAGCCGGGGATGCAGCGCTCCGGGCAGAAGTTGTCGACCTGCGTGCCGCCGTTCGTCCGGTGCGACTGGTAGAACGCATCGAGCCTCGGCGACAACGTGCCGCCGCCGGGGAGCCGCGCGGTCCACTGCACGCCCGCGCTCATCGTCCATTCGGGCTGAAGAAGGAACGACGGGTGCACATAGAGCGGCGAGCCGGGCGTCTGGTTGTCGTTCTTGTACCTCGTCTGCCCGACGGTGTACGTGACGAGCAGCTGGTCGATCGGCGACGCGGAGAGCTCGACCTCGAACCCTTCGAGCGTGCCCGGATTGTTGATGTAGTAGAACCACGGCAAACCGTTCGAGCCCGCGAGCGCCGTCCCCGCAGGACATTGCGCGCCGGCGAGGAAGTACGGCGTCGGGTTAGGATCATCGGGCGCGTCGCATTGCACGACGAGACCGAAGACCGAGACCGTGCGCGGATCGTAGTCGCTCTCGAAAACGGCCGCGTTCAGCCGCAGCCTGCGATCGAGAAGATCGGTCTTCACGCCGATCTCGTAGGTGGTCACCTCCTCCTCCGGGATCACGCCGAGCTGGCCGACGGTGAAGATGCGCGGATTCGCACCCTCCGAGCGGTAGCCCGTCGCGGCCTGCGCGTACAGGAAGATGTTGTCCGTCACGGAGAAGTCGATGCTGATCTTCTGGTCCGCGCGAGACTTGCCGAAGACGAGCGGATCCGGCACGACGATCTGACCGTAGTGCGCGAATGTGTTGCTCTTCTCCTCGTCCGTGTAGCGGACGCCGCCCGAGAGCGAGAGCCGCTCCGTCAAGGCATAGTTCACGTGCACGAACACGGACTTGTTCTCGGTCGTGTAGCGGTCGTCGGCAACGAAGTTCGGCAGCGAACCGGTGCCCGGGCCGCCGGGACCGTAGTCGAACGCGCCGAACTCGGTCGTGTTGTACGCGCGGCTCTTCGAGTCGTAGTAGAACGCGCCGGCCGTCCAGTCGAAGCGCTCGCCGATGCTGCCGGT
>CAZKNH010000322.1:0-2002 GCA_964553875.1 uncultured Gammaproteobacteria bacterium | reverse complement strand
TACCACGCGACCGTGATGGGCTCGATGTTCGATCTGCTCGACTTGAGCCGGGTCGAGGTGCTGCGCGGACCGCAGGGCACACTGTTCGGCCGCAACTCGATCGGCGGCGCAATGCGACTGGTCACGCGCGAGCCGCAGGGCGACGGCACCGGCACGATCTCGGCGACGATCGGCGACTTCGACCGGGTCGAGGTGCGCGCGAGCTACGACTTCGCCCTGACCGAGAACCTGTTCGCCCGCATCGCCGCTGCGTCGAAGAGACGCGACGGTTACGTCGACTTGATCGACTTCACGTGCGAGCGGCCCGCGGAGGCGGGCACGTTGCCGAGCATCACGCGCAACCGGGGGGCGGGCTGCAAGATCGGCACGCTCGGCGGGGAAGATTCGACCGGTGCGCGAGTCGCTTTGCGGTATCTGCCGAGCGAAGCCGTGACGCTATCGTTCACGTACGACTATTCCGACGACAACGGCGAGTCGCAGGCCGACGTGATCACGGCGATCGGCGCCGCGCCGGCCTTCGGGGCGTGGAACGATCTGATGTTCGCAACGTACGGTGTTCGGTACGACGAGCGCTTCCTGACGGGCTCGTTCTACAGGAACTACGCGACGTTTCGCGATCCGGTGACCGGGCTGATCAACGACCCGGTTTCCACGGTCACGACCGAAGGCGTCTCGGGCACGCTCGATTGGGACATCAGCGACTCGGTATCGGCGAAGCTCGTGCTCGCCGACCGGCAGTACGATTCGCGGTTCGCTACGGACCACGACGGCTCGCCGCTGCCGGGACAGGAGGTCAACGGTTACGTCGAGTTCGATCAGCAGACGCTAGAGCTGCAGCTCAGCGGCCTTGCCTTGAGCGACCGTCTCGACTGGACCGTGGGGGTTTTCCTGTACGAGAGCGACGTGCTCGCCGCGCAGACGGTGCTGCTGCCGGCGTTCGCCGGTCCGAGCGGAATCCTCGTCAACGGCCTGAACGTGCAGGAGAACGAGAACCGCTCGGTGTATACGCAGCTCGTTTACGACCTGAACGACCGCATGAGCGTCACGCTCGGCCTGCGCCATTCCGAGGACGACAAGAACGTCGACTTCGACAACACGGTCATCACGCGCCGGCTCGAGAACAGCGACGACTCCACCGACTACCGCATCGGCGTCGACTGGAGCTTCGGCAGCAACAACGACAAGATGCTGTACGCCTCCATAGCGACGGGCTATCGTCCGCTCGCGTACAACCCGCGGCCGTTCCAGCCCTCGCAGCTCGTGCCGGTCGCGGGCGAGGAGCTCACTGCGTACGAGCTCGGCATCAAGGGAGACTTCGCCGACGGGCGCCTGCGCTTCAACACCGCGCTCTTTTACTCCGACTACGAGCAACGCATCGTGCCGCGCGCCGGTGTCGAGTGCTTGAAGGACCCCGACGGCAACGTGATCCCGGGCGACGCTTTCCCGAACCCTGAGCCTGGCGGGCCTGCGACGTGCTCGGGTCTCACGTCGCGGACCAACTACTTCAACGTGCCCGGCGAGATCAGCGGCGTCGAGTTCGAGTTCGACTACCGGCCGACCGACGCGCTGCTTCTGAGCGGCGGCGGAGGCTACACCGACTGGAGCAGCCCGGACATCGTTTCCGGCACGCCGGTTTTCGTCCCCGAATGGAACGCGAACCTTGCCTTGCAGTACGACTTCTTCCTGTCCGGCGGCGGCACGCTCTCGCCGCGGATCGACGGCTATTTCCAGACGGACATCTGCAGCCAGCTCGACGAGGTGTCACCGGGCCGATTCATGAGCCGGCAAACCTCGTGCGTCGACGGGTATGAGCTGTTCAACCTGCGCGTGACGTATCGCTCGCCGATGGAGGACTGGAGCATAGCGGTCGGTGCGACGAATCTGACGGACGAGGAGTACTTGTTGAACGTGTTCGATCTCACGGCGTTCGGGCAGCCGTTCCGGCAGGCACAGCCGGGACGCCCGCGCGAGTGGTTCCTGTCGTTCACGCGTTCGTTCTAGC
>CAZKNH010000321.1:0-2003 GCA_964553875.1 uncultured Gammaproteobacteria bacterium | reverse complement strand
GCCCAGACGACGTCCTGCCAGTTGCGCGCGTCGATGTCGTCGTCGACGACGATCACGAACTTCGTGTACATGAACTGGCGCAGGTACGACCAGATGCCGAACATGATCCGGCGTGCGTGCCCCGGGTACTGCTTCTTGATGCTGACGATCGCGACGCGGTACGAGCACGCCTCCGCGGGCAGGTAGAAATCGACGATCTCCGGGAACTGCGTCTGCAGGATCGGCACGAACACGTCGTTCAGCGCGAGCCCGAGCACGGAAGGCTCGTCCGGCGGCCGCCCGGTGTACGTCGTGTGATAGATCGGGTCGCGCCGATGCGTGATCCGCTCGACCGTCATGACCGGAAAGACTTCCGCCTCGTTGTAGTACCCGGTGTGGTCGCCGAACGGACCCTCCACGGCCGTCTCGCCGGGCGCGATGTAGCCTTCCAGCGTGATTTCCGCGTGCGCCGGCACGCGCAGGCTCGAGCCGAGGCACTCGACGAGCTCGGTGCGCTCGCCCCGCAGGAGCCCCGCGAAGGCGTACTCGGAGAGCGTGTCCGGGATCGGCGTCACGGCCGCGAGGATCGTCGCCGGGTCCGCGCCGATGCTGACCGCGACCGGGAACGGCTCGTTCGGCCGCGCCGCGCGCCACGCCGCGTAGTCGGTCGCGCCGCCGCGATGCGCGAGCCAGCGCATGATCACCTTGTTCCGGTCGATGACCTGCTGCCGATAGACGCCGAGGTTCTGTCGTCCTCCGTCGGGGCCTTGCGTCGTCGTCAGACCCCACGTGATCAGCGGTCCCGCGTCCTCGGGCCAGCATGTCTGGATCGGCCACGCGCCGAGGTCGACGTCCGCGCCTTCGATCCGCACCTCCTGCGTGCGCCCGGTCCGGAGCACGCGCGGCGCCATGTTCATGATCTCCTTCAGCAGCGGCAGCTTGCGGAACGCCTCGCCGACGCTCTTCGGCGGCTCCGGCGCCTTCAGCGCCGCGAGCAGACGGCCGAGCTCGGGGAGCGCGTCCGGGCCTTCCGCGCCGAGCGCGGCGACGATGCGCGACTCGGTGCCGAAGAGATTCGTCAGCGCGCGCACACCCGGGACGCCGACATCGTCGAAGAGGAGCGCCGGACCGCCCTTCGCGAGGGTTCTGCGCGAGACCTCGGTCAGCTCGAGCTTCGGGTCGACGAACGCGGAGACGCGTTTCAGCTCGCCGCGGCTTTCGAGCAGCGCGAGAAACTCGCGAAGGTCGCGGCAGGTCTTCTGCGGTTTAGGCCAAGGCGATTCCACGTATACTTGCGCACCGGCGCTCGGGCCGGACGTTGCTGTTCGATGCCCGGGCGGACATTAAACCTTCCGCGGGGTCCGTGGCCAGTCGACGGCTCCGCCGGAGCAACGACACGCGTGCGAGTCCGCTTCGCCAAAATGCACGGTCTCGGCAACGACTTCATGGTCGTCGATTGGCCGCGTGACCGACCCGCTCCGGAGCCCGATACCGTGCGGCGCCTCGCCGACCGGCGGCTCGGCGTCGGTTTCGATCAGCTCCTGCTCGTCACGTTCGACGCGGACGCCGAGCACGACGCGTCGTACCGCATCTTCAACGCGGACGGCGGCGAGGTCGAGCAGTGCGGTAACGGCGCGCGCTGCATCGCGCGCTTCGTCGCCGCACACGGCCGCGGACGGGACGGCGAGCTCACCCTTCGAAGCACCGCGGGACCGATCGAAGCCCGGATCGGCAGCGAGGGGCGGGTCAGCGTCAACCTCGGCGTGCCCGATTTCGCGCCCGCGTCGCTGCCGTTTCGCGCACCCGCGGAGCGCGACCGTTATGTCGTGCGCGCGGCCGGACGCGACGTCGAGCTCGGTGCCGTGTCGATGGGCAATCCGCATGCCGTTCTGCTCGTCGATTCGGTCGATACGGCCGACGTCGGTATACTGGGACCAGAGCTCGCGACCCATCCGGACTTTCCGCGCGGCGTCAACGTCGGGTTTCTCGAGATCGTCCGGCCGGATCGGGTGCGTCTGCGCGTT
>CAZKNH010000320.1:0-2062 GCA_964553875.1 uncultured Gammaproteobacteria bacterium | reverse complement strand
CCGACATGCTGCTCTTCTACCGCATGGGCGACTTCTACGAGCTCTTCTACGACGACGCGCGGCGAGTGTCGAAGCTGATCGACATCGCGCTCACGAAACGCGGCATGTCGAACGGCGCGCCGATTCCGATGGCGGGCGTCCCCGTGCAATCGGTCGAGACGTACCTCGCCCGGTTGATCCGTCTCGGCGAATCCGTCGCGATCTGCGAGCAGATCGGCGATCCGGCGACGAGCAAGGGTCCGGTCGCACGCGAAGTCGTGCGTATCGTGACGCCCGGCACGCTGACCGACGCCGCGCTCCTCGACGACAAGGAGACTCGGCACCTCGCCGCGGTCAAGCTCGGCGCGAAGATCGGCCTCGCATGGCTCGACCTCGCGGGCGGCCGCTTCAGCGTCGACGAGCTGTCGGATCTCGATGCGCTCGCGAGCGAGCTCGAGCGCCTGAAGCCCGCGGAGCTCCTCGTCTCCGAGGACGTCACGGAGCCCGACTGGCTCGTGAAGATGGCGGTCGTCAAGACCCGTCCGCCGTGGCATTTCGACGAGGAATCGGCGCGGCGGCTCCTGTGCGCACAGTTCCGCGTGCGCGACCTCGCGGGCTTCGACGCGGAGGACATCCCGGACGCGGTCGGCGCGGCGGGGTGCCTCCTGCAGTACGTGAACGACACGCAGCGCTCGCAGGTGCCGCATCTCAGAGGCTTGAGGCGCGAGCGGCGCGACGACGCGGTGATCATGGACGTCGCGACGCGCCGGAACCTCGAGATCGAGACGAGCCTGGGCGGCCGCCCGGAGTTCACGCTCGCCGGCATCATGGACCGCTGCGCGACGCCGATGGGGAGCCGGCTGCTCAGGCGCTGGCTCAACCGCCCGATCCGCGATCGGCGCGAGCTCGCCGCGCGGCAGCACGCGGTCGCGACGCTGGTCGACGCGGGCGCGTTCGACCGCCTGCGCGACGTGCTCGGCGAGATCGCGGACCTCGAGCGGATCCTGACCCGCGTCGCGCTCGGCTCGGCCAGGCCGCGCGACCTCGCGCAGCTTCGCGACGGGCTCACGCGCGTGCCGGAGCTCAAGGCCGCGCTGCAAGCGATCGCGGACCCTGCGGACGGCGAGTCGCGCCTCGCGCGGCTCGCGGCGCAGTGCGGCGAGCACGAGACGGAGCGCGAGCTCCTCGCGCGCGCGATCGTCGAGTCGCCGCCGGTGCTGATCCGCGACGGCGGCGTGATCGCGGAAGGTTACGACGCCGAGCTCGACGAGCTCCGCTCGATCAGCGAGAACGCGAGCCGCTACCTGAACGAGCTCGAAGCGAAGGAGCGCGAGCGCACCGGCATTGCGAGCCTCAAGGTCGGCTACAACCGCGTGCACGGCTTCTACATCGAGCTCGGCAGGACGCACGCCGAGCGCGTGCCGGCCGATTACATGCGCCGGCAGACGCTGAAAGGCACGGAGCGCTACATCACGCCCGAGCTCAAATCCTTCGAGGACAAGGTGCTCTCCGCGCGGGAGCGCGCGCTCGCGCGCGAAAAGCACCTCTACGAGGCGCTGCTCGCGAAGCTCGCGGAGAATCTCGATTCGCTGCAGGCGACCGCGACGGCGATCGCCGAGATCGACGCGCTCGCGAACCTCGCGGAGCGCGCCCGCTCGCTCGACCTCGTGCGTCCGCGGCTCGTCGACACGCCGAGGCTCTGCTACCGCGCCGGGCGGCACATCGGCGTCGAGCAGTCGAGCGACGCGCCGTTCGTGCCGAACGACCTCGATCTCGACGATCGACGGCGCATGCTGATCGTGACCGGGCCGAACATGGGCGGCAAGTCGACGTTCATGCGTCAGACGGCGCTGATCGTGATCCTCGCGCACGTCGGCAGCTTCGTGCCGGCCGAGGACGCGGAGATCGGCCCGATCGACCGGATCTTCACGCGCATCGGCGCGGCCGACGATCTGACCGGAGGCCGCTCGACCTTCATGGTCGAGATGATCGAGACGGCGAACATCCTGAACAACGCGACGCCGTCGAGCCTCGTGCTGATGGACGAGGTCGGCCGCGGCACGAGCACGTTCGACGGGCTGTC
>CAZKNH010000319.1:0-2064 GCA_964553875.1 uncultured Gammaproteobacteria bacterium | reverse complement strand
GTCGTAGCCGCGCCGCACGCCGTCCTGGTTCATGCAGTTCAGCACGATCTCGCCGGCGCCGCGCTGCTCGACCTCGCGCACCCAGTCGAGCGTGCGGCGCCGGCTCGGCCGGGTCCGGTCGGGATCGCCCGTGTATTGGTAGACGTGGTAGTCGCCGTCCCGCTCGAGCGTGTCGACGCCGACGACGACGCATTGCGAGCCGAAGCGCCGCACGAGCTCGTCGATGAAGTCGGGATTCTCGAGGGCGGGCGTGTTGACCGAGATCTTGTCGGCGCCGAAGTTCAGGATCGCCTCGGCGTCCGCGAGCGTGCGGATGCCGCCGGCGACGCAGAACGGGATGTCCAGGATTCGCGCGACGCGATTGACCCAGCGCCGATCGACCGTTCGCCCGTCGGGGCTTGCCGTGATGTCGTAGAACACGAGCTCGTCCGCGCCCTCGTCCCGATAGCGCTCCGCGAGCTCGAGAATGTCGCCCATCACGCGGTGGTTGCGGAACTGCACGCCCTTCACGACCTGGCCGTCGCGGACGTCGAGGCACGGGATGATTCGCTTCGTCAGCATGTCGTTCGATTCCTCGTGCGGCGCTACACGTACGCGCGGATCTCATCCGGCGAGATCCGGCCTTCGAGCAGCGCCTTGCCGGAGATCGCGCCGGCGACGCCGGTCGTCGCGAGCGCGGCGAGATCGGCCGCATCCCGGACGCCGCCCGACGCCTGCACGGCGAGCGTCGGCCACCGCCGGGCGCAGTCCGCGTAGAGCTCGAGGTTCGGCCCGGCGAGCGCGCCGTCGCGGTCGACGTCCGTGCAGAGCACGTGCACGAGCCCGTGCGGCAGGAAGCGCTCGATCGCGTCCGCGAGCGTCACGGCGCTCGTCTGCGTCCAGCCGTGGGTCGTGACGAACGGCGTGCCGGCGGCGTCGATCCGCACGTCGAAGCCGAGCGTGAAGCGCTCCGCGCCGTAGGTGTCGAGCCAGCGCGTGACGTGCTCCGGAGCCGTGACGGCGAGACTGCCGATGACGACCCGGTCCGCGATCTCGAGCGCCTGCTCGAGGCTTGCATCGTCCCGGATACCGCCGCCGAGCTGCACGCGCAGCCCGTCTGCGCGCATCGCTTTCACGAGCGGCAGATTTGCCGGCGCACCGGCGGCCGCTCCGTCGAGGTCGACGACATGGAGCCAACGGGCGCCGAGCGCGCGATAGTGCGCGGCGAGCTCGACCGGGTCCGCGTCGTAGCGCGTTTCCTTCGCGAAGTCGCCCTTGAGGAGCCTGACGCAGCGCCCGCCGCGAATATCGATCGCCGGAATCAGCTTCATCACAGCGCGAGGAAGTTCGCGAGCAGCCGCGCACCGAGCCGCGACGAGCGCTCGGGATGGAACTGCGCGCCAAAGAAATTGCCGTGCTCGACGATCGCCGAGAACTCGATCCCGTACTCGCTCGTCGCGCGCGTATAGGGACCGACGGGCACTGCGTAGCTGTGCAGGAAATACGCGTAGTCGCCGTCGTCGAGGCCTTCCGTCAGCTGCGAGCGGCCGCGCAGCATGACGCGGTTCCAGCCCATGTGCGGGACGGGATGCGTCGCCGAGCGCGGGAAGCGCCGCGCAACGCCCGGAATGATGCCGAGGCAGGGCGTGTCTTCTTCCTCGGACGCGGTAAACAGGATCTGCATGCCGAGGCAAATGCCGAGCACTGGCTGCGTCAGCGTCGGCACGACATCGGCGAGGCCCGCGCGCCGGAGCCGCTCCATGCCGTCGCCGGCCGCGCCGACGCCGGGCAGGATCACGTGGCTTGCCGCGCGCACCCGCTCGGGATCCTCGGTGACCGGCGCGTCGACGCCGAGCCGCTCGAACGCGAATCCGAGCGACGCGAGATTCGAGCCGCAGCTGCCGATCACGACCGGGTTCGAGCGGCGCGCGGCGGCGGCCGCACGTGCCGCGGAGGAAGTCGGCGTAGTCATAGTTGCCCCTTCGTCGACGGCAGCGTGTCGCCGGTGCGCGCGATGGCCTGTCGCAGCGCGCGCGCGACGCCCTTGAACGCCGCCTCGACCATGTGGTGCGTGTTCTCGCCGCG
>CAZKNH010000318.1:0-2069 GCA_964553875.1 uncultured Gammaproteobacteria bacterium | reverse complement strand
ACGCGCGACGCGATGGGCGCGAACCTCGTGAACGGCATGTGCGAGGGCGTCGCGCCGCTCGTCGAGTCGATCACCGGCGGCCGCGTGTTCCTGCGGATCCTTTCGAATCTCACCGACCGCTCGCTCGTGCGCGTCTCGTGCAAGATTCCGGTCGAGAGGCTCGCGGGCCGCGGCTACACGGGCGAGCAGGCTCGCGACGGCATCATCGTCGCGGCCGACTTCGCGGCCGTCGATCCGTACCGCGCCGCGACGCACAACAAAGGGATCATGAACGGCATCGATCCCGTCGCGATCGCGACCGGCAACGACTGGCGCGCGATCGAGGCGGGCGCCCACGCCTACGCGGCGCGGAGCGGCCGCTACACGTCGCTGACGGAGTGGCGCGCCGACGACGAAGGGAATCTCTGCGGCCGGATCGAGATCCCGATCAAGGTCGGCATCGTCGGCGCACCGATCGAATCGAATCCGACCGTCGCGCTCAATCTGCGGCTCCTCGGCGTGAAATCCGCGACCGAGCTCGCGCAGGTGATGGGCGCCGTCGGGCTCGCGCAGAACTTCGCCGCGATCCGCGCGCTCGCGACCGAAGGCATCCAGAAGGGCCACATGACGCTGCACGCGCGCAGCGTCGTCACGGCGGCCGGCGCGCGCAAGGAGATCTTCGACGAGGTGCTCGACCGCGTCATCCAGAGCGGCGTGATCAAAGTCTGGAAGGCGCAGGAAATCATCGCGGAGATCGAGAACGAGCGGAAGCAATCGGGCGGCGGCTTAGGTTTGAAGCGCCCCGAGTCGCCGGCGATGGGCGTCGGCTACGGCAAGGTCGTGCTGCTCGGCGAGCACGCGGTCGTGTACGGTCGGCATGCGATCGCGGCACCCGTGCCGCTCACGATCAAGGCCCTCGTCGAGGACTGCGACGACGGGATTCATCTGATGATCCCCCGCTGGGGCGTCGAGTATCAGCTCGCGAAGAATCCCGCGGACCGCCGCTCGTTCGAGCGATCCGCGGGCGTCGTGCTCGACAAGCTCGGTCTTTCCGGCCGCGCGATGCGGATCGAGGTGTTCCCGGAGGTGCCGCGCGGCATGGGCCTCGGCGGCTCGGCCGCGATGGCGGTCGCGATCGTCCGCGCGCTGGACAAGCACTTCAAGCTCGGTCTCTCCGACGACGAGGTGAATCGCCTCGCGTTCGAGTCCGAGAAGGTCGCGCACGGCAGCCCGAGCGGCCTCGACAACACGCTCGCGACGTATGCGCAGGCGCTCGTCTTCCGGCCCGGCGAGCCGCCGCTCGTCGAGCCGCTGAACATCGTCGAGCCGATCCCGGCCGTGATCGGCATGACGGGGTACGAGGGGCTGACCGCGAAAACCGTAGGCCGCGTGCGCGAGGCGTGGGAGCAGGATCGGCGCCTCTACGAGCGGATTTTCGATCAGATCGACGCGTTGACGTTGCGCGGCGTGCAGGCGATTTCCGACAATGACTTACCGCTCCTCGGCGAGCTGATGAACATCTGTCACGGCATGCTGAACGCTTTGCAGGTCTCGACGCCCGAGCTCGAGCAGCTCGTGACGATCGCTCGCGAGAACGGTGCGCTCGGCGCGAAGCTGACGGGCGGCGGCGGCGGCGGATCGATCGTGGCGATCTGCGAGTCGACGGAAGCATGCGAATCGGTAGTGTCCGCGATACGGGCGGCGGGGTTTCAGGCGATGCCTGTCAGCTTGGGAGCTCGATTGGATGGCACGTGACGAAATCGTATCGAACGAGAACGAGGAGCTGATCCTCGTCGACGAGCTCGATCGAGAGATCGGCCGGAAGAGGAAGAGCGAGTGCCATACCGGCACGGGAGTGCTGCATCGGGCGTTCTCGATCTTCGTATTCAACGGCAACGACGAGCTGCTCCTGCAGAAGCGCGCGCCGTCGAAGCCGCTCTGGCCGAACTACTGGTCGAACACCTGCTGCTCGCATCCGCGCTGGGGCGAGACGATGGAGCAGGCCGTCGAGCGGCGGCTCGAGCAGGAGCTCGGTTTCACGTGCCCGCTCGAGTTCCTGTACAAGTTCAAGTACCACGCGCAGTACGGGG
>CAZKNH010000317.1:0-2091 GCA_964553875.1 uncultured Gammaproteobacteria bacterium | reverse complement strand
CGAGGGTCTGGTAGGTGGGATCGACGTCGATGTTGAGCTGCGAGTACTCGTCGACGTCCGCGGTGTTGGCGATTTCGACCGCGAAGTGCTGATAGAACTCGTCGCCGTCGGCCGTGACGTCGAGCTGACGATCGAGCAGCAGGATGCGGCCCGACTCGACGCCCCTCTGCTCGGGGGCCGGGTAGTCCATGGGCGCGACGTCCACCCAGGCCGGCGGCGGCGCGAAGTCGTAGAGCGGCTCGCTCTGCTGTGCCGCGGCCTTCGCGGCGGCGAGCACCAGCCACGCGGCCGCGACGAGAATCGGCGAGCCGATCGGCCCCGCCCGCTTCGATCGTTTCACTCGCCGCCCCCTTTCTCTCGGGTCCCCTTTCCCCTGGTGGCAGCCATTCTTCTTATGTCATTCGAGGCGGAGCCTCGGCGCTGCCGCGGGACTCTTTACCTTAAAGGGCTCCCGCCGCGCAACGACGCATGGCCGTATCGTGACCCGCGGCTCGATTCCCGCGAGCGGGGGACCTGCTCAACCCCGTCCGCCGATCGCGAGCCGGGCGAGCGCCTCGACCTGCGCGCTCGCGGTCGGCCCGAGCGCGCAGACCTCGTCGAGCGTGAACCAGCGCGCTTCGAGCGCGTCGTCCGCGGCTTGGCCTTCGCCTGCCTGCCAGCGGCAGTCGACCGCAATCAGCACGAAGTGGTGGCGTAGCGCGCCGTCGTCGGCTCGATCGATCACGTCGAGCGCCGTCAGGACGCCGACCGCCTCTGCGCGGACGCCGGTCTCTTCCCGCAGCTCGCGTATCGCCGCTTGGGCCCACGTCTCGCCGGGCTCGATGCGTCCGCCTGGGTATCCCCAGAGCCCTTTATCCGGGTTATTCGCGCGCCGGACGAGCAGCACGCGGCCGTCCCTCACGACGACTGCGAGCACCGCCGGCACCGGCGTCGTGCCCGGGCGCGTCTCGACTTCGGAATTCATATGTGGAGCGGAACGATGTGCCTTTGCGACGGCGGAGCCTCGGGTCTTGCCGAGTTTGCCTCGTCGAGGCGTTCCGTGCATCGGTCGCGGGCGGGACGCGGGTCGCGGCCGTGGTCGCTCTACTGCCGACGCCGTGCGTGTAACACGGAGTCAGCGGTGGCGATCGTGAACTCCCTTCCAACCGCGCAGAGCGGCGAAGAACCAAAAAAAAGCCGCCGCCCCGAAACGTCGGGACGGCGGCCAGCACGAGTCAGCCTGTCAAGCGAGCAACGGCACGACGAGCAGCGCGACGATGTTGATGATCTTGATCAGCGGGTTGATCGCCGGGCCCGCGGTGTCCTTGTACGGGTCGCCGACGGTGTCGCCGGTCACCGCGGCTTTGTGGGCGTCAGAGCCCTTGCCGCCGAAGTTGCCGTCCTCGATGTACTTCTTCGCGTTGTCCCAAGCGCCGCCGCCGGTCGTCATCGAGATCGCGACGAAGAGACCGGTCACGATCGTGCCGAGCAGCACGCCGCCCAACGCCTCCGGGCCGAGAAGCAGGCCGACGATGATCGGCACGAGCAGCGGCAGCAGCGACGGCACGATCATCTCCTTGATCGCGGCCTTCGTCAGCATGTCGACGGCGCGCGAGTAGTCCGGCTTCGTCTTGCCTTCCATGATGCCGGCGATCTCGCGGAACTGGCGCCGGACCTCGTTCACGACCGAGCCCGCGGCGCGGCCGACCGCCTCCATCGCGAGCGCGCCGAAGAGGTACGGCACGAGCCCGCCGATCAGGAGGCCGATGATCACGCGGTGATCCTGCAGCTCGAACACGACGTTCGAAAGCCCGGCCTCGTCGAGCCTGAACTGGTAGTCGGCGAACAGCACGAGCGCGGCGAGACCGGCCGAGCCGATCGCGTAGCCCTTCGTCACGGCCTTCGTCGTGTTGCCGACCGCGTCGAGCGCGTCCGTGACGTTGCGAACCTCGCCCGGGAGCTCGGACATCTCGGCGATGCCGCCCGCGTTGTCGGTGATCGGGCCGAATGCGTCGAGCGCGACGATCATGCCGGTCATCGACAGCATCGTCGTCGCCGCGATCGCGATGCCGTAGAGGCCCGCGAGCTCGTACGTCGCCCAGATCGACAGCG
>CAZKNH010000316.1:0-2127 GCA_964553875.1 uncultured Gammaproteobacteria bacterium | reverse complement strand
TCGTCCGTCTCCTGCTCGACGATCGGCTCGAGCGCGAGCAGCCCGTCGCGGCGCGCGATGTGGCTCCATTCGAGGACCTTCTTCAGCAGCCGCTCGCCGTCGCCGTCGGGCGGCATGAAGATCCAGCGCAGGATACGGAAGCCGTGCAGAAACGCCTGAAGCCGTACCTGCACGAGGACGGCCCCGAACGTGCCGACGATGACGATCAGGAACGCCGCCCCGTTCCACAGCGCGGCGATGCCGCTGCCTTTCAGCACGCTGCCGCCGATCACGGCCACGAGACCGAGCACGACGCCGATGACGCTGAGGATGTCCATGCTACCCTCCGCTCTCCACGGCGTGCCGCGCCGTTCGCTGCCCTACCCCCCGCCGCATCATGCCGCCGACCTCTGCGGAGCGCAGACGGCGACGCGCGTCCATGCCTCGAGCAGCGAGCCGGCATCGACGATGAGCGCGATCCTGCCGTCGCCGGTGATCGTCGCACCGGCGAAGCCCGGCAGGCTCTTGAGCCTCGAGCCGAGCGACTTAATCACGACGTCCTCCTGGCCGAGCAGCTTTTCGACGAGCAGCACGGCGCGCCGCCCCCCGGCGAACACGACGACGGCGTACTTCGTGCGCTTGCCGCCGCCGGGCGGCGGACCGACCCAGCGCTCGAGGTCGAGCAGCGGCAGCACGTCGCCGCGCAGCGAAAGCACTTCCCTGCCGTCGAGGACGCTCGCATCGCGAGCGTCGAAATCCGCGATCTCCTCGACGATCGACAGCGGCAGCGCGAGCACCTGATCGGAGACGACGACCATCAGCGCAGGAAGGATCGCGAGCGTCAACGGCAGCCTGATCTGGAACTCCGTGCCGGCACCCTTCTCCGAGCGGATCTCGACCGTGCCGTTCACGCGGCCGATCCCGCTCTTCACGACGTCGAGGCCGACGCCGCGGCCGGAGACGTCGGTGACCTCCGAGCGCGTCGAGAATCCGGGCGAGAACAGGAGCTGCAACGCGTCGTCGTCGGAAAGCTGCAGCGCGGCGTGCGCGTCGATCAGCCCGCGCTCGACGGCCTTCTGCCGGATCACCGCAGGATCGAGCCCCGCGCCGTCGTCCCGCACGCCGATGAAGATGTGGTTGCCCTCCTGACGGGCCGAAAGCACGATCCGGCCCGCGCGCGGCTTGCCGATGTGCTCACGCGCGTCCGGCGCCTCGATACCGTGATCGACCGCGTTGCGCACGAGATGCACGAGCGGATCGGCGAGACACTCGACCATGCCCTTGTCGAGCTCGGTGCTCTCGCCAGCCGTCTCGAGCTCGACCTGCTTGCCGAGCTGGCGCGCGAGGTCGCGCACGACGCGGGGGAAGCGGCCGAAAACCTTGCTGACCGGCTGCATCCGAAGCCGCATCACCGACGACTGCAGGTCCGACGTCACGAGGTCGAGGCTCGACAGCGTGCGATTCAGGTCCTCGTCGCAGACGCGGCTGCGCAGCGACCACAGGCGGTTCCGGACGAGCACGAGCTCGCCGACGAGGTTCATCACGTCGTCGATTCGGCCGGCCTCGATCCGCAACGAAGCCTCGGCAGGCTTCGCCGGGACCCGTCCGCTCGCCGCAGGCAGCGTCGGCGTCTGCGGGTGGCGAGGCTCGCCCGCCGCCGCGCTTTCCGCGGGGCGAGACTCGCCGCGCTCGGCGGCCCGCCCGCCGGCATCGCGCCCGGCCGGCACGACCGCCGCCGACACCGGCTTATCGGCGCCTTCGGAGCCCGGCGCCGGCGCGGCGTCCGGCGCGAGCGCGCGGACCACGTCCATATCGCCGGCGCGGATCGCGTCGATCAGCGCATCGAACTCGTCCTCGACGGGCGGGGACGTCGCCGCGGCCGTGTCGGCGGGCTCTTCGGCCCGGGCCTCGGCCAACATCTGCTCGAAGCTCGCGAGCACCGGATCGTCGTCGGCCGCGGGCGCTGCTCGCGCCGCCTCGTCGGTCTTTGCGCGGTCGGAATCCGCCGCCGCGCCCGGCGCGTCCAGCGCCCCCTCGAGCGACTCGAGCAGCGTATCCGGAGCGGGCCGAGGCTCGCCGCCGCCGGCAAGCTCGCCGAACATGCGCTTGACCTCGTCGATCGAGCGCAGCACGAGATCGATATCGTCC
>CAZKNH010000315.1:0-2196 GCA_964553875.1 uncultured Gammaproteobacteria bacterium | reverse complement strand
TGCCGTGCCGGCCCGCCATCTTGTCGCCGGGCTGGATCCGACGCTTCACGGCGAGGTACACCTTGACCATCTTCAAGACGCCCGGCGCGAGATCGTCGCCCGCCGTGATCTTCTGCTTCTTCTCCTCGAAGCGGCGGTCGAAGTCCTCGCGCTGCGTGCGGAGCCGCTCCGCGGCGCTTTCGAGCTGCGCGTTGACCTCGTCGTCCTTGACGCTGATCGCGAGCCACTGCTCGCGCGGCAGCGACTTCAGATACTCCTCGGTGATCTTCGCGCCGGCCTTGATGTCGCCCGGCCCAGCGGCCGCCGTCTTGCCGATCAGAAGCTTCTCGACACGGTTGTAGATGTCGTCCTCGAGAATGCGGAGCTGATCGTCGAAGTCCTTACGGACCGCCTCGATCTCGGCGCGCTCGATCGCGAGCGCCCGAGCGTCCTTCTCGACGCCGTCGCGCGTGAAGACGCGCACGTCGATCACGGTGCCGTCCATGCCGGGCGGCACGCGCAGCGACGTGTCCTTCACGTCCGACGCCTTCTCGCCGAAGATCGCGCGGAGCAGCTTCTCCTCCGGCGTCAGCTGGGTCTCGCCCTTCGGCGTGACCTTGCCGACGAGGATGTCGCCGGCCTTGACCTCGGCGCCGATGAACGCGATGCCCGACTCGTCGAGCTTCGTGAGCGCCGCGTCGCCGACGTTCGGGATATCCGCCGTGATCTCCTCGGGCCCGAGCTTCGTGTCGCGCGCGACGCAGGTCAGCTCCTCGATGTGGATCGTCGTGAAGCGGTCCTCCTGGACGACGCGCTCCGAGATCAGGATCGAGTCCTCGAAGTTGTAGCCGTTCCACGGCATGAACGCGACGAGGAGGTTCTGGCCGAGCGCGAGCTCGCCCATGCTCGTCGACGGGCCGTCCGCGAGCACGTCGCCCTTCGCGATCACGTCACCCGCCTTCACGAGCGGCCGCTGATTGATGCACGTGTTCTGGTTCGAGCGCGTGTACTTCGTCAGATTGTAGATATCGACGCCCGCCTCGCCCGGCTTCGTCTCGTCGTCGTTGACGCGGACGACGATGCGGGACGCGTCGACCGAGTCGACGACGCCGCCGCGCTTCGCGACGACCGTGACGCCCGAGTCGACGGCGACGGCCCGCTCCATGCCCGTGCCGACGAGCGGTGTCTCGGTACGGAGCGTCGGCACCGCCTGGCGCTGCATGTTCGAGCCCATCAGCGCGCGGTTCGCGTCGTCGTGCTCGAGGAACGGGATCAGCGACGCCGCGACCGAGACGATCTGCTTCGGCGAGACGTCCATGTACTGCATCCGCTCACGCGGCAGCAGCGCGAACTCGTTCTGGTAGCGGCACGAGACGAGCTCGTCGACGAACTCGCCCTTCTCGTTCAGGTTCGCGTTCGCCTGCGCGATGACGTACTGGCCCTCCTCGATCGCGGAGAGGTACTCGATCTCGTCGGTGACGCGCCCGTTCACGACCTTCCGGTACGGCGTCTCGAGGAAGCCGTACTCGTTCGTGCGCGCATAGACGGCGAGCGAGTTGATCAGGCCGATGTTCGGACCTTCCGGCGTCTCGATCGGGCACACGCGGCCGTAGTGGGTCGGGTGCACGTCGCGGACCTCGAAGCCCGCGCGCTCGCGCGTCAACCCGCCGGGGCCGAGCGCCGACACGCGGCGCTTGTGCGTGACCTCGGACAGCGGGTTGTTCTGGTCCATGAACTGCGAGAGCTGGCTCGAGCCGAAGAACTCCTTCACCGCGGCCGCGACCGGCTTCGCGTTGATCATCTCCTGCGGCATCAGGCCTTCGGACTCGGCGAGCGTGAGCCGCTCCTTGACCGCGCGCTCGACGCGCACGAGGCCGATGCGGAACGCGTTCTCCGCCATCTCGCCGACGCTCCGCACGCGGCGGTTGCCGAGGTGGTCGATGTCGTCGACCTGGCCGTTGCCGTTCCTGATATCGATCAACGTCTTCAGGACGTCGATGATGTCTTCCTTCGTCAGCGTCCCCGGACCCGTGACCTCCTGGCGGCCGACGCGGCGGTTGAACTTCATCCGGCCGACCGGCGACAGGTCGTAACGCTCGGCGTTGAAGAACAGGTTCTGGAACAGGTTCTCGGCCGCCTCCTTCGTCGGCGGCTCGCCGGGCCGCATCATCCGGTAGATCTCGACGAGCGCCTCGAGCTTCGACTGCGTCGGGTCGA
>CAZKNH010000314.1:0-2210 GCA_964553875.1 uncultured Gammaproteobacteria bacterium | reverse complement strand
TTCGTCGGCGAGATCGAGCAGACGCCGCCGATGTACTCGGCGCTGAAGCGGGACGGCAAACGGCTCTACGAGCTTGCCCGCCAGGGCATCGTCGTCGACCGCGAACCGCGCCGCGTGCAGATCGACGCGATGACGCTCGATGAGTATGCGTGGCCGATTCTGCGGTTCACGATGACGTGCTCGAAGGGTACCTACGTGCGCACGCTCGTGACGGATATTGCCGAGAAGCTCGGCACGCTCGGGCACGTCATTGCGCTGCGCCGCCTCGCCGTAGAGCCGTTCGACCCGGCCGACATGATCGGCTTCGAGCAGCTCGAGCGCGACGCGGCCGACGGTCTCGCCGCGCTCGACAAGCGGCTCGTCCCGGCGGAGCGCGCGCTCGCGGCGTGGCCGCGCCTCGAGCTTCCGCCGGCGAGCACGGAGCGGTTGCTCAAGGGGCAGAGTATCCCGGCGGCAGCCGATTGGCCGGTCGGATTCGTGCGGATCGCGGACCGGAACCTGGGGTTCGTCGGGATCGGCGAGGTGCTGCCGGAACGCCGGCTCGCTCCGCGCAGGATGCTGCTCGGGTGAGACCGGCAGCAGTGCGCGGGACGTCGCGCGCGAGTGCCTCGAGCGCAAGGAATTCTTGGTGCGGCGGAGAATGTGCGGGTAGAATAGCCGCCCTCAACGGACAAGGTGGAAAAAGGTATAGGGGCCCGGAGCGGGTCCTGGAGTAAGTCAATGGCCCTCAACGCGGAAAAAAAATCCGAGATCATCTCCCAGTTTCAGCGCAATCCGTCCGACACGGGATCGCCCGAAGTGCAAGTCGCGCTCCTGTCGGCGCGGATCAACCAGCTCTCCCAGCATTTCGATAGTCACCACAAGGATCACCACTCGCGTCGCGGTCTGCTCCGGATGGTGAACCAGCGCCGGCAGCTTCTCGACTACCTGAAGAGGGTCGACCAGGACCGCTATCAGGCCTTGATCGCCCGTCTCGGGCTCCGGCGTTGAGCCCGGCATCGCGGGAGTCCGAACAGGCTCCTGACGTTCAGAGCCGGTCAAGCCGGCTCTGAACCTTTTGGGATTCCCTCCGCGCCTGGGAGCTTCCGCAGGCCGTTAGCCTTTGTAAGGATCCGAATCGTGAAAGCCACCAGAACCTTCAAGTACGGCGCCCACGAGGTGACGCTGGAGACCGGCGTCATCGCCCGGCAAGCCGACGGCGCCGTGGTCGTCAGCATGTCGGACACCGTCGTGCTCGTCACGGCGGTAGGCGAGAAGCGCGACGTCGAGGGCCGCGACTTTTTCCCGTTGACCGTCAACTATCAGGAGAAGACGTACGCAGCCGGCCGTATTCCCGGCGGATTCTTCAAACGGGAAGGCAGGCCGACCGAGAAAGAAACGCTGACGTCCCGCCTGATCGACCGACCCATCCGCCCGCTCTTCCCGGCCGGTTTCCAGCGCGAAGTTCAGATTATCGCGACCGTCCTCTCGATGAACCCTGAGATCGACCCCGACATCCCTGCGATGCTCGGCGCGTCGGCGGCGCTTGCCCTCTCCGGGTTGCCGTTCCTCGGTCCGATCGGAGCCGCGAGGGTCGGTTACCGAGACGGCGAGTATCTGCTGAACCCCACTTTCAGCCAGCTTGCCCAGTCGGATCTCGATCTCGTCGTCGCTGGGACGGAGAAGGCCGTGCTGATGGTCGAGTCCGCGGCGAAGATGCTGCCCGAGGACGTGATGCTCGGCGCCGTCGTGTTCGGGCACGAGCAGATGCAGGTCGCGATCCAGGCGATCAAGTCGCTCGCGGAAGAAGCCGGCAAGCCGCCGATCGAGTGGACCGCCCCCGCACGGGACGAGACCCTCGCGCGCTCCGTCGAGCAGGCGGTCGGCGAGCGCCTCGCGGAGGCGTACGCGATCGTCGAGAAGCAGACGCGGCGCGACCGCATCGCCGAGCTCAAGCAGGAGTGCCTCGCCGCGCTCGCGGATCCCGAGTCGTCGAGCTACACGCCGGCGCAGGTCGAGGCCGAGTTCCAGCGGCTCGAGAAGCAGATCGTCCGCGGGCGGATCCTGCGGGGCGAGCCGCGAATCGACGGGCGCGACGCCCGCACAGTTCGGCCGATATCGATCGAGGTCGGTATCCTGCCGAGGACGCACGGCTCGGCGCTCTTCACCCGCGGCGAGACGCAGGCGCTCGTCGTGACGACGCTCGGCACGGGCCGCGACGCGCAGATCGT
>CAZKNH010000313.1:0-2228 GCA_964553875.1 uncultured Gammaproteobacteria bacterium | reverse complement strand
CACGGTCACGCGAAGGACTATGTGTATGCCAAGGTCGTCGACGTCGATCCGATCGTGCGTTACGTGACCGTCACGCGTCCGCGGCGCGAGTGCTGGGACGAGGTCGTCTACGAGCGCGACCGGCCGTACAACGTCGCGGGACCGGCGCTCGCCGGCGGAATCATCGGCGGCGCGATCGGCCGTCAGTTCGGCGGCGGCAGCGGCCGCGATGCGCTGACGCTCGCCGGCGCGATCGCGGGCTCGGCGATCGCAACGGAACGCGCAATCCGCAACCAGGCGGGCGCGACGCGGGCGACGACCGTGACGCGCTGCGAGACCGTGCACGATCATCACCGCGAGCGGCGCATCGACGGCTACCGCGTGACGTACCAGTACCGTGGGCGCCGGCACACGATCATCACGCCGGAGCCGCCGGGCTCGCGGATTCGCCTGCAGGTGAGCGCGATCCCGGTCGGTTACTGAGCACGCGGGGCCGGCGGGTGATGGCGAGGCACGGGCGTCTGTCCTTGACGGAGGCGCGGTCGGACTCCAAGCTTCGGGCAACTCCACATGGGCAGGGCAGCGACGAGTGATGCCGATGCATCCCACCGCAAGCGTTCCGAGGCGCGGCCGCACCGGGCGATCGCGTATCGCATCGCGTGCGGCGGCGCCGCTCGTCGCGCTCACGGCGACGCTCGCGCTCGCCCGGCCCGTACCGATGCCTGCACAGCCCGCGCCGCCCGAATGCCCGCCGCCCGAGTGCGCGCCGACCGAGGTGATCGCGCAGCAGGGCGGCGTATCGCTCGAGCAGGCGCAGCGCCTCGCGACGCAGCGCTATCCAGGCCGCGTCGTCCGCGCCGAGACGACGGTGCGCAACGGCCGCCGCGTCCACGAGATCCGCATCCTCGTCGAAGGGGACGGCGATTCGCGCATGCGCATCGTGCGCATCGACGCCGAGAGCGGCCGCTTCCTGTAGCGTTTCTCGCGTAGGGAGGACGGGCGATGCGCGTGCTGTTGGTCGAGGACGATCAGACGCTGAGCCGCTCGCTGCGCGCACAGCTCGAGCGTGCCGGCTACAACGTTCAGTGCGCCGAGGACGGTCGCGAAGGCCTCTATTACGCGACCGAATACTCGGTCGACGTCGCGATCGTCGACCTGGGTCTCCCCGGCCTTTCGGGCGTCGAGCTGATTCGCAGCGTGCGCGCGAAGGGCAAGGATTATCCGATCCTCGTGTTGACGGCCCGCGACCGCTGGCAGGACAAGGTCGAGGCGCTGAAGCTCGGCGCCGACGACTACGTCGTCAAGCCTTTCCACGTCGAGGAATTGCTCGCGCGCGTCGACGCGCTCGTGCGGCGTGCCGGCGGCTGGGCACAGTCCGAGCTCGTCTGCGGGCCGATCACGCTCGACACGCGCACGCAGGAGGTGCGCGTCGACGGCAAGCCGCTCGAGCTCACGAGCTACGAGTACAAGCTGCTCGAGTACCTGATGCTGCACGCCGGCGAAGTGGTATCGAAGACGCAGATCACCGAGGCGCTGTACGACCAGGATTTCGAGCGAGACAGCAACGTCGTCGAGGTCTTCATCGGCCGTCTGCGACGCAAGCTCGACCCCGACGGCGAGATCAAGCCGATCGAGACGCTGCGCGGTCGGGGATACCGCCTCACGCTGCCGAGGGGTACGCCTTCGGCTTAGGGCGCCGCGCCCGCTTCGGGGAGGCCGCCCCGTGACATCGAGCTCGAGTCAAGCGAAACTCGGGACGTTCGAGCGGGTCGACGGAGCTTGTCCATGAAGAGCGGGCGGATCGTTCCCTTCGGCATTCTCGCCGCGGCGGCGGCAGCGGCCGCGGTCCTGGCGCAGCCGGCCGGCAACCCCTTTTCCGATCGGGCGCGCGAAGCGCTCGCGGAGCCGTTCGTCGGCATGACGCTCGGCGGCGCGCCCCCCGAGCAGGGCCTTTTCAGGATCGAGCCGACCGGCGTGTCGACCGAGCCCATGCGGCAGGCCGCGCTCGCGCTGATCGCTGCGCTCGACGACGCAGAGCGCGAGCGGCTCCTGTTCCCCGTCGACGACGACGAATGGCGCAATTGGGCGAACGTGCATCGCTTCCCGCGGGAAGGCGTGAGCCTCGACGAGATGACCCCCGAGCAACGCGAAGCGGCCTATGCGCTGCTCGAGGCATCGTTGAGCGCGAAAGGCTACGAGACGTCGCGCGACATCATGCGCCTCAACCATCACCTCGCCGAGCTCGTCGA
>CAZKNH010000312.1:0-2228 GCA_964553875.1 uncultured Gammaproteobacteria bacterium | reverse complement strand
CGCCCGACTGATAGAGCTCGAGCGTGATGTCGCAGCCGCCGATCAGCTCGCCGTTCACGTAGAGCTGCGGGAACGTCGGCCAGTTCGAATAGGCCTTCAAACCTTCGCGGATCTCCGGATCCTCGAAGACGTTCACGTACGCGAACTCCGCTCCGACGGCGCGCAGCGCGGCGACGGCCTGCGCCGAGAAGCCGCACTGCGGGAAGTCGGGGGTGCCCTTCATGTAGAGCAGCACGGGGTGCTCCGCGAGCTGCTTGCGAATCCTCTCATTCACATCCATGGATCGTCCTCCGTGCAGTCGTCGTCCGGCCTCCGCTGCCGCGACGCGCGGCCAGCATGCCGCCCGTTCCCGAAGCCCGGAACGCGCGCTGGAAGGAAGGCGGGGGACCGGCCGGATCGTTGAACTGCCACAATCTGTCACCTATTCTTCTAGACTCGTTCTGCCGGAGCAAGTGCCGGCCGCATCGGCAACAACAGCAACAAGCCGCAGAAAGGCCGTCCGGCCTTCAGGGGGATGCGATGAATCCGTTGAATTCGATCTGGGGGACGATCACCGCCGGCGTCGTGCTCGCCGTCGTCATTGGGCTCTTCAACGGTGTCGACTTCAGCGACCTGACGTTCATCGTCTGGGTGCACGTGCTCGCCGGCATCGTGTGGATCGGCCTCCTCTACTACTTCAACTTCGTGCAGGTACCGGCCCTCGCCGCGGCCGCTGCCGATACGGGCGGGCCCGGTGGTGCGGGCATCTCGAAGTATGTCGCGCCTCGTGCGCTCGCATGGTTTCGCTGGGGAGCGGTCGTCACGTGGCTCTCCGGGGCCGCCGCGCTGCTCCGCTACGGCCTCTTCGATGACGCGTTCATGCTCGGCCTGAACGAAGGCGCGCCCGGCAACGCGTGGGTCATCGGCGTCGGCGCGTGGCTCGGCACGATCATGCTGTTCAATGTCTGGGTGCTGATCTGGCCGAACCAGAAGAAGGTGCTCGGCCTCGTCGAGGCGAGCGCGGACGAGATCAACCGTGCCCGCCGCGTCGCGTTCCTCGCGTCGCGGACCAACACGATGTTGTCGGTGCCGATGCTCGCGAGCATGGTCGGGTTCGGGCACACCGGGTTCTTCATCTAGCCGCGCTATGCGGGACACCGCGCATCGGACCGCCCGCGCGATCGCGGGCGGTTTCGTTTAGACTGGCCGCCCGGCCTCGGCGCCCCGACGCTTACGATCGGCCGCTTCGGCCGTTCTCGAATCCGGACATGGAGTCCTGAACCGATGCTCTCGCCGCCCTCGCCCGCCGACATTGCCGCCGACGTCGCCCGCGCGCTCGCCGAGGATCTCGGCCCGGGCGACGTGACCGCCGCGCTGATCGAGCCCGAGCGGCTCACGGACGCCCTCGTCGTCTGCAAAGAGCCGGCCGTGCTCTGCGGGGCGCCATGGTTCGACGAGGTGTTCCGCCAGATCGATCCGGCGATCACCGTCGAGTGGAAGCTCCATGAAGGCGCGGACGTGCCGGCGAACACGACCGTATGCACGCTCCGCGGCCCGGCGCGCGCTGTGCTGAGCGGCGAGCGCACCGCGCTCAACTTCCTGCAGACGCTGTCCGGCACGGCGACGTCCGCGCGACGTTATGTGCAAGCGATCGCCGGCAGCCGAGCGCGAATTCTCGACACGAGAAAGACGCTGCCGGGCCTCCGTCGCGCGCAGAAGTACGCGGTGCGCTGCGGCGGCGCGTCGAACCACCGGCAGGGCCTCTACGACGCGGTGCTGATCAAGGAAAACCACGTCGCCGCGGCCGGCGGCATCACCGAGGCCGTGCGCCGCGCCGTCGCGCGCAATCCGGGACTGATGATCGAGGTCGAGGTCGAGACCCTCGACGAGCTGCGCGAAGCGCTCGCGACCGATGTGCACCGCATCATGCTCGACGATTTCGCCCTCGACGACATGCGTCGCGCCGTCGAGATTCGCGACGCGCATGCGGCGGCAACCGGCACGCGCCCGAAGGAGCTCGAGGCCTCGGGCAGCGTCGACCTCGACACGCTCCGCGCCGTCGCCGAGACCGGCGTCGACTTCATCTCGATCGGCGCGATGACGAAGCACGTCCGCGCGATCGACTACTCGATGCGGTTCCAGTAACGAAAATCGGCGAAAATCGGGGTCAGACCCCTTTTGAAAATCGGGGTCAGACCCCTTTTTCGCAAGATGCGAAAAGGCCCGCGCCGGGAGAATGGGCTCAGAGC
>CAZKNH010000311.1:0-2259 GCA_964553875.1 uncultured Gammaproteobacteria bacterium | reverse complement strand
TCGCTTTAAGTCGAACCCATGCTGAAACCGTCGCTTCAACTGAGACTGAGCCAGCAGCTCACGATGACGCCGCAGCTGCAGCAGGCGATCCGTCTGTTGCAGCTTCCGGTCATGGAACTGCAGGCGCAGATTCAAGAAGCGCTCGACCAGAATGTCATGCTCGAGATCGACGAGGCGGCGACCGCCGAGGCGGAAGCGGCGACGCCGCTCGACGGCGAGACGATCGACGTCTCCGAGCTCGATGCGGGCGACGATCCCGCCGACGACTACATCGAGGCGACGGTCTCCGAGTCGGAATGGGAGGACGTGCAGCGCACGGGTCCTTCCGAGGCGCCGCGCAGCAACGAGCCTCGGCAGACATTCGAGTACGCGGATCGCTCGAACGAGACGCTCGGCGATCATCTTCTGTGGCAGCTCGAGCTCGAACGGTTCAGTGACCGCGAGCGTGCGATCGGCGAAGCGATCATCGATGCGATCAACGACGACGGTTACCTCGTGGACGATCTCGAGACGATCCGCGAGACGCTCGCGCCGGACGTCATTGCGTCCGTCGAGGAAATCGAAGCCGTTCTCGCACGGATCCAGCGCTTCGATCCTGTCGGCTGCGGCGCGCGCTCGGTCAGCGAGTGCGTGCTGCTGCAGCTCGAGCAGCTCGACCCGTCGACGCCCGGGCTCGAGCTCGCCCGCGCGATCACCGCGGAGCACCTCGAGCTCGTCGCCGAGCACCAGTACGGCGCGTTGAAGCGCCTGCTGAAGGCGTCCGACGGCGAGCTCGAAGCGGCACTCGCGCTGGTCCGCTCGTGCCATCCGCGCCCCGGCGCGTCCGTGCATGCCCCGGCCGCGGAGTATGTCGTGCCCGACGTCTTCGTGCGCCGCAGCGACGGGCACTGGGTCGTCGAGTTGAACGGCGCCATCGCGCCGCAGCTCCGCGTGAACCAGATGTACGCGAGCTCGCTCGGCCGCGGCGACGAATACGACGTGCTGCGCACCCAGCTGCAGGAAGCCCGCTGGCTGATCCGCAGCCTCGAGATCCGCAACGAGACGCTGCTCAAGGTCGCAATGACGATCGTGCAGCGGCAGACCGAATTCCTCGAGAAGGGCGAGGAGTACATGCGCCCGATGGTCCTGCGCGACGTGGCCGAGGCGATTCAGATGCACGAATCGACGGTGTCGCGCGTGACGACCGGTAAGTACATGCACACGCCGCGCGGCGTGTTCGAGTTCCGCTACTTCTTCTCGAGCCACCTCTCGAGCGAGGACGGCGAGCAGTCGTCGACCGCCGTCCGCGCGAAGATCCGCAAGCTCGTCGCCGCGGAAGATCCCGAAAAGCCGCTGAGCGATAACCAGATCGCGCGGATTCTGTCGAATGAGGGGATCAAGGTCGCTCGGCGAACCATCGCCAAGTACCGGGAAGCGCTGAACATCCCGTCGTCGAGCGACCGGAAGCGGAGTAAGCTCGCAGGTTGAGCCTGCAGCCTCGTAGCCGCGGGGATCGCCGAGGACGGGCCTCGCCGCTCCCCGCGCTCGAAACATGAACGACAAGGAGCGATCCATGGATCTGACGGTTACCGGTCATCACGTCGAAATCACGAACGCGCTGCGCGACTACGTCGCGACGAGGCTCGGAAAGCTCGAGCGCCACTTCGACCACGTGACGGCCATCGACTGCGTTTTGACCGTCGAGAAGCTCGTTCACAAGGCGGAGGCGACGGTGCACGCAGGCGGCGGTGCCACGATCCATGCCGAGGCGACGGACGGCGACATGTACGCCGCGATCGACAACCTCGCCGACAAGCTCGATCGGCAGATCACCAAGCACAAGGAAAAGCTCACGGATCATCACGCGCGGGACGTGGAGAAGCGCTTCGGCTGACCCACGCGGCCGCGCGCGCGAGGCGGCAGGGATGAGGCTCGTCATCATCAGCGGTCTTTCCGGTTCCGGCAAGACCGTCGCGTTGCATCTGCTCGAGGATCTGGGCTTTTACTGCATCGACAACATCCCTGTCGGCCTCCTGCGCTCATTCGTCAACGACATCCTGCTCGACAACGACGGCGCGTACCGCAACGTCGGCGTCGGCCTCGACGCGCGCAACCGCCCGTCCGACATCGAGCAGCTTCCGGCGCTCGCGAAGAAGCTGCGGGCGGATGGCGTACAATGCGAGATCATCTTCCTGCAGGCGTCGGATGACGTGCTGCTGTCCCGCTTCAGCGAAACGCGCCGGAGGCACCCGTTATCGAACGAGAACGTCAGCCTGCGCG
>CAZKNH010000310.1:437-2298 GCA_964553875.1 uncultured Gammaproteobacteria bacterium | reverse complement strand
CCTCCGGCGAGCGCTGCTCGAATCGGGGGTCACGTCGTATCGTTCGGTGGGCGATCCGCGTGACGCCGTGTTCGAGGCGAAAAGGCTGCTCGAGGCGCGCGAGCTCGCCGGCCCGCGGCTTTTCCCGGCCGGTCCGATCTTCACGGCACCGGGCGGTCATCCGGCGTACGGCGGCCGTGATCCGAACGGGTACGGCGGCGTGGGTCCGATGGCGTTCCAGTCGGACGATCCGGACGCAGTGCGCCGCGAGGTCGAGCGTCTAGCGGCCGAGGGCGCGGACGGGATCAAAGCCGTGCTGCAAGGCATCGCGACGGCAGAAGGCACGCTGCCGACGCTCTCCGCCGAAACCCTCGCGGCGCTGATCGAGGCCGCACGAGCGCTTGGGCTCTGGGTCGCCGTGCACGTCGGCCCCGGACCCGAGACCGAGCAGGCGGCCCGGGCCGGCGCCACAACGATCGAGCACGGCGTGCGCCAAGGCAACGTCATCGACTCGGGTACGCTCGAGGCGCTTCTCGACAACGACGTGATCTACGTGCCGACGCTCGGTCGCGAGCCCAAGGCTCACGTGAACATCCCTCGGCTCGTCGACGCAGGCGTGCCGCTCGGCGTCGGCACCGACGGCGAGGGATACCACGACGAGCTCGCACGCCTCGTCGAGGCCGGCGCGCCGCCGGAAACGGTCCTGCTCGCGGCCACCCGGAACGGCGCGCTCGCGCTCGGTCGGGGCGACGTCCTCGGGACGGTGGAACGAGGAAAGCTCGCCGATCTCGTGCTCGTCGCCGGTGAGCCGTGGAAAGACATTCGGGATGCCCGCTCTGTCGTGACGGTTATCCTCGGCGGCCGCATCGTCGTGGATCGGCGCTAGTTTTCTGGCCGCGCCGCGAACGGACCGATCCGCCATGCCCGTCCGCGGCATCTACGCGTCGGCATCGACGAAGCCGGCTGTCCCGACAAGCACCTCGCGCGGCTGCGAGTGCGCGTAGGCTCGAAGCGCCTCGCTCGGATAATGACAAGCGACCGCGTGATGCGCATCGAGAGGCACGAGCTCGGGCTGCTCGCGGCCGCATCGTTCATCGGCCCTACCGCATCGATCGTAGAACGGACAGGCGTTCGAGGCGCCGACGTCCCGCCGCACGTCGGGCGCGGAAGCCGGCATTGCTGTCCGCGCGCTCCACGCACGTTGCGCGAGCAGCTTGGCCGTATACGGGTGAGCAGGCCGGCGGTACACCGCGCTCTGAGGGCCGATCTCGCATAGGCGTCCCCGGTAGAGGACGGCCACGCGGTCGCCGATCTGCTCGACCGCCCACAGGTCGTGTGAAATGAAGAGATAGGACAGGTCGAGCTCCATGCGCAGATCCGCGAGGAGACGCAGAATCTGCCTTTGCAGCACGACGTCCAGCGAAGACACGGCCTCGTCGCAGATCACGATGGACGGCCGCAGCACGAGCGCCCGCGCGATCGCGACGCGTTGACACTGCCCTCCCGACAGCTCGCGCGGTCGCCGATGGCCGAACGTTCCAAGCGGCAAGCCGACGCGGTCGAGAACCTCGCTCACTCGGCGCCGGCGCTCGGCTCGAGTGCCCCATCGATAGCCGATCAGCGGCTCCTCGACGATATCGCATACGCGCCACCGCGGGTCGAGCGACCGGAAGGGATCCTGAAACACGATTTGCATGTGTCGCCGCCGCTCCGCGAGGCGACGTCCCTTCAATCGCGTGAGATCCTGCCCGTCGAGCAGCACCGAGCCGGATCGCGGCGCGGGCATCTGCAGGAGCGAGCGCGCCAGCGTCGATTTGCCCGCTCCGCTCTCCCCGAGCATGGCCAGCGTCTCGCCGCGAGGGAGAACGAACGAGACGTCGCT
>CAZKNH010000310.1:0-427 GCA_964553875.1 uncultured Gammaproteobacteria bacterium | reverse complement strand
GCCCCTCCCGCGACGGGCGCTCGAACTCCTGCACCACGCGGCGCGCCTCGAGCAGCGGAACGGGATTCGGGACGCGGAGTCGAGTGATGCGGGCTCCGGTCGTGCGATCCGAATACGAAAACCCGGCCGCATCGAGCAAAGCTCTCGTGAACGCGCTCCGCGGAGCCCGGAGGAGGACGTCCGGCGGTGCGCACTCGATCGCCCGGCCGGCTTGCATGACAATGATCTCGTTCGCGAATCTGGCGGCGAGGTCGATGTCGTGGCTGATCAGAATCAGCGCCATGCCGAGCGTGCGCTGCATTTCGAGCAGAAGACGCATGACTTGCCCGCGCGTCAACGCGTCCAACGACCTCGTCGCCTCGTCGGCGATCAGCAGCTTTGGGGTGCTCGCCACCGCCATCGCGATCATTGCACGCTGGAGCATGCC
>CAZKNH010000309.1:0-2311 GCA_964553875.1 uncultured Gammaproteobacteria bacterium | reverse complement strand
CGAACGTCGCGCCGCCGTCGAACGACTTCGACACGCCGTCGAGCGCGACGACCACCGGATCCGCGCTCACACCGCCTCCCGGCAACCGGTCGGCGCACGTGTGTCGGTTCCTCGCGAACGGCCGGCCGGTGAACGGCCACGCCGCGGATCGGCGCGCTCCGTCGACGATCCGCGTGGCACGGAATGTGCTCCCCGCACGAGCGCTTTGGATTTTCGTGGGCGCTCCATCCCGCGCATTGTAACGGCCCGAATAACGATGGCCCCGATGCCGAGCTTCGTCCGTCCGCCTTGCGACGACGGCGTGATCCGGACCGCGGACCGCGAGACCCGCGGGGCGCCTCCGTCCGCGAGACCGTGGGTGCTCGCGGCCACGATCCTGGGCTCGAGCATCGCGTTCATCGACGGCTCCGTCGTCGGCGTCGCGCTCCCCGCGATGCAGGCCGACCTTGGAACGACGGTGCGAGGCGCACAGTGGATCGTCAACGGCTATCTCTTGATGCTCGGCGCGTTGATCCTCGTCGGCGGAGCGGCCGGCGACCGGCTCGGTCGACGCCGCATTTTCGTCGCGGGCCTGACCCTCTTCGCCGCGGCATCGGTCGGCTGCGGCCTCGCGCCGAACATCGGCACGCTGGTCGCGATGCGCGCGCTCCAGGGCGTCGGCGGCGCGCTGCTCGTGCCGTCGAGCCTCGCAATCATCAGCGCGGCGTTCCCGGAAGAGGAACGCGGCCGCGCGATCGGCACGTGGGCCGGCTTCTCGGCGCTCACGACGGCGTTCGGCCCCGTGCTCGGCGGCTGGCTCGTCGATGCGTGGTCCTGGCGCGTGATCTTCTTCATCAATGTCCCGCTCGCGGTGCTTGCCGTCGCGATCAGCCGCGCGCATGTGCCGGAAAGCCGCGCCGTAGGCGCGGGCGCGGTCGACTGGCGAGGAGGGCTGCTCGCGATCGGCGGGCTTGCAGGCTTCGCATACGGGCTGACCGCTGCGTCGGAACACGCGTTCACCGATCCCGCGGTGTGGGGGCCGCTTGGCGTCGGTGTGCTCGTGTCGTGCGCCTTCGTCGCTCACGAGGCGCGCTCGGCCGCGCCGATGATGCCGCTCGGCTTGTTTCGCTCCCGCGCATTCAGCGGCACGAACGGCATGACGTTGCTGCTCTACTTCGCGCTGAGCGGCGCGCTCTTCTTCCTGCCGTTCAATCTGATCCGGGTGCAGGGCTATTCCGCGGCCCTCGCCGGGGCGGCGTTGCTGCCGTTCTCGCTGATCATGGGCGGGTTGTCGAGGTGGGCGGGCGGACTCGTCGAACGCTACGGCGCGCGGAAGCCCCTCATCGTCGGCCCGCTGATCGCGGCGGCGGGGCTCGTTCTCCTCGCCGTCCCGGGGATCGGCGGCTCGTACTGGACGACCTTCTTCCCGGCGACCGTCGTGCTCGGTTTCGGCATGACGGTCAGCGTGGCGCCGCTGACGACGACCGTGATGAGCGCAGTCGACGAAAGCCATGCCGGTGTCGCCTCCGGCATCAACAACGCGGTCGCGCGGGTCGCGGGCCTCCTCGCCGTCGCGCTCCTCGGTGCGCTCGCGGTCGGCGCGTTCGGGGCGGCGATCGACGAGCGCACGGCGGCGCTCGAAGTGCCCATCGAGCAACGCCGCGCGCTCGAGGAGCAGGCGCCGAGGCTCGCCGAGGCCGCGGTGCCGCCCGAGATCACGGGCGCCGAGCGGGATCGCATGGCGCGTGTGCTCGACGAAGCGTTCGTCGAGAGTTTCCGGATCGTGATGCTCGTCGCCGCGTGTTTCGCGCTCGCGTGCACGGTGTGCGCGTGGGCGACGATCGATCCCCCGCGCGCCGGCGATGACCGCTCAGGTGCCTAGCGGTGCAGCCACCGTGAAGCCCGCGGCCTCGCGATGTCCGCCGCCCCCGTAGAGCTTCGCGATCTCGGACACGTCCATGCCGCCCTTACGGGACCGCAGCGAGTACGTCGTGCCGTGAGGGTGATTCCAGTAGCAGGCCGCGAACGGCTCGTTCTCCGCGAGCTCCCCGGCGACTTCGCTCGCGAACTGGGGCGGCGCGTTGACCACCGGCACGTCGACGCCGCCGATGATGCCCCGTACCGCGTTGCGCTTGAGCGCGTCGACGAGGGTTCGGTAGTAGCGGTGTATCGCACGGCCGTCGGCGAGCAGGGCATCGGGCCCGGCGTCGATGATGCGCTGCCACGTTTCGAAGTCATGCGGGTAGGATGCGAGCGCCATGATGATCTCGTCGCTGTGCGGAAGCGCCTTGCGCCACAGATCGCGGTCCTCGATGTAGTCGATGAGCCACGG
>CAZKNH010000308.1:0-2321 GCA_964553875.1 uncultured Gammaproteobacteria bacterium | reverse complement strand
CATGAGGCTCGATGTTGTAGTGCGATGCGGGATCGAGGACCTGCCAGATGCCCTCGAAGTCGGGCTGTCCGAATCTGTTTCTCGGCGGTGAGAAGTCCTCGGCCTTGGCGGACGAAAGGATCACGAAAGCGCTCGCCGCGAACAACGCGAACGCGGCCGCGCGCGCGGATCTGGACATGACGGCTGCTCGCCGGTCGGGACCGATCATCGCCGCCCGGGCAGCACGCCGTCCGGAATGCCTTCCGGGTTCGGGTCGAGCAACGCGAGGACCGTCTTCGGCTCGGGCAGCGCCTGTCCGTTCCGGGCCACGATCGCGACGCTCCGCGCCCAGAGGCGCAGCGAGCCGTTTCGCGCCGCGTACCCGTGAACGACGATCTCGTCGCCCGGCTGAATATCGCTACGCCGCCAGCCCTGACGGATCAGCTGATTCGGCGGAGGCGTCTCGGCGGCCCACACGACCTTCTCGCCGTCGTCGGTCGTGACCTCGAAATGGACCCACGAATGCGGATTGACCCAGTCCATCTCGAGGAACCGGCCCCTCATCTCGACGGGGCGATCTCGGTCGAACTCGGCCCATACCGAATGGTGCGCCGGCGACTCGGCAGCTGCGATCAGCAGGAGCGCGCTGCAGACGGCCGCAAGCGTCTTGCTCATTTGGATTCCTCCCCCGGCGGCTCGGCGCAGAACGGCGAGCACGAACCGATCCTCTCATATCGACCACCGCCGTCGAAAGTCCCGTCGAATCGCCGAAAAGCGCGGAAAAACGGCGAATCGCCTCGCTGTCGCGATACGTCCCGCATCCCGCGCCGCGCCAAGGGGAGCTCGCCGTCGGCATTCGCGGCCCGCGAGCGCTTTCGCGAAGAGGTCGATGTCGACGACGCGACCTGGATACGCGGACGCGGCTGGGCGCTCTCGGTCGCGGTGATCGCGCTGCCCTACTACGAAAAGTCGAACCCGGCCATCGCGAGGCTTGCGAGCGACATGATCAAGGCCGTGCTCGACGAGTGACGGGCGTCGCCTCGACGATCGAGTACCGTGACGGCGTCGGGATCACGCGCTCGAGTCGAAAACCGGCATCCTCGAGCATCCGCCCGTGCTCCGCTGCGCTTCGCTCGCGGCCGCCCGTCGTGGCGAGCATGATCACGTCGAGCATCTTCGCGAACCTCTGGTCCCACGCGTCGTCGAGCAAAGTCTCGATGATCAGCACGCGTGCGCCGGCCGGGGCCGCGCGACGCACCGCAGCAAGGATCTTCGCGGCATCGTCGTCCGGCCAGTCGTGCAGTAGGTCCATCAGCACGTACGTGTCCGCGGCAGGCAGCGGATCCGTGAAGAAGTCGCCGGGGGCGAGCTCGAGCCGGGCCGGCCGTGCCGTGACCTCGGCAACGACCTGCGGAAGATCGAATAGCACGCCCGTCACGTGCGGGATACGTTCGAGGATCGCACTAAGCAGATGGCCTTGGCCGCCGCCGACGTCGACGATCCGCTCGGAGCGACTGAAGTCGTAGGCTTCGATGATCGCGGGCAGCACGCGCCTCGACTTGCCGACCATCGCCTCGTTGAAGACGGCTCCGTCCGCGGGATGACGGCGGAGATGATCGAGCATCGCCGGCCAACCGCCCGCGGGCTTCCCGGTCTGCGCCGCGTGCGCGAGCCCGGTGAAGCCGCCCCACATCGGCTCGAGGCCGTGCATTCTCGCGAATGAGCGAAGCGATTCCGGATGATCGCTCCTCAGCAGCCGTGACGCGGGCGTGTGCACGTAACCCCCGTCCTCGTGCGCGAACACGCCGTACGTCGCGAGAAGCCGCAGCATTCTGTTCAACGCATCGGCGTCGAGCCCGGTCCGCTCGGCGAGCACGGCGGCGGACGCAGCCTCGTCCCCGAGCGCATCGGCGACGCCGAAATCCGCAATGACGTGCAGACAACGCGCCGCGATGTGGCCGTGCGCGAGATCTGCGACGATCTGCGACGGCGACGGTGAGTCCTGCCCTTCCTGCACTGCCAAGTCTCCAGCGACGTCGAGGCTATAAGGACCGATCTCCGCGCGCAACTGCACCGGCGGAATGTCTCACGGGCCTCGCCGTTGCGGCCGCAACCACGTAAGCTTGCGCGAAAAACCAAAAGAGGACAGTCATGCGCCAGCTCATCGCCAGCTCCGCCGTCGCCCTCGGGCTCGGCACGATCGCAGCCTGCCCCGCCGCCGCAGACGAAGCCGAATCCCGAGACGCTTGCGAGGCGCTCGTCACGCTCGACACCCCGACCTTTCGCGTCGACACGGCCGAGTGGGTGCCCTCCGATGCGTCGCTGCCGGCCCATTGCCTGTT
>CAZKNH010000307.1:0-2329 GCA_964553875.1 uncultured Gammaproteobacteria bacterium | reverse complement strand
AAGACGCGCGTGTACTCGCCGATCGACGGCGTCGTGACGTCGCTCGACATCAAGGTGGGCGAGACGGCGATCTCGAGCACGACGAATCTGCCGGGCTCGACCCTGATGACGATCGCGAACCCGGCGAGCATCCACACCGAGGTCAACGTCGACGAAGCCGACATCGCGAACGTCGAGATCGGCCAGAAGGCGCACGTCTACGCGATCGCGTATCCGGACGTGCCGATCGAAGGCGTCATCGATTCGATCGCCGTGACCGCAAAGGTGCCCGAGGGGCAGCAGGGGTTGAGCTTCGCGGTCAAAATCAGGCTCGATCCGCCGGAAGGCGTGCGCCTCCGCCCGGGGATGTCGTGCCGCGCGGAGATTTTCACGACGAGGAAGGAAGGTGTGCTCGCGGTGCCTGTCCAGGCGATCCTCGTCGACGAGAACCGCGTCGAGAACCGCAGGACTTACTCGGTGTTCGTCGACGACGGCGGCACGGCGCGCAAGGCCGAGGTGAAGGTCGGCATGTCCGACGACGCTTACCAGGAGGTGATCGAAGGGCTCGCCGAGGGCGACGAGGTCGTGATCGGACCCGATCGCGTGCTCCGCACGTTGAACGACGGCGACCGTATCCGAAAGGCGGCCGAGACCTGAGCGCACGGAGGAGCCGCGCGATGGCCGTGATCCGTCTCGAGCAGGTCAGCAAGCATTACGTGATGGGTCAGCACGTGATCAAGGCCGTCGACGGCATCGATCTGACGATCGAGCGCAACGAGTACGTCGTGATCATCGGCTCGTCGGGATCGGGCAAGTCGACCATGATGAACATCATCGGCTGCCTGGACACGCCGACGTCGGGCCGGTACTACCTGAACGGGCGCAACGTCGCGGGCTTGAGCGAGAACGAGCTCGCGGACGTGCGCAATCAGGAGATCGGCTTCATCTTCCAGAGCTTCAATCTGCTGCCCCGGATGACCGCGCTCGCGAACGTCATGCAGCCCTTGATCTACGCCGGCGTGCCGCTTGCCGATCGGCGCAGGGAGGCGATGCGCTACCTCGAGCGCGTCGGCCTCGCGGATCGCGCGGACCACCTGCCGAACCAGCTTTCCGGCGGGCAGCGTCAGCGGGTCGCGATCGCGCGTGCGCTCGTGACGAGCCCGTCGATCCTGCTCGCCGACGAGCCGACGGGCAATCTCGATTCGCAAACGACGGTCGAGATCCTCGCGCTGTTCGACGAGCTGCATGCCGACGGGCAGACGATCGTCGTCGTGACGCACGAGCCGGACGTCGCCGCGCACGGCGAGCGCGTGATCCGTTTGCGCGACGGCAAGATCGTCGAGGACGTTCGCAACCGGCCGCGCCGCGTCACGGGGTAGGCGATGTCCGCAGAAGTCACGACGGCCTCGGGCGGGCCGGCTTCCGCCGGCCGCGGCGCACGCGCGATGCGCCGCACGCGATCGCCGCTCTGGTTCGCGGTCACCGAAGGCGTGCGCTCGGCGCTTCATTCGATTCGCGCGCACGCGTTCCGCAGCTTCCTGACGACGCTCGGCATCATCATCGGCGTCGCATCCGTGATCGCGATGGTATCGATCATCCAGGGGTTGAGCTTCGCGATCGGCCAGCAGTTCCAGGGCTTGGGCAGCAACAGCATCACGGTGACGGCGTACACGCCGATCGAGGAGCGCCTCCAGGGGCGCATCGCGCGGCTCACGCCCGAGGATCTCGAGCTGATCAGCAATCGAGTCGACGGCATCGAGTCGATCACGCCGGTCATGACGTCCGGTTTCGGCCAGGTCCGGTACGGCGGACAGACCGCGACGGCGCAGATCCTCGGGACGACGTACACGTTTCAGGACGTCGCGCAGTACTACACGCGGTCCGGGCGCTTCCTGTCCGACAGCGACAACGATACGCGCCGCCGCGTCGCCGTGATCGGCGAGACCGTCCGCGGGAACCTGTCGTTGCCGGCGGATCCGGTCGGCGAGTTCGTGCAGATCAACGGCGAGTGGCTCAAGATCATCGGGCTGCTGGAGCCTCGGGGCGAGATCCTCGGCAACGACCTCGACAACCGCGTGCTGCTGCCGTTCAGCACGATGCAGACGCTGACCGGCAACCGCGCGCGGCCGGACATCCAGATCCAGCTGACGGTCGCGAACCGCGACGAGATGGAGTCCGTCGTGCAGCGGATCGCGCGGCTCTTGCGCACCGCCCACGGGCTCGGCCCGGACGACGACGACGATTTCCAGATTCAGACGGCGGAAGAGTTGAGGAACACGATCGACTCGATCCTGACGAACGTGACGCTCGTGATGGGCGGCATCGTCGGCATTTCGCTTCTCGTCGGCGG
>CAZKNH010000306.1:0-2345 GCA_964553875.1 uncultured Gammaproteobacteria bacterium | reverse complement strand
GCCGTCGAACAGCGCGCCGTGGCACAGCAGGCAGTTCGCGTTCGCGATCTCGACGCCCTGCTCGTCCTCTGAGACGCTCATGTAGTAAGGCAATGCATCGGTACCGGCCGCGCCGTCGTCGGCGCGTACGCCCGGTGCGCCGCTGACGCGCCGCCACGCGGAGTAGGGCATGCCGCACGTCATGTAGCGGCCGCTCTCGATCACGTCGCGGCCGATCTCGGGGTCGCCGGGGCGCTGCGGCGCGGCCGGGATCGGGCCGGGCTCCGCCTTCACGACGGTGTCGTCGGGACCGGAGCAGCCCGAGACGAAGAGGAGCGCCGCGGCGGCGGTTGCGAGGAGCGCGCGGCGCGCGTCCTTGCCGCACGAGGTCCTGCTATGCCGCCGCGCGGGCTCGCACGGGATCGACGTGCGTGCGGTCGATGTGACGTGTGCGTTCATCGCTCGGCGTACCCGTTGAGCTGCACGAAACCGCTGCCGCGCGCGGTGCCGTCGATCCGGACCGGCCCCGCCCAGAACGGCAGCCACGCCTCGCCTTCCTGGTCCGGCTCGATCGGCGTCAGCGTCGCTGCGAGGCCGCGGCCGGGAATCTCGAGGCTCCAGCGTATCGGATAGCGCGTGCCGGTGCGCGGGCTCGTCCAGTGATCGATCGGCTCGAGCGTGACGTCGTCGTCGGCGAGCGGGACCGCGGAGCCCTGCGGATCGTTCAGGAGCCCTGTCGTCGAAGCCGTGCGCTCGCCGCCTGCGCGCACGCGGTGCGTGCGAACGAGGATCAGCTCCGTGTCGTCATCGAGGTAGAGCGAGAAGCGGTCATTGCCGACGGGGCCGCCCGGCAGCGGCAGCTCGCCCCACGCGTGCTCGAGCGAGAAGACGCCGTCGACGTCGATCGGCCCGCCGCCCGCGAGCAGCGTGCCGCGTGCGCGGAGGCGCGGCTGCACGTAGAACTGGAACGGCGCGGCTTGCGCGCCGCCCGGGCCTCCGACGTCGCGTGCGGTGATCGTCGGCTTCGAGTCGTGCAGCTCGAGGTCGAGCGCGACCCCTTTGGTCTCGACGTGAAGCGCGAGGCCCGGCGCATCGCGGGCTCGTCCCGCGTTCTCGTCGATCTCGGCGAGCCGCCAGCTCTCGATCCAGACGCGGGTCGGTGATGCCGTCGCGCCGGCGAGCCCGAGCGCGCCGCGCGCAAGCTTCCCGTCCGTGAGGAGCCCTTTGCCTGCCGGCGGAGAGATCGAGAAGAGGCCGGCGTAGATCTGCGACGTGCTCCAGGCGGATGCGGGCTCTGCGGATCGAGCCTCGATGGGCTCGACGTCGGGCGATCCGGCCTCCGTCTGCGGATTCGTTCGCGCCTCCGCGCGAAGCGCGATCCGCATCAGCAGCCACTGCACGCCGAGTGTCGGCTCGTCGTCGTCCGCACGGCTCAGCGTGCCGCTCAGATACCACCACTCGGTGCGATATGCGTCGTGCGCGCCGTGATCGGCAGGGAACTCGAAGGGCCAGCGCGACGGCGGCTGAGGGAAGTCCTCGTCGACCGATACCGCAAGCAGCTCGAACGGCGTGACGCCGAGCGTGTCGGCCGCTTCGCGACTGCGCTCGGGTGATCCGCGCAAGAAGGCTGCGATCACGAGCGCGGCGGCGACGGCCGCGACGACCGCTGCCGCGATCCATCGCGGACGGCGGTGCACGCTGACCTTCATGATGCCGAAACCGATTGAGAACGCTCTTCAGGCTAGCCTTTCGTCGCCGCGCCGTGCAACTCGCACGGTGCGCGCCTCGGTCATTTGGCCGCGGGGATCGCGGCCATCGTCAACCGCGAGACGCAGACGAGCTGACCGCGGTCGTTCTTGATCTCGATGCTCCACACCTGGCTCGATCGCCCGATGTGCACCGGCCGTGTCGTGCCGGTCACGATCGACCCTTCCGGGACCGGACGCAGGTGATTCGCATTGATTTCCTGTCCGACGAAGCGACGGGTCGGGTCGTGATTGGCCGCGTTCGCGGCGAGGCTGCCGATGGTCTCGGCGAGCACGACGGACGCGCCGCCATGCAGCATGCGCATCGGCTGGCACGTGCGGTGATCGACGGGCATCGTGGCCGTCAGGTAGTCCGGGCCGAGCTCGGTCAGCTCGATGCCGATGTGCTCCGGAAGCGTGTTGTGCAGGCGATCGCGCAGGCGATCGAGCGTGACGTCCGGGTGCCAAATCTTTTCAGTCGTGTTGGTCGTCATACCGGTTCCGCTTGATACGCGTAGGATGGTAGACGAAGCCACCGGCGTCGACGAGGAAGATCGCGATGAACGAGCTCACGATGCGTCTCTCAGGAAAATCGGGGAAAATCGGGGTCAGACCCCAATT
>CAZKNH010000305.1:0-2351 GCA_964553875.1 uncultured Gammaproteobacteria bacterium | reverse complement strand
GACCGAGACGCAGAACCTCGACACGTACCGCGTGCTCGAGAGCGACGGCAGCCCGATCTCGGGAGAACGGCGGCTCGCCGAGATCCGTCAGCGGCTGCTCAAGATCCTGTCGAGCTCCGACGCGCCGCCGCTCAAGGTGAGCCGCAGGGCGCCGCGGCAGGTGCGGATGTTCTCGACGCCCGTCGAGGTCGTGATCACGCAGGACCCGATCAACGAGCGCACGGTCGTCGAGCTCGTCGCCGGCGACAGGCCAGGGCTCTTGCTGCAGGTCGCGAGAGTCTTCGAGCAGGAGGACGTCGCGCTGCAGAACGCGAAGATCGCGACGATCGGCGAGCGCGCCGAGGACGTGTTCTTCGTGACCGGCGAGGACGGCCGTCCGCTCGACGACGAGCGGTCGAAGCGGCTCGAGGAGCGCCTGAGGCAGGCGCTCTCCGCGCAAGAGCGGACCTGAGGCTCTCCTCTACCGCACGTTTAATGCACGGCCGGCAGCGCCGTCTCGTCACCCGTGTTGGGGCATTCGGGATGCCCGAAGCCTCCGGCGCTGACACCGGTCCCGCCCGCGGGGTTCGGCTCGATGTCGTAGACGATGTTGTCCGGACGCTCGGGATCGCCGCTGACCCCTTGCACGACTCCGCCGAACACGTCGAGGCCGAGGTTGCTGCGCACGCGCCACGCGATCATGTGGTCGGCGCACGATGTGTCGCCGCTCAGGCCCAGACCGCCGACGATGCTTGCGCCGTCGTAGAGCCCGAGGCCGCCCCCGAAGACGTTCACGCCGCCGACGGCTTGTCCGACGAGCGGATCTTCGGCCGTTCCGAAGTTGCTCGGCGGGCCCATGTACGCCGCAGTCGTGTTGACCGGGTTGCTGTGCTGGAGACCGTACAAGCTGCCGCCCGGCTGCACTACCGAGTAGAGGTTCGCCGTCGACAACGCGAGGCCGTCCAGGCTGAACGCGTTGGCGGTATTCGCCTTCTGCGCCGAAATCACGCGGCTGCCGGGCCACTGTGCGCCCCTGTTTGCGCCGGAGAACGCGACGGCGCACACGATGCCGTCGCGGTCGACGAGCGTGGCCCACATATCGAGGTTCAAGCCGCTCGACTCGGCCGCTACCGCAGCGTCGAGCGCGGCCTTCAGTGTCGCATGGTCGGGCAACGTCGAGCATTCGGCCCGTTGGCCGAAAGCGGGCGTTGCGGAGATCGAGAAAAGCGCGGCCGCGAGCAATGACGTGTTAATGGTTGCCGACATCACTTGTACCTCCGACCAACGTGGATGACGAAAGGCAGTGACGAAAGGCAAAAGATGAAGAAAAGCTGAAGAGAGCAGAGATCGGGGGGCCGGCGTCGCAATGGAAACGTCTCGCGAAAGCCGGACTCTGCGAGCTCGAAAGCCGCTCGCGAAGGGCGGAACGATAGAACCGTTCCCGAGGCGCTGCAAGATGGTGGTGACTACCATTCGCGGCGATCGCGGACGATGTTCACGCCTCGTGCATGCAGCGAGACAGCACGCATCGGATCAACGCGGGCACACACTTTGCGGCGCGATGCGCTAAAGTCACGCCGTCCAGGACGGATACGAGAGGTGGGCCATGTCTGACTTGAGCGCGGTGATCGAGGCCGGCTGGGAGCGGCGCGGCGAGCTGACGCCGCAGAGCGTCGATGCGGAGCTGCGCGATGCGATCGAGACGGCGATCGCCGGTCTCGACGCCGGAACCTTGCGCGTCGCCGAGAAGCGCGACGGCGAGTGGATCGTGCATCAGTGGTTGAAGAAGGCCGTTCTGCTCTCGTTCCGCATCCAGCCGAATCGCGTCGTCGACGCGGGCTACACGAAGTTCTACGACAAGGTGCCATTGAAGTACGCCGGCTACACCGCGGAGGCGTTCGCGGAAAGCGGCACGCGGGTCGTGCCGCACGCGATCGTCCGCCGCGGCGCATACGTCGCGCCCGACGCCGTGCTGATGCCGTCGTACGTGAACATCGGCGCGTACGTCGATCGCGGCACGATGGTCGACACGTGGGCGACGGTCGGCAGCTGCGCGCAGATCGGCAAGAACGTGCATCTCTCGGGCGGCGTCGGCATCGGCGGCGTGCTCGAGCCGCTCCAGGCATCGCCCACGATCATCGAGGACGACTGCTTCATCGGCGCACGCTCCGAGATCGTCGAGGGCGTGATCGTCGGTCGCGGCAGCGTGATCTCGATGGGCGTCTACATCGGTCAGAGCACGAGAATCTACGACCGTGAAACCGGCGAGATCCTGCAGGGCCGCGTGCCCGCGGGCTCGGTCGTCGTGCCGGGGACACTGCCGTCGAAGGACGGCAAGTACGGGCTCTACTGCGCGGTGATCGTCAAGAAGG
>CAZKNH010000304.1:0-2359 GCA_964553875.1 uncultured Gammaproteobacteria bacterium | reverse complement strand
CCCGAATTCGCGAAGAGCGACCGGCCCTACTTCAGGACGGTGCTCGCTCTCGCGATCGAGGAGGCGCCGGTCTTCGACCGCGCGATCGCGCGGTTCGCGGCGCGTTCGCTCGAGCAGCTCGACGCGGTCGGCCGCTCGATCCTGCTCGTCGCGCTGACGGAGCTCAAACATCGCCCGGACGTGCCGACGAAGGTCGTGATCAACGAGGCCGTCGAGCTCGCGAAGCGCTACGGCGCCGCCGAAAGCTTCCGCTTCATCAACGCGCTCCTCGACAAGGCGGCGAGATCGGAGGGGTTTCGCGGAAGCCCCGGAGCATGACCCGAACGCGCTCGACGCGACGATGAACGAGTTCGACGTCATCCGCCGCTACTTCGCGCGCCCGCCGCGTGATCCCGACGTGCTGATCGGCGTCGGCGACGACGCGGCCGTGCTCTCGGTCGACGGGCGAATCGCCGTCACCGTGGACACGCTGGTCGAAGGCGTGCACTTCCTGCCGGACGCACCGCCCGATTCGATCGGCCATCGCGCGCTCGCGGTGAGCTTGAGCGATCTCGCGGCGATGGGCGCGCGCCCGCGGTGGGCGACGCTCGCGCTGACGCTCTCCGACGCCGATGCCGCGTGGCTCGAGTCGTTCGCCCGCGGCTTTTTCGGGCTCGCAGACCGTCACGGCGTGACGCTCGTCGGCGGCAATCTGACGCGCGGGCCGCTCGCGATCACCGTCGAGGCGACCGGCGACTTCCCGGGCGGCACATCGCCGCTCACGCGAGGGGGCGCGCGAAGCGGCGACGACGTCTACGTGACCGGGACGCTCGGCGATGCGGCGGGCGGGCTCGAGCGGCTCTCCGTGCGCGGCGGCTCGAGCGCCGAGGGGCGCCACGAGGCGGGCCCCGACGCGGCTCTCGTCGAGCGCTACCTTCGGCCGACGCCGCGGGTCGATGCCGGGCGCGCGCTCGCGGGACTCGCGACGGCCGCGATCGACCTCTCGGACGGGCTCGCTTCGGACCTCGCCCATATCTGCGATGCGAGCGGCTGCGGCGCCGAGATCGACGTCGAGGCGTTGCCGCTGTCTGCTGCGCTCGTGGCCGCGTTCGGCACCGACGAAGGGCTCCGGCTCGCGCTATCGGGCGGCGATGATTACGAGCTCTGCTTCACCGCTCCGCCGGACGCACGGGCCCGCATCGCCGACGCGCTCGCGGCGTGCGGCACGCCGGTGCGCCGGATCGGCCGGATCACGGACCGCAAAGGCATCGACTGGCGCCGCGGCGGCCAGAGCATCTCGCCGCAAGCGGGCTACCTCCACTTCGAATGAGCAGGTGAGCCTTACGTGGCGGAGATGAGCGACGCGCGCCTGCGTCCGTCACTGCGCGATCCGGTGCAGTGGCTCGCGACCGGCTTCGGCGCGGGCCTCGCGCCGCGTGCACCGGGCACGGCCGGCACCGTGGTCGCGCTCGTGCCCGCGTGGCTCATGCTCGACTTGCCGCTCGCGTTCCGGCTCGCGATCGTCGCGGCGCTCTTCGTCGGCGGGATATTCGTCTGCGGCGCGAGCGCGCGCAAAGTCGCGACTCACGATCATCCATCGATCGTTTTCGACGAGATCGTGGGCTTTCTCGCAGCGACGCTCGTGCTCGGCGACGGCGACGGCGTTTTCTGGCTCGTCCCGGCGTTCCTTCTCTTTCGATTGTTCGACATCTGGAAGCCCTGGCCCATACGCGATCTGGATCACAGAATCGCCGGAGGGCTCGGCATTATGCTCGATGACCTGATGGCAGGCGTGTATGCAGCGGTCTGTCTCGAGGCGCTGCGGCTCCTGCTGACGCAGTGACGCCCGTAGCTATCGGTCCACTCGAGTAGATGTCGCAGCCAAATACTGCTCACGGCGCACGGAAGCGCCAGGCTCCCCGTGTGCCGGAACGCATCGGCAAGTACCTCGTGATCAACGAGGTCGGTCAGGGCAGCACCGGGCGGGTGTTCCTGTCGCACGATCCCTATTACGGGCGCGACGTCGCGATCAAGCTGTACGACCTCGACAACATGGAGGACGAGCAGCGCGCCCGCGTGACGCGCAAGATGTTCTTCAACGAGGCGCAGATGGTCGGGCGCCTGCAGCACCCGAACATCCTGCCGATCTACGACGCGGGCGAGGAGAACGGCAGCTACTATGTCGTGACCGAGCACGTGCACGGCGCTCGCACGCTCGCCGCGTACTGCAAGCCCGACAACCTGCTCCGCATCGAGGACGTCGTCGAGATCATCTTCAAGTGCGCGAAGGCGCTGCACTACGCGCACAGCCGCGGCGTGATCCATCGCGACATCAAGCCGAGCAACATCATGCTGACGCTCGACAACGACGTCAGGATCA
>CAZKNH010000303.1:0-2376 GCA_964553875.1 uncultured Gammaproteobacteria bacterium | reverse complement strand
TCGTCGGCGACCAGGAGTTCGACAGCGCGAAGACGCTCGCCGCGTTCGCGCTCGGGCTCGTGCTGTTCCTCGTGACGCTGCTGCTCAACGTGATCGCGCTCAAGGTCGTGCGGCGCTACAGGGAGCAATATGAGTGAGGTCGACATGAACGGCGGCGACACGCCGAACGGACCGCCACAGCCGACGCGCGCACGCGTCGCCGAGGGGCTCGCGCGTCGCTACCGGCGCGAGCGGCGCTTCCGGCTCCTAGGGCTCGCGGCGCTCCTCTTCGGGCTCGGCTTCCTCGCGGTGTTCTTCGTCACCCTGATCGCCAACGGGCACACCGCGTTCGTGCAGACGCGGATCCTGCTCGACATCGAGCTCGACGCCGAGCGCATCGATCCCGACGGCCGCCGCGAGCCGATTGCGCTCGAGACGGCGAACTACCAGCAGCTGATCCGCGACGCGCTGCACCGGCGCTTCCCGGACGTCACCGAACGACGCGACGTGCGCGAGCTCTACGCGCTCATCAGCCCGGCCGCGGACCTCGAGATTCGCAGGCTCGTGCTCGACGACCCGGCGGTGATCGGCCAAACGCGGAGCTTCTGGCTCCTCGCCGATGACGACGTCGATATGCTCGTCAAGGGCCGCATCGACCGGGACGCACCCGAGGCGGGGCGGCGGCTCTCGGACCGTCAGATTCGCTGGGTCGATACGCTCGCCGCCGACGGCCGCGTCGAACTCAAGCTCAACCGCTATTTCTTCACGTCGGGCGACTCGCGCGACCCCGAGCTCGCCGGCATCTGGAGCGCGACCGTCGGCTCGTTCTTCATGCTCCTCGTGACGCTTCTGCTCTCGTTCCCGCTCGGCGTCGCGACCGCGGTGTACCTCGAGGAGTTCGCGCCGCGAAATCGCTGGACGGACCTGATCGAGGTCAACATCAACAATCTCGCCGCCGTGCCGTCGATCGTGTTCGGCCTGCTCGGGCTCGCGCTCTTCATCAACATTTTCGGCTTGCCGCGCTCGGCGCCGCTCGTCGGCGGCCTCGTGCTGACGCTGATGACGCTGCCCGTGATCATCATCGCGTCGCGGGCGGCGCTCAAGGCCGTGCCGCCGTCGATCCGCGAGGCCGCGCTCGGCGTCGGCGCGTCGAAGATGCAGGTCGTGCTGCACCACGTGCTGCCGCTCGCGCTGCCGGGTATGCTGACCGGCACGATCATCGGCATGGCGCGCGCGCTCGGCGAATCCGCGCCGCTCCTGATGATCGGCATGGTCGCGTTCATCGTCGACGTGCCTGAATCGCCGCTCGATCCGTCGTCCGCGCTGCCGGTGCAGATCTTCCTGTGGGCGGACAGCCCGGAGCGCGCGTTCGTAGAGCGCACGTCCGCAGCGATCCTCGTGCTGCTCGCGTTCCTCGTGCTGATGAACGGCGCCGCGATCTTGCTGAGGAGGCGCTTCGAGCGGAGATGGTGACCGGAACGGGCAGTCGCGTTCCCGGCGTGAGCTGCGCCTCGACCCGATCTTGGAGTGGATTGCGATGCTAACGATGCCTCAAACGGCGACCGCCGCGACCGAGCAGGCGCCGCCCGCCGCTGCGCCGGCTCCCGCCTATCGCACGGTCGGCGACTACCGCGCGGCGAACCCGATCATCACGGCCCGCAACGTGAACGTTTTCTACGGCGAGAAGCAGGCCATTCAGGACGTGAGCCTCGACATCGGCAACAACGAGGTCATCGCGCTGATCGGCCCGTCGGGCTGCGGCAAGTCGACGTTCCTGCGCTGCCTGAACCGGATGAACGACACGATCGAATCGGCGCGCGTGAGCGGCGAGATCAAGCTCTACGACGAGGACATCTACGCGAAGCAGATGGACGTCGTGATGCTGCGGGCGCGCGTCGGCATGGTATTCCAGAAGCCGAATCCTTTTCCGAAGTCCATCTACGACAACGTCGCGTACGGGCCGCGGATCCACGGGCTCGCGCGTGACCGTGCCGAGCTCGACGAGATCGTGCAGAAGAGCCTCGAGCGCGCGGGTCTCTGGTCGGAGGTCAAGGACCGGCTCGAGGAGCCGGGCACGGGTCTATCGGGCGGGCAGCAGCAGCGGCTCTGCATCGCGCGCACGATCGCCGTGAGCCCCGAGGTCATCCTGATGGACGAGCCGTGCTCGGCGCTCGACCCGATCGCGACGGCCCGGATCGAGGATCTGATCGACGAGCTGAAGCAGAACTACGCGATCGTGATCGTCACGCACTCGATGCAGCAGGCGGCGCGCGTCTCGCAACGCACGGCATACTTCCATCTCGGCCGGCTGATCGAGGTCGGCGCGACCGACGAGATCTTCACGAATCCTCGCCACAAGCTGACCGAGGACTACATCACGGGCCGGTTCGGCTGACG
>CAZKNH010000302.1:0-2403 GCA_964553875.1 uncultured Gammaproteobacteria bacterium | reverse complement strand
GTCTGCGCCGTCACGCCGCGCGCGCCGAGCTGGCTCGCGCCCTGCCATTCGATCGCCCAGCGCGTCGTTCCCCCCGATTCGTCCGGCACGAGCACGTGCAGGATCGAATGCGGGTTCCGAAACTGGAACTGGGCGACCTTTCCTTCGATCGTTATCGTCTCGTCCGCGCGATAGACGGCCGAGAACGAGTGATGCGCGGCCGCCGGCAGAGCCGACAGCGCGGCAAGCGAGATGCCGAGGAGCATTCCGATACGTTGCATCGTTCTCACCTGGTAGCCTTGCGGACGATGTCCGCCTGCATGCATTCCGAAACGATTCGCCAGAACCGCTGATAACGCTCCGCGCCCATCACGAACGGGTGCGGATCGCCCGGCGCGCGGGCCGCGAGCGCCGCGAGACGCGCCGGCGTGTCGTCGAAGATCGGGTGATTCTGAATCTCGACGTCCACGCCCTCTCTTGCGGCAACGTCGAGATAGTGGGCAATCGAGTCGATGTATTGCGCGAGGCCCGCCGGCGGCGTGAACGCCGACGCAAGCACCGTGCCGCCGAAAAGCCCGGCGACGTGGCGCGTCTCCCCGTCGTAAACCGGGAAGATGAAAGCCAACGCCCCCGGCGTGTGCCCCGGAATCTCGACCGGCGTGATCGTCGTGTCGCCGACGACGATCGGCTCGCCCTCGCGCACGACGAGATCGCGCGTCGGTGCGGGCGTGTTGCCCGGACGGCCGGAAGCCACCGCGTCCGCGATCGTTTGCCAGTCCGCTTCGGTCGTGCCGACTCGGGCACCGTATTGCGTTTGAAAGTGGCTCGCGCCGCCGTAGTGATCCGAGTGACCGTGCCCCAGGAGCACGAGCTTCACGTCCGCAGGATCGAGGCCGAGCGCCGCGAACCCGGGAAGCAGCACCGGCTCGACCTCTGCTGCGACTCCGGCGTCGATCAGGACGATGCCTTCCGACGTCGTGATCGCGTATACGACCGTCTCGGAGTTTCCGAGCGCGTAGAGGTTATCGAACAGCTTGACCGGCTCGAGCGGAGGTGCCGAGAAGTCGTTCGGCCGTGCGTTGCCGGGAATGCAGAAGAACTCGAACGGCGCCGTCAGATCCGCGCCGGCGAGTTGCCGCGCGTTCTCGATGTGCGCTGCGATCCGCGCCTCGGCGGATCCGCCATCCGCCTCGGCAACCTGAGCTCGAGCGCCGTCGAGCTGCGCCGTAAGAATCGTAGCCGCCGTGAACGAGTACACCGCACGGCGAGCCGCTGCCGTTCGAAGCATGCAATCTCCCCCAACGCGCTCCCATTACGCGAATGGGCTCGGGCAGATACTGCCGTCGAACTTGCGTCGGGGGAAATGACAATCTCCGATGCGAGGTATTCGACGCGACGATGTCCGCTCTTACAGCGTCTTTGCAGCTTCTGCGATCTGCTCGCGCAGCCACGCGTGCGCGGGGCTCGACGTGAAGCGAGGATTCCACGCGAGCTTCTCGCGCAGCGGCGGCACGTCGAACGGCAGCTCGAGCAAGCGAAGATCCGCGGCCTGCTGCATCCGTTCGCCGAGACGCTTCGGCATGATCGTCAGCAGCCGAGTGCCTCGCAGCAGAAACGGCGCGGCCGTGAAGCTGCCCGTCGTCGCCGCGATCCGCGGAACGGGCCCGTGCCGAGACAGATACTCGTCCGCCATCGACAAATGACCCGGATCGGAGATGTTGAAAGACAAATGCGGATGCTGCTGGTAATCCTCGAGGCTCAGCCGCTCCCCGATCGACTTGTTGCCTGCCCAAGCGGCGCAGACCCAGCCGTCCTCGAAGAGCGGAATGGAAGGGAGCGGCAATTCGAGCTCCGCGGGGAGAATCCCGAAATCGATCTCTCCGGCCGCGATGCGCTCTCCGGCTTCGACGTCGAGCCTTACGAAGTGCAACGAGATTCCGGGCGCGGCCTCGGTCAGCCGCTGCATCAACGGGCCGAATAGCAGCAGAACCGCGTAATCGCTCGCCGCGATGCAAAAGGAGCGGCTCTCGTCCTGCGGAGAGAAGCTCGGTTTCGAATCGAGCAACTCCTCGATCTCGAGGACGCACCGATGCACGCGGTCGGCGATCCCGGCCGCGAACTCGGTCAGCTCGAGGTTGCGGCCGACCCGCACGAGCAACTCGTCGTCGAACGCTTGCCGGAGCTTCGCGAGCATTCCGCTCATCGCGGGCTGACTCATGAACAAGCGCTCCGCCGCGCGCGTGACGTTCTTTTCCTTCAGCAACGCATCGAGCGCAAGCAGAAGGTTCAAATCGAACTGCCTGAGATTCATGCCCTTGTGCTGATATCAGCCACGCAAATACCAGGTATCGAGTATTCGGAGACCCAACCGGCATTCGTACCCGTCTTTGCGCCGATTGTCCAATCTCGGGGTCCTATCGCTCG
>CAZKNH010000301.1:0-2412 GCA_964553875.1 uncultured Gammaproteobacteria bacterium | reverse complement strand
TGTCGCCGACGAGCGCGAGGTAGTCGACGATGAGCTCCGGGCCGACGCCGAACTTGGCCTTCACCGCGGCCGCGTCGATCGGCTGCGACGCGTCGCGGCCGGGCCGCGGCATCGTGTCGACGAGCGTGATACGGCCGTCGACGAGCTGCGCCATGTCTTTGTCGGACGTCGAGATCACCGTCGGGACGCCCGCGTCGGCGGCGCGCTTCGCGAGCGTGCCGATCACGTCGTCCGCTTCGATGCCCGGCACGCTGATGACGGGAATGCCGATCTTGCGGATCGCGTCGATCAGCGGCTCGATCTGCGCGCCGAGCGCGTCCGGCATCGGCGGGCGATTGGCCTTGTAGTCCTCGTACAGCTCGTCGCGAAACGTCTTGCCGGGCGCGTCGAATACGACCGCCATCCGCTGCGGCGCGTATTCGTCGATCAGCTTGTAGACCATGTTGAGCACGCCGAGCAGCGCGCCGGTCGGCTGGCCGTCCTTCGTCGACAGGTCCGGCAGCGCGTGATAGGCGCGATAGAGGTACGACGAGCCGTCGACGAGGACGAGCGGCTTATCCGCCATCGGCTCCGTCTTTCGTTCCGTCGTCATCGTCGTCCGTCGTGCGCCCGCCGCTGTCCGCGCTGCGGGTGTCCGCGCGTGCGCCGTCGTCGGCTCGGCCAGGCGCCGGGGCCGTGCGTGCGCGCGTCGCCGCCTCGTCGGGCAGCACGAGCGGCCCCTTCTGCCCGCAGGCTCCGAGCGCCGCGAGCGCGATGCCGGCGAGGAGCGCCGGCGCCGTCCTCGTGATCCCGGACGGCCGGCTCCGCGGTTTCGGATGCCTCCTCGTCATGACTTCTTCGCCGCGAGCTCCGCGGCGACGCGGCGGTAGGCCTCTCGGAACGGCAGTCCCTGCTCGAGCACGAGCTGATTCGCGCGGGCCGCTGCATAGAGCTCGTCGCCGAGGCGGATGTTCTCCGGGCGGAACCGGATGCCGCGCAGCGCATGCGCAGTGATCTCGAGCACCGCTTCCGCGAGATCGATGCTGCGGAAGAGCGGCGCCTTCAACCGCTGAAGATCGCGGTGGTAGCCCGACGAGAGCTTCGCGGTGATGCCGAGCGTCTCGACGAGCGCGCCCTGGAGGGTCGCCTGCGCGCTTCGCAGCAGCTCGAAGACGTCGGGGTTGCGTTTCTGCGGCATGATCGACGAGCCGGTCGTCATCTCGACCGGCAGCATCACGTACGCGAACTCCGCCGTGTAGAAGAGGAGCAGGTCCGACGCGAGCCGGCCGATGTCGCCGACGAGGAGCGAAAGCTCGAAGATCACGCTCGCTTCGGCTTTGCCTCGCGAGAGCTGCACGGCCGTGACCGGCTCGTGGTTGCGTGCGAAGCCGAGCTCGCGGCGGGTCGCTTCGCGATCGAGCGGCAGGTTCGGCACACCGTAGCCCGCCGCCGAGCCGAGCGGGTTCAGATCGATCCGTGCAAGCGTGCGGAGGAGCCCCTCGCGGTCGTCGCGGAGCTCGGCCGCGAAGCCGCCTGCCCAGAGCCGCACCGAGCTCGGCATCGCGGGCTGCATGTGCGTGTAGCCCGGCAGCGCGATGTCGCCCTGGGTGTCCGCGAGCTCGTCGAGCGCGCGGATCACGTCGGCGGCACGTTCCGCGAGCGCCGCGACGGCGTCCTTTAGATAAAGGCGCAGCGCGACCAGGACCTGGTCGTTGCGCGAGCGGCCGAGATGCACGCGGCCGCCGGCGTCGCCGATCCGCTCGATCAAGCGCGCCTCGAGCGCCCCGTGCACGTCTTCGTCCTCGAGAGTGATCTGCCACTCGCCGGCCGCATGCGCCGCGGCGAGCGCCTCGAGCCCCTCGCGGATCGCGGCGCCGTCCTCGGCCGTGATCAGGCCCTGCTGCTCGAGCATCCGCGCGTGCGCGATCGACGCGCGGACGTCGTACTCGACGAGCCGCTCGTCGAGCACGTGATCCTCGCCGGCCGTGAAGCGCAGGATCCGCTCGTCGAGCGGCAGGCCCTTGTCCCAAAGCCTAGCCATGGCGGGAAGAAGAAATCGGGGTCAGACCCCAATTTTCCGGACGGCCGGAGGCGCCCCTCGACGACCGTGAAAAAATCGGGGTCAGAGCCCTTTTTCCCCGACTGCTAGAAGCTGACCGTAACGCCCATCGAGGGAAAAAGGGCTCTGACCCCGATTTTTTCCCTCGGTAGACACAAGAAACGGGGTCTGACCCCAATTTCATGCCTGCTGCTCCGCCGGGGTCAGGTGCTCGATGTCCTGAACGACCATCGTGCCCGTGCCCTCGTTCGTGAAGACCTCGAGCAGGAGGCTGTCCGGCAGCGCGTACGAGATCACGTGCACGCGGCGCACGCCGCCCGCGAGCGCCTTCTCGATCGCCGCGGCCTTCGGCAGCATGCCGTCCTTGAGCTTGC
>CAZKNH010000300.1:0-2457 GCA_964553875.1 uncultured Gammaproteobacteria bacterium | reverse complement strand
GAGGTCAGCCCGACGAAGTGGCACCTCGCGCACGTCACGTGGTTCTTCGAGCGCTTCTGCCTCCTCGAGCACGCGGAAGGCTACGAGCCCGTCGACGAGCGCTATCACTACCTCTTCAACTCCTATTACTACACGGTCGGCGAGATGTACCGCCGGCCCGCGCGGGGACTCTTGAGCAGACCTACGGTCGCCGAAATCCGCGACTACCGCGCGCGCGTCGACGAAACGATGTGCTCGCTGATCGTCCGCCGGGCGGACGACCCTGCGTTCGCGTTCCTCGTCGAGCTCGGCCTCCACCACGAGCAGCAGCACCAGGAGCTGCTGTTGACCGACATCAAGCACGTCTTCTTCACGAATCCGCTCGGACCCAAGTACGCCGAGCTGCCTAAACCACCGTCCGCGCCGGCCGCGTCGCTCACGTTCACCCCCCGCTTCGGCGGCCTCTTCGAGATCGGCGCGACCGGCGAGACGTTCTGCTTCGACAACGAGACACCGCGCCACCAGACCCTCGTACACGATCACGCGCTCGCGAACCGCCTCGTCACGAACGCCGAGTTCCGCGATTTCATCGATCAAGGCGGCTACACGGACCCGGCGCTCTGGCTCTCAGACGGCTGGGCACTGATCCGCGACTCGGGCTGGAACCGCCCGCTCTACTGGTCCGAGGATCTCGAGCAGGAGTTCACGCTCGGCGGATGGCGCCCGATCGATCCGCACGCACCCGTCTGTCACGTCAGTTACTACGAGGCGGATGCGTTCGCGCGCTGGGCCGGCGCCCGCCTGCCGACCGAAGCCGAGTGGGAGCTCGCGGCCGCGGGGCAGCCCATCGCCGGCAATCTTCTCGACTCGGGCCTGCTGCACCCTGCGGCATGCACAGAGACCGCGCCCGGGGAAAACGGCCCGCCGCAGCCCCGCCAGCTCTACGGCGACGTCTGGGAATGGACCGCCTCGCCCTACGCCCCCTACCCCGGCTTCAAGCCGCTCGCCGGATCGCTCGGCGAGTACAACGGCAAATTCATGTGCAATCAAATGGTCGTCCGCGGCGGCTCGTGCGCGACATGGGCCGAGCACATCCGTGCGACGTACCGCAGCTTCTTCTACCCCCAGGATCGCTGGCAGTTCCTAGGCTTCAGGCTCGCAAAGGACGCGTGACCCTCAGGCAAATGCCGGCGCTCCGCCGGAAAGGACGATCCGATGGCGAAAGGACTGAACGGCCTCGCGACGGCGAATGAAACGATCCCTGATCTCGCGCAGCAGCTCGCCGAGATCCTCGAAGGGCTACTCGCGGCTCAGAAGCACCTCTCGCCGAAATGGTTCTACGACGAACGCGGCTCCGAGCTCTTCGACCGCATCTGCACGCTGCCCGAGTACTACCCGACGCGCACGGAGCTCTCGATCATGTCCGAGCATCTCGACGAGGTCGCGAAGCTCGTCGGCCCGCGCGCCGCGGTCATCGAGTTCGGTGCCGGCTCGAACCTCAAGGTGCGGCAGCTCCTCGACGCGCTCGACGAGCCTGCCGCGTATGTGCCGGTCGAGATCTCCGCGGACTACCTGCTGAAACAGGCCGAGGATCTCGCCCGCGACTATCCGAACGTGCACATCCAGCCGGTGTTCGCGGATTTCACACGGCCGTTCGAGCTGCCGGCGCACCCGGTCACGCCGGACCGCAATCTCGTGTTCTTTCCAGGCTCGACGATCGGCAACTTCACGCGCGGCGAAGCGCGCGACCTGCTCGGGGTGATGCGCGCCGAGGCGAAGGACGACGGGGCGCTCCTGATCGGCGTCGATCTCGAGAAGGACCCCGCAATTCTGCATGCGGCATACAACGACAGCGAAGGAGTCACGGCCGAGTTCAACCTGAACGTGCTGCATCGGCTGAACCGCGAGCTCGGCGCGAACTTCGACGTCAGCGCGTTCCGGCACGAAGCCGTCTACGACGAGGAGAACGGACGCATCGAGATGCGGCTCGTGAGCCTAGCGGACCAGGTCGTGACGATCGCCGGCCGGCGAATCCCGTTCCGCCACGGCGAGTTCATCATCACGGAGTACTCGCACAAGTACTCGATCGACGGGTTCCAGGCGATGGCGCGGGACGCGGGGTTCGAGCCGGTTCGGGTGTGGACGGACGAGCGGGAGCTCTTCAGCGTTCACTACATGGAGGCGGCGTAACGCGGGCGGGGGAAATTGTGTCAGACAGCTTTTTCGGCTTCGTCCATCGAAAATCTCGATGCCACGTCCGAAAAAGGTGTCTGACACAATTTTCCCCGACACAATCTTCCGCACCCTGCTGAAAACCCCGCCGGCCCGGACTATCATCGGGCCCATGAGCGACGACAAGCTGTACCCGGTCTCCGAGGACTGGGCGAAAAGAGCCTGGATCGACCAGGCCAAGTACGAGGCCCTCTACCGGCAATCGATCGAGGATCCGGAAGGGTTCTGGCGGGAGCAGGCGAAGCG
>CAZKNH010000299.1:0-2491 GCA_964553875.1 uncultured Gammaproteobacteria bacterium | reverse complement strand
AAGTTCGGCGTCGGCCCGGAGCTCATCGTCGACTACCTCGCGCTCGTCGGCGACAGCAGCGACAACATCCCGGGCGTCAAGGGGGTCGGTGCGAAGACGGCCGCGAAGTGGCTCGAGCAATACGGCTCGCTCGACGCGCTGATCGAGCACGCGGACGAGATCAAAGGGAAAGCCGGCGAGCGGCTGCGCGAAGCGATTCCGCATCTGCCGCTCTACCGCGAGCTCGCGAAGATCCGCTGCGACTGCGAGCTGCCGTTCGACATCGACGAGCTCGAGGTCAAGGCGCCGGACCTCGACGGCCTGCGCGAGCTCTACACGCGGCTCGAGCTCTTCTCGCTGATCAAGCGGCGCCTGCCGTCGCCCGAGCCGGGCGCAGTGCCCGCGTCCGACGAGCCCGAAGCGCCGCGCCGCTACGAGACGGTCCTGACCGAAAGAGAGCTCGACGCGTGGATCGAGCGCATCACGGCGTCGCCGCTCGTCGGGCTCGCCATCGAGAGCGACGATCCCGACTACATGCGCGCGCAGCTCGTCGGGCTCGCGCTGTCCATCGAGGCGGGTGAAGCGGCGTACGTCCCGCTCGCGCACCGTTCGACCGAGGCGCCCGAGCAGCTCGACCGCGACGCGGTGCTCGAGCGGCTCAGGTCGTGGCTCGAGTCCGACGCGGCGGCGAAGGTCGTGCACGACGGCAAGCGCGCTCTGCACGTGCTCGCGCGGCACGGCATCACGCTGCGCGGCGTACGCCACGACACGATGCTCGAGTCGTACGTGCTGAACTCGGTCGCGACGCGGCACGACCTCGACTCGATCGCGTCGAAGTATCTCGGCATCCGCACGGTCACGCTCGAGGACGTCTGCGGACGCGGCGCGAAGCAGATCCCGTTCGACCAGCTCGGCGTCGACGATGCGTGCCGCTACGCGGCCGAGCGCGCCGACGTCGCGCTCCGCGCGCACGACGCGCTCTGGCCCCGCATCGTCGAGACCCCGAAGCTCGAGCGGCTCTACGTCGACATCGAGCAGCCGCTCTCGGCGGTGCTGTTCGCGATGGAGGAAGCGGGCGTCAAGGTCGACGCCAAGATGCTCGAACGGCAGAGCCGCGAGCTCGCCGAAGCGATGGCCCGGATCGAGAAAGAGGCGTACGACGCGGCCGGCGGCCCGTTCAATCTCGGCTCGCCGAAACAGCTGCAGGAGGTGCTGTACGAGCGGCTCGCGCTGCCCGTGCTCGGCAAGACGCCGAGCGGCCAGCCGTCGACCGCCGAGAACGTCCTTGCCGAGCTCGCGGTGTCATACGACCTGCCGCGGCTGATCCTCGAGCATCGCGCGCTCGCGAAGCTCAAGTCGACATATACGGACAAGCTGCCGCGCGAGATCAATCCGCGAACCGGCCGGATCCACACGTCGTATCACCAGGCGGTGGCGGCGACCGGACGGCTCTCGTCGTCCGATCCGAACCTGCAGAACATCCCGATCCGCACGCCCGAAGGACGCAAGATCCGGCAGGCGTTCATCGCCGAGCGCGGCTACAAGCTGCTCGCGGCCGACTACTCGCAGATCGAGCTCAGAATCATGGCGCACCTCTCCGGCGACGAACGGCTTCGCGCCGCGTTCGCCGAGCGGGAGGACATTCATCGCGCGACGGCCGCGGAGGTCTTCAATGTGCCGCTCGCGGAAGTCACGGCGGACCAGCGCCGCTCCGCGAAGGCGATCAACTTCGGGCTGATCTACGGGATGTCCGCGTTCGGCCTCGCGCGTCAGCTCGGCGTCGAGCGCGGCGTCGCGCAGCGCTACATCGACCTCTACTTCCAGCGCTACCCCGGTGTGAAGCGCTACATGGACGAGACGCGCGAGCAGGCCCGCCGCGACGGCTACGTGTCGACCGTGTTCGGGCGCCGCCTCTACCTGCCCGAGATCAACGAACGCAACGCGCAGCGCAGGCAGTACGCCGAGCGCAGCGCGATCAACGCGCCGATGCAGGGCACCGCCGCGGACATCATCAAGCGCGCGATGCTCGCGATCCACGCCTGGCTCGCCGAGTCGCGGGTCGACGCGCGGCTCATCATGCAGGTCCACGACGAGCTCGTCCTCGAGGTCCGCGAGGACCACGCGGAGGAGACGGCCCGGGCCGTCGTCGGACTGATGGAGTCCGCCGCGGAACTCGACGTGCCGCTCAAGGTCGATGTCGGCATCGGCGGCAACTGGGACGAGGCTCATTAGGGCCTCCTCGAGCCACGCGCTGCTGCGAACCGTACGCGATCGCTCCCCCCCAAAGCCGCCGCGCCGCGCCCGCGGTCACCCGCCCGGGCGCGGCGTCGGTCGGCGACTCGCGGCCTTGGGGCTCGGGCCGCGGGGCCAGCAGCCGGTCGCGAAAAATTTTCGGGCCGGGCGCCCGGAACTTTTCGCAACGGCCCCTGACTAATGCAGCAGACGTCCGATGAGGGCGTCCCCGCTATCCTCCCTAAGCGGGCTTGGTTCCGGTTACCCCAACCGGAACACC
>CAZKNH010000298.1:0-2534 GCA_964553875.1 uncultured Gammaproteobacteria bacterium | reverse complement strand
CGAGCTGACCGACGAGGAGCGCAGCTGGGTCATCGACGGCGAGGGCTCGTGGAGCGAGCGCAAGTGGTACGGCCTCGAGCGGTTCTTCGCGTGGCTCGAGGGGCGTGCCTACAAGATGCATATCCGCGTGCTGTTGTCGAAGTACCGCTCGTACGACGTTTGTCCCGCATGCGACGGCGCGCGCTTAAAGCCCGCGTCGCTGTTGTGGCGGCTCGGGACGCTCGACGACGCTTCGGCGGTCGTACAGCCGGCCGCACGTTTCAAGCCGCGCAACCTCGAGGTCGACGACGATGCCTTTGCGCGGCTTCCCGGGCTCACGATCCATGACGTGATGCTCTTGCCGCTCGACCGCGCGCTCGTGTTCTTCGAGCGGCTGCGCGAGAAAGGCGAGGACGCCGCCGTCAAGACTCCGTTGTCCGCCGCCGCGGAGCTCGTTCTCGACGAGATCGTGACCCGTCTCGGCTATTTGAACGAGGTCGGGCTCGGGTATCTGACGCTGGATCGCCAATCGCGCACGTTGTCGGGCGGCGAGGTGCAGCGCATCAACCTGACGACCGCGCTCGGCACGTCGCTCGTCAACACGCTGTTCGTGCTCGACGAGCCGAGCATCGGGCTGCACGCGCGCGACATGCGGCGCGTGGTCGGCGTGCTCGAGAAGCTGCGCGATGCGGGCAACACGCTGCTCGTCGTCGAGCACGACGGCGAGGTGATGCTCGCCGCGGACCGCATCGTCGATATCGGGCCCGGGCCGGGACGCGACGGCGGCCGCGTCGTATTCAACGGCTCGCCGGGCGAGCTGATCGCGAGCGGCACGTCGACGACGGCGGCGTACCTGCGCGGCGAGCGGCGCATCGGCGCCGATCGAGCGCGCCGTTCGGTCACGGACGATCACCGCTGGCTCGTCGTCGAGGGCGCCGCCGAGCACAACCTCAAAGACATCGACGTGCGCATTCCGCTCGGGCGGCTCGTCGCGATCACCGGGGTCAGCGGGTCCGGCAAGTCGACGCTCGTCGAGGACGTGCTCTATCGCGGCCTCGCGAGCCTCAGGGGGCGGCCGCAGGAGAATCCGGGCCGTCATCGGCGGATCGTCGGCGCGGACGCGATCGGCGACGTCGTGCTCGTCGATCAGTCGCCGATCGGCAAGACGACGCGCTCGAACCCGGCGAGCTTCGTCGGCGCCCTCGAGCCGATCCGCAAGCTCTTCGCCGCCGAGCCGCTCGCGCGCGAGCGCCGCTATACGGCCGGCACGTTCAGCTTCAATTCCGGCAACGGCCGGTGCCCGGTCTGCAACGGCAACGGCTTCGAGCACGTCGAGATGCAGTTCCTGAGCGACGTGTATCTGCGCTGCGGCGAGTGCGACGGCAAGCGCTATCGCCCCGAGGTGCTCGAGGTCAAGCTCGCGCGGCCCGGCGCAGCCGGCATCGAGGCGCCGGGCAAGTCGATCGCGGACGTGCTCGAGATGACGGTCGCCGAGGCCGTCGAGTTCTTCGCGCACGTGCCCGAGGTCGTGAAGCGGCTCGAGCCGCTCGTCGCGGTGGGGCTCGAATACATCGCGCTCGGGCAGCCGGTGCCGACGCTGTCCGGCGGCGAGGCGCAGCGCTTGAAGCTCGCGAGTCATCTCGCAGCCGCGCGCAGCGGCGGACGGCGCGCATCGCGGACGCTCTTCCTGTTCGACGAGCCGACGACCGGGCTTCACTTCGCCGACGTCGCGAAGCTCCTCGGCGCGCTCGAGCAGCTGCTCGACGAAGGGCACACCGTCGTGCTGATCGAGCACCACCTCGATCTGATCGACGTCGCCGATTGGGTCATCGATCTCGGGCCGGAAGGCGGCGATGCCGGCGGCGAGGTCGTCGCGTGCGGCACGCCGGACGACATCGTCAAGGTGCCGGAGAGCCGCACGGGCCAGGTGCTCGCGCGATACAGGGCCGCGAGAAACAGCACGCCGAAGTCCGTTTCGACGCAGTCCGCCCGGCGTGCGGGGCAGGCTCGCGAGCCCGTGCCTGCCGTCCCGGACGCCGAGCGCGCACGCCCGGACGCGATCGAGATCGTGCATGCCCGCGAGCACAACCTGAAGAACGTCGATGTCACTATCCCGCGCGACAAGCTGACCGTGATCACGGGCGTCAGCGGCAGCGGCAAGAGCACGGTCGCGTTCGACATCCTGTTCGCCGAGGGACAGCGGCGCTATCTCGAATCGCTGAATGCGTACGCGCGTCAGTTCGTCGAGCCCGCGTCGCGCGCGGACGTCGATGCCGTCTACGGCATCCCGCCGACGGTCGCGATCGAGCAGCGCACGAGCCGCGGCGGACGCAAGAGCACCGTCGGGACGATGACCGAGATTCACCATTTCCTGCGCCTCCTGTTCGTGAAGCTCGGAGTGCAGCATTGCCCCGATTGCGATGTGCCGATCAACGTGCAGACGGCCGGCGAGATCGTTGCGAAGCTCGCGACGAAGTACCGCGGACGGCGCATCCGCCTTCTCGCGCCGCTCGTGATCGGCCGCAAGGGCTACTACACCGATCTCGCCGAGTGGG
>CAZKNH010000297.1:0-2550 GCA_964553875.1 uncultured Gammaproteobacteria bacterium | reverse complement strand
CGTCGTCGGCCGGCAGGAACTCGGCCGGATCGATCTCGAGCGCGAGCAGGTCGCGGATCGCGTTGCCGTATTCGGTGCGATTCAGCCGATGGACGCCGACGTGGCCGGGCTCCGGGTATGCCTCGGCGGCCGCATCGAGGCGTGCTTCGAGATATTGGACGAGCGCCTGCGCGTCGTCCGGTTTCGGGCGCGGGCGGCCGGGCGGCGGCATCAGGTTGCCGCGCAGCTTCACGATCACCTTCTCCCAAAGGCCCGGATCCTCCGTCACGCGTGCGAGATCGACGCGCTCGAGGGTCAAGTCGGATTCGCGGTCCAGGTCGTTGTGGCAGTCGGTGCAGAACCGGTCGATCGTCTCGGCGTGCCGGGCCGCGAGCTCCTCGTCGGACGGCTGGCAACCCGCGAGCAGCAGCCCTGCCGGCAGCAGCGCGGCGGCCGAGAATCGTGTCAGACACCTTTTTCCGAACGCGTGCGACGCGCGAATCAGAACCGAACGGGACACAGCAACGCTCCGTGTTTCGTGCGTATGCCGAATGAATGTACCACGCTGACCGCGCCGCGTTCCCGCAACTTTCCTGAAATTTCCCGGCAAGCCGGCGGCTCGGCGTAGACGCGTCGGCGTCTGCGGGCGCGGCTCCGGGGCTCGTGCCGGCGGGTCGGCCGCGGTGCGGCGCGCCCGCCGGCTGCGGCGCGTTACAACGCCTTGATCAGCGCGGTCAGCGTCTCCCTCGCGTCCCCGAACAGCATGAACGTGTTGTCCTTGAAGAACAGCGGATTCTCGACGCCGGCATAGCCCGTCGCCATGCTGCGCTTCAGCACGAACGTCGTCTTGCCCTTCCAGACCTCGAGCACCGGCATGCCGGCGATCGGGCTGTCCGGCACTTCCTGCGCCGACGGGTTCACGATGTCGTTCGCGCCGATCACGATCGAGACGTCGACGTTCGGGAAGTCGTCGTTGATCTCGTCCATCTCGTGAACGATGTCGTACGGGACGTTCGCTTCCGCGAGCAGCACGTTCATGTGCCCCGGCATGCGGCCCGCGACCGGGTGGATCGCGAAGCGCACGTCGACGCCGCGCGCCTTGAGCTCTTTCGTGAGCTCGTACACGGCGTGCTGCGCCTGCGCGACCGCCATGCCGTAGCCCGGCACGATCACGACGTGCTTCGCATCCAGGAGCATCTGCGCGGCCTCGGCCGGATCGAGCGAACGCACCTCGCCCTGCTCGGCCGCGGCCGTCACGGCACCGCCCGCGGTGCCGAACCCGCCGGCGATCACCGAGAGGAACTTGCGGTTCATCGCGCGGCACATGATGTAGCTCAGGATCGCGCCGCTCGAGCCGACGAGCGCGCCGGTCACGATCAAGAGATCGTTCCCGAGCATGAACCCGGTCGCCGACGCGGCCCACCCGGAGTAGCTGTTCAGCATCGAGATCACGACCGGCATGTCCGCGCCGCCGATCGCCGCGACCATATGGATGCCGAAGAGGAGCGCGACGATCGTCATCAGGACGAGCGGAACGAGGCCGGCGCCGCTGTCGGACGTGCCGAGGAACCAGCCGCCGAGCCAGATCGCGACGATCAGGAGCCCGAGGTTCAGCCAGTGCCGTGCCGGGAGCAGCAAGGGCTTGCCGCCGATCTTCCCGCTCAGCTTCCCGAACGCGATGACGGACCCCGAGAACGTCACGGCGCCGATCAGGATGCCGAGGTACGTCTCGATGTCGTGGATCGTCTTCTCGACGCCCGTGAAATGCGTCGACGGATCCATGAAGTTCGCGAAGCCGACCAGCACGGCCGCGAGCCCGACGAGGCTGTGCAGGATCGCGACGAGCTCGGGCATCTGCGTCATCTGCACGCGTCTCGCGAGCACGAGGCCGAACGCGCCGCCGACGACGAGCGCGAGGATCAGGATCCCGTAGTTCGCGGTGACGACACCGAAGAACGTCGCGACGAGCGCGAGCCCCATGCCGAGCATGCCGTAGAGGTTGCCGCGCCGCGCCGTCTCCTGATGGCTCAAGCCTCCGAGCGCGAGGATGAACAGGACGGTTGCGCCGATGTAGGCGGCAGTGACGAGTCCATTCATCGGCGGTCTCCTACTTACGGAACATCGCGAGCATGCGGCGCGTGACCGCGAAACCGCCGGCGATGTTGACGGCCGTGATCAGCACCGCGACGAACGCCGACCACTTGATCGCCGGCTCCGGCGAGCTGATCTGAAGCAGCGCGCCGATGATGATGATGCTCGAGATCGCGTTCGTGACGCTCATCAGCGGCGTGTGGAGCGCCGGCGTCACGTTCCAGATCACCATGTAGCCGACGAAGCACGCGAGCACGAACACCGTGAAGTGCTGCATGAACGAAGGCGGCGCGAAGAGCCCGACGACGAGAAGCGCGAGCGCGCCGAGCCCGAACGTCACGGCGGGCCCGAGCCACTTGGGCGCGGGCTTCTTCTCCGCCGCGGGCTCTGCTGCCCTGGCGGCCTGCGAAGGCTTCGGCGGCGCGGCCGAGATCTTCGGCGGAGGCGGCGGCCACGTGATCTCGCCGTCCTTGACGACGG
>CAZKNH010000296.1:0-2575 GCA_964553875.1 uncultured Gammaproteobacteria bacterium | reverse complement strand
GTCATCGCCGCGACGCACCAGGATCTCGCGCTCGCGGTCCAGCAGGGCCGCTTTCGCGAGGACCTGTATCACCGCTTGAACGTGATGCGGATCGAGGTGCCGCCGCTCAGGCATCGGCGCGAGGACATCCCGCAGCTCGCACGCTTCTACCTCGACCGCGCGGCGGCGGAGCTCGGCGTCGCCCCGAAGACGCTGAGCCAGCCGGTCATCGACGTGATGATGCGCTACGACTGGCCGGGGAACGTTCGCGAGCTCGTGAACGTGTGCCGCAGGCTCACGGTTACCGCCGCGGGCCGCGAGATCGTCGTGCAGGATCTGCCGAGCGAGCTCGGCGGCGCCGAGCGGGGCACGGCCGCCGACTGGACGACCGAGCTCGCGCAGTGGGCCGAGGGTCAGCTCGCGGCGGGGCCGCCGGAGCCGCTCCTGTCCGAGGCGCTGCCCGCTTTCGAGCGGACGCTGATCGTGACGGCGCTCCGGAGCGCGCGCGGCAAGCGGCTCGAGGCGGCGAAGCTGCTCGGCTGGGGCCGGAACACGTTGACCCGCAAGATCAAGGAGCTCGGGCTCGAAGGCCGCGTCTGACCGCGGAAGCGGGGCGGCCGAAAATGGGGGTCAGACCCCATTTTTCCCTCGGGTCGGGCACCCGATTCGAGGACGCGGTGAAAAATGGGGTCTGACCCCATTTTCCGCGCTCAGCGCCGCCGCTGCGCCGCGCGGCGCGTGATGTCCGCGATGATCGCCTCGGCCAGCTCGAGCGCGGCGACGCCGTCGCGGCCCGACACGGCGCACGGGCGATCGTGCACGATCGCGTCGAGGAACGACTCGGTCTCCGCGAGCAGTGCGTCGCCCTTGTCGAGGCTCCAGCGCGCGACCTCGAGCGGCTCTCCGTCGCGCCAGCCGATCGACGGCCGCACCCGCCGCACTTCGCCCTCGCCGAAGTCGATCGATACGTACTGGCTCTGCTGAAAGACGCGGAACCGACGCTGCGCGCTCGTCGATACGCGCGACGCCGTGACGTTCGCGATCGCGCCGCTCTCGAACTCGATGCGCGCGTTCGCGATATCGACCGAATCCGTCAATACGCCGGTGCCGACCGCCGAAACGCTCGCCGGCTTCGACTCGACGAGCGACAGCATCACGTCGAGATCATGGATCATCAGGTCGAGGACGACGTCGACGTCGGCGCCGCGGGGCTTGAACGGCGCGAGCCGGTGACATTCGATGAAGTCGATGTCGGTCAGGGTCTCGCGGGCGGACAGGAACGCAGGGTTGAATCGCTCGACGTGCCCGACCTGAAGCTTCAAGCCCCTCGCCTCCGCGAGCTCCGTCAAAAGCCGTGCCTCCTCCGCGGTGCGCGTCATCGGCTTTTCGACGAGGACGTGCACGTCGTGCTCGAGGAAGAACCGCGCGAGCTCGAAATGCGCGCTCGTCGTCGCGGCGATCGTTACCGCGTCGACACGGCCGACGAGGTCGCGATGATCCGCGACGTACGTGGTGCCGACGGCTTCGGCCGCGGCGCGCCCGGCATGCTCGTCGATGTCGCAGACGGCCACGAGCTCCGCGAGCGGCAGGACCGCGTACTTCTGCGCGTGGAAACGTCCGAGATAGCCCGTCCCGACGACGGCGACGCGAACGCGGCTCATCGTCGCGCGATCCCGCGCTCGGACGTCTCGAGGAACGTCACGAGCCGCTCGATCTGCGGGCTTGGCGTGCACTCCTCGCGGATCCGCGCGACGACGTCGCGCACCGTGAGCGCGCCGTCGAGCAGGAAGCGCATCGCCCGCTCGATGTTGCGCCGCTCTTCGAGGTCGAAGCCTGCCCGCTTGAGGCCGACGCGATTCGTCGCGCGCAGCGTCGCCCAATAGCCCTCGGCGATCGCGAACGGCGGAATGTCCTTGTTCGCGTACGAGCCGCCGGCGAGGAACGCGTACGCGCCGATCCGCACGAACTGCGATGCGCCCGAGTGCCCGGACAGGATCGCTTTGTCGCCGATCTCGACGTGTCCCGCGAGCTGACAAAGGTTCGTCAGAACGATGCCGTTGCCGAGCTGGCAGTCGTGACCGACGTGACAGTACGCCATCACGAAGTTGTCGTTGCCGAGCCGCGTCGTGCCGCCGCCCTTGCGCGTGCCGAGATTGATCGTCACGTACTCGCCGATGCGGTTGCCGTCGCCGATGACGAGCGCGGCGTCGAAGTTGTCCTCGTAGCTCAGGTCCTGCGGCGGCCCGCCGAGCATCGCACCGCTCTGGATGAGATTGCGCTCGCCGATCGTCACGCTGCCGTAGCGGCTGCCGATCCGTGCGTGCGACTCGACGACGGTGCCGGCGCCGATCCGCACGCGGCCCGTGATCACGCAGAACGGTCCGATCTCGGCATCCGGCGAGATCTCGGCCTCGTCCGACACGACCGACGAAGGATGGATGCTCATCGCGGCCGCTCCCCGCTCCGCGGTTCAGCCGCCCTCCGGCATAATCGAAAGCGTCCGATGCTCATTGAACGACTGGATTCCGATACGACGACACCGACGCGCGAACGATGCCGGCGAATTTGAGTCCCGAATACAAACGCGCCGAGCAAG
>CAZKNH010000295.1:0-2585 GCA_964553875.1 uncultured Gammaproteobacteria bacterium | reverse complement strand
GCTCGACGGCCGCGACGCGCAAGATCGAGGTGCTCGTGCGCACGATCCAGTCGGACACGAACGAGGCGGTCGTGTCGATGGAGCGCAGCACGACGGACGTCGTCGGCGGCGCGCTCCTCGCCGAGAACGCCGGCGCCGCGCTCGACGAGATCGAGCAGGTGTCGCACCAGATCGCGAGCCTCGTGCAGAACATCTCGAGCTCGGCGCGCGAGCAGACGCGCGCGACCGCCGCGATCACCGAGTCGATGCGGGTCTTGCGCGAGATCAGCGCGAAGGCGACCGAGTCGACGAACGCGGCCTCCGCCGCGATCAGCAAGCTGTCCGAGCTCGCGTCTCAGCTTCGCGAGAGCGTCAGCGGGTTCACGCTGCCCGACGACACGACCGGCACGAGCGTTCTGAGCCAGGCGCGGATCGCGGCCGCGCTCGAGGCCGCTCGGGCGCCTCGCGTCGAGGATCCCGTGCCCGCGGCCGCCGGTGCCGCGGCCGCGCGGGCTGCTTCCACCGCCCGGACCGAGCCGCGCAGGCGATCGGGATGAGCGCATCGATGTCCACCGAAGCCGAGTCGAGGAACGATCTCGCGGCGCATTCGCTCGATCTCGTCAGCCGCGAGATCGGCAATACGCTCGAGACGGCACGCCGGGAGCTCGAGGACTTCGTCGAGGGCAACGCCGGGCGCGACGCGCTCGACCGCGCCGCGGACCTGCTCCACCTCGCGCAGGGCGCGTTGAAGATCATCGAGCTCAATGGCGCGGGCATGCTCGCCGAGGAGATGGAGCGGACGTGCCGCCACGTGCGCGCATGCAAGGAGCAGGAGCAGGTCGACGCCGGTCTCGAGGCGCTGACCCGGGCGATGGTGCAGCTGCCCGCGTACCTCGAACGCGTGACGGGCGGCGGGCGCGACATCGCACTCGTGCTGCTGCCGCTCTTGAACGATCTCCGCCAGGTGCGCGGCGAGCCGGTCCTGTCGGAGGGCTCGCTGCTGCTCCTGAACGCGGGTCCGTTCGAGCGTCACCTCGCGTCGAAGCCGCAGGCCGCGGTCGACGTCGAGTCGAGCCGTCGGTTCCAGATGACGGCGCGGAGATTGAGACCCGCGTTCCAATCGGCGCTGCTCCAGTGGATCCGCGGCCATGAGGCGCCGCAGCACCTCGAGCGGCTGATCCAGATCAGCGGCGCGCTCGAGAACGCCGCGTCGACCGAGGCGGTTCGTCAGCTCTGGTTCGTGCTGACCGGCGTGCTCGGCGCGCTCAGAGGCGGTCAGCTCGAGCCGACCGTGAACCTGAAGCGTCTCGTCGGGCAGGCGGACAGGCAGCTCAAACGGTTGATCGACGGCGGCGAGGCCGCCTTCGTCGAGTCGCCTCCGGTCGAGCTGCTGAACAGCCTCCTCTATTACGTCGCGCGGGCCGGCGACGGCGATGAGCGGCTCCGGCAGATCCGCGAGCTTTATCGGCTCGACGAGGCGGTGCCGCCCGAGTCGCAGCTCGCCGAGGCCCGCGAGAGCCTCGCGGGGCCGAGCGTCAAGCTGATGCGCACGGTCGCGAAGGCGATCAAGGAGGATCTGTCGTCCGTGAAGGACGCGCTCGACATCTTCGTGCGCACCGGCATGGAGGACGTCGAGCAGCTGAAGCCGCAGCTCGACATGCTGAAGAAGATCGCCGATACGCTCGGCGTGCTCGGGCTCGAGCGGGCGAGGGCGGAGATTCAGCGCGAGGCGCGCGAGCTGAACGCGCTCGTCGGGAGCCGCAAGATCGAGAGTCCGCTCGCGCTCGAGAAGATCGCGGCGACGCTCCTCGACGTCGAGGATACGCTCGATCGCGAGCTGATCCGCGCGATCGTGCCGGGCGGCGATGCCCCGGGAGCGGCCGAGAGCGACGCCGAGTTGCAGTACCGCCATGTCACGCAGGCGGTGATCGGCGAGTGTCTCGTCAACCTGACGAAGGTCAAGGAAGCGGTCACGCAGTTCGTCGAGAAGCCGGACGACCGCCGCGTGCTCGAGCCGGTGAAGCCGCAGCTCAGGGGGATCATGGCGGGGCTCTTGATGCTCAGCAAGACCCGTGCCGTGACGATCGTCGAGCGCATCGGTGCAGTGATCGAGACGCGGCTCGGTCCGGGCAGCAAGGCGTTGAAGCCCGAGTACCTCGAGCGGCTGGCGGATGCCGTCGTCGCCGTCGAGTACTACATGGAGACGATCAGCCGCGGGCGGAGCGACCCGTGGTACATGCTCGACAACGCGAGCCGCTGCCTCGATCTCCTCGAGGCGCTGCCGACCGCGAAGGCCGCGGCGCCGGCGCCGGCCGCCGTGGAGTCTCCGCCGAAGAAGGCGCCGAAGGCCCCACCGCCCGTGATGGAGGTCGACGAGGAGCGGTCCGATCCCGATCTCCTCGAGCTCTTCATCGAGGAAGCGAAGGAGGAGATCGCGAGCATCGCGCGGTTCCTGCCGATCTGGGCCGAGCGGCCGGAAGACTCCGATGCGCTGATCTCGGTGCGCAGGTCGTTCCACACGCTGAAGGGCAGCGGCCGGATGGTCGGTGCGCAGATGATCGGCGAGTTCGCGTGGAGCATCGAGAACCTGCTGAACCGCGTGATCA
>CAZKNH010000294.1:0-2632 GCA_964553875.1 uncultured Gammaproteobacteria bacterium | reverse complement strand
GGCGATCGGGCGCTACGAGGACGAGCTCGTGAAGCGCGACGGCGAATGGCTGATCTCGAGGCGCGTCAGGAGCGAGTAGGGCCGAGCGCCGGCCGTTTCGAGTAGAGGAGGGGGAGACATGCAATCTCGCGTCGTCGCCGGGCTCGGTTGCTTGCTCGGCATCTCGGCCGCGTCGACCGCGGCCGCCCATCACAGCTTCGCGCCGCATTTCGACGCGGACAAGCCCGTCGTCATCAGCGGGACCGTGGTCGACTTCGAGCCGCGCAACCCGCATGCGTACGTGCATATCGAAGCCGTCGACGAGAACGGCCGCACGCGGAAGTACGTCTGCGAATCGCACGGCGTCACGCAGCTCGAGCGGAACGGCATCCACCGCTCGATGCTCGCGCCGGGCGAGCGCATCACCGTGACCGGCTCGCAGGCGCGCCGCGATCCGTACATGTGCTTCTTCAACACGGTCGAGCTCGCGGACGGCCGCGTCTTGAACGTGAACGGACCGGGCGCAGGCGCCCGCTCCGCCGCGGCGTCGCGGCCGCAGCCCGAGCGGCACGACATCTACGGCACATGGCTGCTCGTTCCTGCGAACCGGTCGACGAGCGGGCCGCAGCCGATGATGACTTACCTGACGCCCGCGGGCGAGGCGGCCGTCGCGGCGTACGATCCATTCGTCGACGACCCGACGTTTCGCTGCGATCCCGTCGCGATCCGACGCGTCTGGTTCGCGCCGGGTACGCCGCTGGAGATCGTCCGCGACGGCAACCGGGTGATCCTGCGTCACGAATGGATGGATGTCGAACGGATCGTCCATCTCGACCTCACCGAGCACCCGGCGGACGGTCCGCGCACGACCCTCGGCCACTCGATCGGCCGCTTCGAAGGGGACACGCTCGTCATCGAGACGGCGAACTACGCCGAGGGCGTTCTGAATCAGTACGTCGAGCAGCCGGGGCAGCCGACGCGGGGGCTCCTGCATTCGGATGCGCTGACGACCGTCGAACGGATTCGGTTCGATGCGGAATCGCAGCGGCTGATCGTCGAGATCGATCACGACGATCCGAAGTTCTTCACGCGGCCGTTCGACACGGCCGTGGCCGAGTACGCACCGAGCGACCTGACGATCCAGCCGTTCGGTTGCCGGCCGGAGAACCCGGATCACACGCTAAAGGAGTAGACGTCGCGTCGGACCATGTCCGGCGCGGCAGGCCGCCGCGGCGCCCGATTCGGGCGCCGCGCCGTCGGCGGAGCACCGCGCGGCTCAACCGCGCTGGTCGATCGGCACGTACGCCCGCTGTGTGGGCCCGACGTACACCTGCCGCGGCCGGTCGATCCGCGAGTCGCCGATCCGGACCTCGCGCCAATGCGCGATCCAGCCGGGCAGACGGCCGATCGCGAAGATCACCGTGAACATGTTCGTCGGGATGCCGATCGCCCGCATGATGATCCCGCTGTAGTAGTCGACGTTCGGGTAGAGCTTACGCTCGATGAAGTAGGGATCCGACAGGGCGACCTCCTCGAGCCGCACGGCGAGGTCGAGCAGCGGGTCGTGGATGCCGAGCTTCTCGAGCAGCGCGTCGCACGCCGCCTTGATGATCTTCGCGCGAGGATCGAAGTTCTTGTAGACCCGATGACCGAAACCCATGAGCCGGACGCCCGAGTCGCGGCTCTTGACCCGCTCGATGAACTTCTCGAGCTTCTCGCCGCTCTCGAGCAGCTGCGTCAGCATCTCGATCACGGCGACGTTCGCTCCGCCGTGCAGCGGTCCCCAGAGCGCGCACACGCCGGCGGCGACCGACGCGTAGAGGTTCGCGTGCGACGAGCCGACCATCCGGACCGTCGACGTCGAGCAGTTCTGCTCGTGGTCGGCATGGAGCAGCAGCAGCCGGTCGAGCGCGTCGACGACGACGTCGTCCGGCTCGTAGAGCCTGTGCGGGTTCGAGAACAGCATGTGCAGGAAGTTCGCCGTGTACCGCAGGTCGGGCCGCGGATAGTTCATCGGCTTGCCGATCGACTTCCTGTAGCTCGCCGCGGCGATCGTCCGCACCTTGCTCATCAGCCGCGCCGCCGGCTCCATGAAGTGGTCGTTGTCCTCGGGCTGCATGAACTGCGGCTGGAAGCAGCCGAGCGCGTTGATCATCGCGGAGAGGATTGCCATCGGCGGCGAGTTCGGCGGGAAGCCGTCGAAGTGATGGCGCATGTCCTCGTGGATCAGCTCGTGCTCGACGAGCAGCGCCCGGAAGTCCTTGAGCTGCTGGGCGGTGGGCAGCTCGCCGAAGATCAGGAGGTAGGCCGTCTCGACGAACGTCGACTTCACGGCGAGCTCCTCGATCGGGTAGCCCCGGTACCGCAGGATTCCCCGGTCCCCGTCGATGAACGTGATCGCGCTCTTGCAGGCGCCCGTGTTCGCGTACCCGCTGTCGAGCGTAATGAGCCCCGTGCGCGAGCGAAGCGAGGTGATGTCGATCGCGGTTTCGTTCTCCGTGCCGACGACGAGGGGCAGCTCGACGCTCTTGCCGTCGTAGCTCAGGGTTGCGGTCTTGCTCATCAATGAACCTCCAGAAACCAGTCGCATTCTACGCTCGAACCGGCGTCGGCCGCGCGGCGCAATTCCAAAGTCGTGTCAGGTGCCCCGTGT
>CAZKNH010000293.1:0-2649 GCA_964553875.1 uncultured Gammaproteobacteria bacterium | reverse complement strand
GTGCCGGAGCGGCCGGGGCAGCGTCCGCTCGACCTCGACGCGCTCGATCGGCGGCTCGGCGAGGTCAAGGAGGCGTGCGGCGCGCGCGAGATCTGGATCGAGCCTGGCCGCTACATCATCGCGCAGGCGGGCGTGCTGCTCGCGCGCGTCACGCAGACGAAGGGCAAGGGCGACGTGCAGTACGTCGGCGTCAGCACCGGCATGAACAGCCTGATCCGGCCGGCGCTCTACGGCGCTTACCACGAGATCACGAACCTGACGCGCCTCGGCGAGGCGGCCACCGAGGTCGTGACCGTCGTCGGACCGATCTGCGAGACCGGCGACCGGCTCGGCTCGGATCGGCTGATGCCGGTCACGAAGGAAGGGGACGTGCTGCTGATCGCGAATGCGGGCGCGTACGGCTACGCGATGAGCTCGCGCTATAACCTGCGCGAGCCGGCGGAAGAGGTCGTGATCTAGCACGCGCCGCCGCGCGGTCGGGCGAGGTCACGCGCTCCGGGGCGCGCGCTGGTCTCGGTTTCCCGGTTGTGCGATCGTCGTCGTGCCCGCACAATCGCGGCAGTCCGAAGGGATCGACGACGCCTATGACCGAGTCCACCGTTTCGCGGCCCGCGTGCCGCTGCCGGCGCCGAAGTCTGCTCAAAGTGATTGCCGTCGGCGTCGGTTTCCCGCGTCTTGCTGCGGCCGACGGTGAGGAGTCCGCCCCGCCTCGGAAGGACGATTGGCTCGTCGTCGCGTTCGGCGCGCGCGCCGGGCAGCCGATCGCGCCCGACGATCTCGAGGTCGGCGCGAAGCAGATCTTCGCCTATCCGCAGGATCCGGCGACCGGCGTCGTGCGGAACGGATCGCGGCTCAACCAGGTCATCGTCGTCCGGCTCGATCCGGCCGAGCTCGCAACGGATACGCGCGCCCGCTCCATCGACGGCATCGTCGCGTATTCCGGCGTCTGCACGCATACCGGCTGCGACGTCACGGACTGGTACGGCGACGTGCGCCGCTTCAGGTGTCCGTGCCACGAGTCGGAGTTCGACCCGAAGGACGGTGCGCGGGTCATCGGGGGCCCGGCACCGTGGCCGCTTGCCGCGCTGCCGCTCAAGGTCGTCGACGGGCGGCTCGCCGTCGCCGGCGAGTTCGAGGGGCAGGTCGGCTTCATGCAGCAGCCCGGCGGCCTCGATCCATTCGGCGGTATTTGACCGCATGCGGAACGGTGCCGGACAGGCGCCGGTCGGCATCGGAACGCAACGGGAGGAGTGGATGCGTCGTTTCCGGTTCGTTGCGGCGGGCATCACCGCGGCCGCAGCGCTCGCGGGATTCCCATGGTCGGAGACCGGAGCACAGGTGCTGCGCGACTCGCCGCCGTGGCCGCCGCTACCCACCGTCGTGCGGAGCGTGGACTACGCGATCCTCGTAGACGAGATTGCAGGCGGGCTCGCGAATCCGTGGAGCCTCGCGTTTCTGCCGGGCGGCGACATCCTGATCACCGAGCGCGCCGGGCGGCTTCGCATCGTGCGCGACGGCGTGCTCGATCCGGAGCCGATCGCGAACGTCCCGCAGGTGCACATCACCGTGCTCGGCGGCCTGCTCGACGTGCTGCTGCATGCGGACTTCGCCGAGAACCGGCTGCTCTATCTCAGCTACTCGAAGGGGCGCGATGACGGGCTGTCGACGACGGCCGTCGCGCGCGCCCGGTTCGACGGCGTGACGCTCGCGGACGTCGAGGAGATCTTCGTCGCGGAGAACTGGAGCCGGTCGCCGACGAATTTCGGCGGCCGCATGGTGTTCGGCCCCGACCGGCACCTGTACCTCACCGTCGGCGAGCGGCAGGAGCAGGAGCGTGCGCAAGACGGCAGCGTGCACGGCGGCAAGGTGCTGCGTCTGCGCGAGGACGGCTCGGTGCCCGACGACAACCCGTTCGTCGGGTGTGACGGGTGGCTGCCCGAGATTTATTCGTATGGCCACCGGAGCCCGCAGGGGCTCGCCGTGCACCCCGACACCGGCGCCATCTGGGAGAACGAGCACGGCCCGCTCGGCGGCGACGAGATCAACGTGATCCTCGCGGGCCGCAATTACGGCTGGCCGCTCGTAACATACGGCAAAGACTACGACGGCACGACGATCAGCGACGAAACGTCGCGCGACGGGCTCGAGCCGCCGCTTCTCTATTGGGTGCCGTCGATCGCGATCTCGGGATTGTCGTTCTACAGCGGCGACCGCTTCCCGGCCTGGCGGGGCAATGCGTTCGTCGGGGCGATGATGCAGGGGAGGGTGAGCTGGACGGGTCACATCCAACGTATCACGTTCAACGATCTCGGCCAGCCGATCCAGCGCGAGCCGATCCTGATCGAGCTCCGTCAGCGGATCCGAGACGTGCGCCCGGGTCCCGACGGCTTGCTGTACGTGTTGACCGACGAGAACCCAGGCTCGCTGCTCAGGCTCGAGCCCGCGAACTAGAAGATCGTGTCAGACACCTTTTACCGACATTCCGCCGCAAGCCGCCAGACATGCCGGATCGTCGTGTCGGAAAAAGGTGTCTCACACGATTTCGGCCGCCGACGATTCTCGGTCAGCGGTGGCGCCGCTCGAGCTCGGCCACTACGTCCTCGAGGCGGAGCCCGCGCACACGCAGCAGTAGCACGACGTGGTAGAGGA
>CAZKNH010000292.1:0-2698 GCA_964553875.1 uncultured Gammaproteobacteria bacterium | reverse complement strand
GCGAATACCTGGCGAGCCATGTCGAAGGCGGAGATCGTGACCGGTATCGTCATGATGACCTCGCCATATCGCGGCACCGTGCCGGCGCTGTCCGTGACGCCGCTCGCAAGCCGGCGGCCGTTCAGGTCGAGCCACAACGCTGCGCCGGAGTACGCCACCGCCATGTCATTCGGGTTCTGAATTCGGAGCCTGACCGAGAAGCTCAGCTCCATGCCCTCGCCGGGCAACGGCTCGATCGACGCGACGCTCACGTTCAGCGGATCGCGGTTCGGCATACCGGCGCAGGATGCGACGGCAACGAGCAGGATCGTCCAAACGAGACTGCGGCGTCGGCGATCCGGTGTACGGCGATTGTCGCGCGTCATCGGCGCGTGCTCGCCGGCGGGGAGGTCTTCGACGGAACCACTCCGTTGCGCTGCTCGAGCTATCGAACCCCTCGCATCGTACCACGGCGGCGGGCGGCGCAAGCCGGGCTAGGCCCTTCGCGGCGGCCGGCGGGCAGACGCGGGCCGCCGTCACAACCCGGGCGTCTCGATCGTCTATCGTGCACACTGACCCTGACAGGAGGTCCGGGATGGACGAGCGCACACGCCTCTTCGACGAGCAACGCCCGCGGCTGCTCGGCCTCGCGTACCGCATGCTGTGCGTGATGGCCGACGCGGAGGACGTGCTGCAGGACGCGTATCTGCGCTGGCGCTCGGTCGACATCTCCGAGCTCGATTCGCCTCAGGCGTGGCTCACTACCGTCGTGACGCGGCTGTCGATCGACCGCCTGAGGCGGGCGCGGATCGAGCGCGAGGCCTACGTCGGGCCGTGGTTGCCCGAGCCGTTGTCGGACCGGCACGTTCCGAGCCCCGAGTCCGCATTGGAGCTCGAAGGCGATCTCTCCATCGCGTTCCTCGTCCTGCTCGAGACGTTATCGCCGAACGAGCGCGCCGCGTTTCTGCTCCACGACATCCTCGACGAGGACTATGCGGACGTCGCCGCGATGCTCGGGAAGTCGGAGGCAGCCTGCCGGCAGATGGTGCACCGCGCACGCGAGCGGGTCACGGCGAAGCGGCGACGCTTCATCGTCGACGACAAGACCCGGACGGAGATGCTGCGCAAGTTCATCGACGCGGCGAACGGCGGGGACAGGAAAGCGCTCAAGGCGCTGCTTGCGCCCGACGCGACCCTGATCTCCGACGGCGGCGGCAAGGCCATCGCGGCGCGGCGGCCGCTGCACGGTGCCGAGCGCATCGCATGGCTCTGGTATGCCGTCGCGAAGCGAAGCGGCGACCGGATCGGGAGAAGGATCGTCCGCGCAAACGGGGAGCCTGCCCTCGCTCAGTACTTCGACGGCCGCCTGCATTCGGTGGCCGTGATCGAGACCGACGGCGAGCGCATTCACCGGCACTACACGATCGCGAACCCGGACAAGCTCAGGTCGTTCGCCGATATCTCGACGCTCGTCTCGCCGGCGTGACCGCCGCGCCCTGTCACAACGGGCGCGGCCCGCGCGTCTTGAGGGTGTAGAGCTCATCCACGCAAGGAGAAGCGAGATGCACGCCCGACTGACCTTCGATCCCGTAAAACATCGCGATGCCTATCAGGCGATGCTCGGCCTCGGCGCCGCCGTAAGCCGCGGCGGCCTCGAGCCCGCGCTGCTCGAACTCGTGAAGATCCGTGCGTCGCAGATCAACGGCTGCGGCTACTGCCTCGACATGCATACGAAGGACGCGCGTGCGAACGGGGAGACCGAGCAGCGGCTCTATCTGCTCTCGGCCTGGTGCGACGCGAACGTCTACAGCGAAAGGGAGCGCGCAGCGCTCGCGTGGACGGAGGCCGTGACGCGGCTCGAGGGACAGGAGGTGCCGGACGAGGTCTTCGAGCTCGCGAGAGCCCAGTTTACCGAGGAAGAGCTCGTCGCGCTGACCCTCGCGATCGTCGCGATCAACGGGTGGAACCGCCTGTCGATCGCGTTCAGGCGTCCCGCCGGCGATTACCAGCCCGGCAGTCTCAATCGGATCCCTGCAGCGTAACGTCCCTGAGGAGAACATCATGCTTCGAACGCATCCGCCTCGCTCCATGCTGGTCGCTGCCGCGCTCGCCGCTGCGCTCTCGTGCGCCATGAGCGCGCACGCACAGCCCTCTCCGGATCGCCCGCCGGCAAGCGCGCAAGCGGAAGACGTATCCGTGACGCCGGTGCTCACCATGCCGCTCGCCGGGGTTCCCGGAAAGGAGCTCTCGATGAGCGTTATCGAATACGCGCCCGGAGCCGCGTCGCCGCCGCATCGGCACAACGCCGACGTGTTCGTGTACGTGCTCGAAGGCACGGTCGTCATGCAGGTCGAGGGGGGCGAGAGCGCCACACTGACCGTCGGCCAGACGTTTCACGAGCTGCCGACCGATATCCACGCCGTCTCGCGCAACGCGAGCAGCACGGAGCCGGCCAGATTCCTCGCGATCCTCGTCAAGGGGGAAGGCGCGCCCGCCACGGTGCCGGTAACGTCCGGGGCGACCCCGGAGCGCGGCAGCGACTGAGCACGGGCACGCCCGGAACCGCCCGGACGCGGCAAGGTCCAAGTCAAGGCACATTTTCGGTAACTGCTCGTGCCCCAACGATGTCGTCGTCGACGTGGAAGGCGTTCGTCGCAGTCGGCCTCGCCGCTGCTTTCGCGTCGGGATGCTGCTGCCATCGCATCCCCCTGCTCTCGCC
>CAZKNH010000291.1:0-2893 GCA_964553875.1 uncultured Gammaproteobacteria bacterium | reverse complement strand
CGGTGCATGTAGAGGCCGAGTGCCCACGGCTGCATCGGCGCGACCTTCGCGGCGTCCTCGAGATTCGTGAGCAGGCCGTCCGCGTTCATCTCGACTCGAACGCCGTCCTCGACGAGTGCGGTACGCGTCGGATAGGACCAGTAACCCCCGAGCGTATCCGGTGCGCCGAGCATCGGCTTGCCGTCCGGCCAGCGCGGCGTCGGCCGAGGCGTGCGCGGCGCCTTCGGCGGCACGTCGCGCGCGGCGAGCACCTCCCGCCCGGTGTCGGCGAAGACGAGCGCGTCGGCCCAAACCTGGCGCGTGTCGTTGCGGGCACGGATGCCGTTGACCGAAACGCGGTCTCCGGGCTGCACGGATTCACGGTTCCAGCCGCTGCGCTCGAGCACGACCGGGCTCTCGAGCTCGACCGCCCAGTTGACGACCTCGCCGTTGTCGGCGGTCACGCTCAGGAACACGTGCACGTGCGGGTTGCGCCAATCGACGGCGGAGACGATGCCTTCGAGCTCGATCGGGCGCGTCGAGTCGAACTTGCCCGAAATCGGATGGTGCGCGTACACGGCGCCCGATACTGCAAGCGCGACCGCTGCGGCGAGCCGAAGAGGCCGTTTGATGTTGTTCGACGTCATACCGTTTTCGGGACTCGTTTGCGTCTTTCTCATGATGCCGGTCTCGCGCGCCGGCTCACTGACGGCTGACTTCGAACGCGCCACTGCCGCGCTCGTGCTTCCACGTGCCGACGATCGAGCGGTTCGGAAGCTCGAGGTTCTCGATGCGGCCTTCGATCTGGTAGTGCACCGGGCCACCCTTCGCGTTCTCGTCGCTCGCCTCGATCTGCACGACCCAGCCGTCCGGATTCAGCGTCGCTCGCGTAATCTCGATGTTGTCGGTGCCGGGATTGATGATGCCGGTGATCTTTTCGCCGTCCCAGTTCATGACGAGCAGGACGAACTCGCCGTGCACGTCGTTCGACTCCCAGGTCCCGATCCAGGAGCCCTTGATCGGATGCCCTTCCTGAGCAATGGCCGAAACGCTGCCTCCCGCGGCGAGCACGAGGGCCGCCATCGCCGCACCCGTAGCCTTCGGCATCACACCCGAGAGGCGCCCTTTGATCAATTGAAACACCACACCATCACCTCGATCACGTTATTACCCCCGCACGGGTGCGGTGTACCGCCCTCCCCCATGCGCCCTGCCAATAGTAGTGGCAGAACCGCTCCAAATGAAACGGTCCGGCGAAGCGTAATTTCCGTTCTGCCGGGCGGTGAAACCTCCTGAGATCGTCGCGCGCTGCCGAGAGGACGGGTCGGCCCGGTTCCGAGGCGCACCGCGCGCGCCGTTCGATTGTCCCGTTCCGCGGAACCTGCGGCCGCGTGCCCGCCCCCCGGGCCGGTGCGCCGTGCGAGGCCCGCTTTGCCTGCTTCGGCGCGGGTGCAACGACCCGGTGGACGCGGCGGTTAAGCCCAGGTTCAGCTTCGTCGGATTACCGTAGCCTCGTCCGTCGCTGCGGCCGGAGAGCCGCCCCGCACCGCAGGAGCGAGCCATGTACGTAGCACGCAGACTCATCGTCGATCGGATCCGAACGGGAGCCTCGTGGATACTCGCCGCCGCGCTCGCGCTCGCCGGCCCTGCCGGCGCGCAGAACGACGACGACGCTCCGCTTTTCAGCCCCGAGGAGCTCGAGGAGCTCGTCGCGCCGATCGCGCTCTATCCCGACGACCTCGTCGCGATCGTCCTGCCCGCGGCGACTTATCCGCTCGACGTCGTCGAGGCCGCGCGTTTTCTCGACGAGCTCGAGGACACTCCGGGCCTTGCGCCGGACGACGATTGGGATGACTCGATCGTCGCGCTGCTCAACTATCCGGAAGTGCTGCGCATGATGGACGAGGACCTCGACTGGACGTGGGACCTCGGCGAGGCATTCCTGAATCAGCAGGCTGACGTTTTCGACGCGATTCAGCGCTTTCGCGTGCAGGCCCGCGAAGCCGGCAACCTCGTCAGCGACGAGCGCGTCGTCGTCAGCGAAAGCGACGGCGCGGTCCGGATCGCGCCTGCCGACCCCGAGGTCATCTACGTGCCGTACTACGAGCCGCGCGAGGTGATCGTTCATCATCACCACTACACGCCGATCAGGTATTACCCGCGCCCCTATCCGGTTTATTACTACCCTTATCCCGCCGGCTACTCGTTCTGGTCCGGGTATTTCTGGGGCGTCACGACGGCTTTCGTCATCGGCTGGCACACGCATCACCTGCACGTGCACCCGCATGTGCACGTCCACCACCCGTATCACCGGCATCATTATCACGAGCCGTTCTACGTACGCCGGTCGATCAGCATCAACATCGTGAACATCGACCGGGACGTGTATGTCTGGAAGCCGCGGCATCATCGGATCGGCGTCCGGCCGGGCCGCGTGACCGTGACCCGAGAAGGCCCGGTGCGCGCCGATTACGGCTCGCGCCGCTATGTCACACGCGGTAACGAGAGCCGGCGCTCGGCATCGACGGTCGAGCGGCGTGCCGCCGCGAGCAATGCCCGCACGATCGGCGGCGTCGCGGCGACCGAGCGGCGGTCCGCAGGCAGCGCCGACGGCGCACGCGCGGCCACCCGCTCTACGGCGCGCGGCCCGACGGCGGCCGGCACGACGACACGCTCGACGGCCGGCACGACACGCTCTAGGGCAAGCGAAGCACGAGCCGGAAATTCGAACGGACGCACGACGACGGGCGCGCGCGACGGCGGACGCGTGACGACACGCGAAGGCGTCGTGAACGGGCTCCGCGATGCAGGCGGCCGGCCCCCCGCGTCCGGCGCCGCGCCGTCGTCCAATCGGACGATCGGCGGCGTCACGAGATCGACCGGGCCGGGCGACGTACGCGCTGCGTCGAGCGCG
>CAZKNH010000290.1:0-2904 GCA_964553875.1 uncultured Gammaproteobacteria bacterium | reverse complement strand
GCGATGGTGCGGCAAAGTCTGGGAATGGCCCAGCTGGGCGGACATCGGTTCTAACACACTTGATCGAGGCGGAACGTGTGCGTCGCTGCGCGGCGAGCTCACGCCGCCTGATCGAGGTACGGCGCGAGAAGCTCGGTCACGAACGCCATGAACGCCTGCACCCGGCGCGAAACGTTGCGACGATGGGCGTACACGAACGACACCGGCATCGGCTCCGCCCTGAGATCCGGCAGCACCTCGACCAGCTCGCCCCGCTCGATCAGCCGCTCTAGCCCGACAGCCGGTGCCTGAATGATACCGAGCCCCGCGAGGCACGCGGCCCGATAGGCGTCGGCGCTGCTCACCGTCACCGGACCGTGCATGGGGACCGTGCGGTATACCTTGCCATCGAAGTACTCGAAGCCCGGGGACTTACCGCCGAGCGTCGGCACGTAGTGCACGAGCCAGTGCGAGCGGAGATCGTCGAGTGTTCGAGGCACGCCATGCTCTTCGATATAGCTGCGGCTCGCGCAGTTGACCAGCCGGAACCAACCGAGCCGTCGAGCGATCAGACTCGTGTCCTCCACGTTACCAATGCGCAGCACGCAATCGAAGCCCTCGCGTATCACGTCCACCTTCCGATCCGTGCTGCTGATGTCTATCTCGAGCAGCGGGTGGTCGCGCAGGAACTCGCGCAGCTTCGGGATGACGTGGTCCTCTGCGATGCCGCTCGGCATGTCCACGCGCAACCGGCCGCGTAAGGATTGGGACCGGCTCTGAAACATCGACTGCAGGTCCTCCACCTGCGCGAGCAGATCCCGGCAGCGTTCGTAGAAGACGCGGCCGTCCGGAGTGAGTTGCACCTTGCGTGTCGTCCGGTTCAGCAGGCGCGTGCCGACTTCGTCCTCGAGCTGACGGATGGCCATCGAGATCGTCGCCTTCTGCAGTCCCATGGCTTCCGCGGCGCGGGTGAAGCTTCCGAGCTCCGCGACCCGAACGAACATCTGCAGCGACTCGAGTCGGCGCATGACGGGGGAATTGTTCAGCGAAACTGAACACTATGGTCGCACCGGCACGATTTATGCGGAACCCCGGCATCGCTAGGCTGTGCGCAGACGCTCAGGAGGAACGAAACATGAGCACACAGCAACGCATCGCAGTCATTACGGGCGGCAGCCGCGGTCTCGGGCGTAACGCAGCCATTCGGCTCGCGGAAGCCGGTACGGACGTCGTAATCACCTATCGAAGCAATCGTGAGGAAGCCGAAAAGGTCGTCGCCGAGATCCGAAAGCGCGGCCGCATCGGGGCGGCGCTGCCGCTCGATGTCGGCAAGGTCGCGACGTTCGACGCCTTCGTGGAGCAGTTGCGGGACACGCTGCACCGGCATTGGGCCCGCGGCAGCTTCGATTGCCTCGTGAACAACGCGGGCACGGGCCTTCACGCACCCTTCGCGGAAACGACCGAAGCGCAGTTCGACGAGATGGTGAACATTCATCTGAAAGGCGTGTATTTCCTGACTCAGAAGCTGCTGCCGCTAATCGCGGATGGCGGGCGGATACTCAACGTATCGAGCGGGCTCGCACGCTTCGCTCTGCCGGGCCATTCCGCGTACGCGGCGATGAAGGGCGGTATCGAGGTGCTTACGCGATACCTCGCGAAGGAGCTCGGTCCGCGGCGGATCTCCGTGAACGTGCTCGCGCCCGGAGCCATCGAGACGGACTTCGGCGGGGGCGCCGTGCGCGACAACGCAGAGCTCAACGCGTTCGTGGCATCCCAGACCGCGCTCGGCCGTGCGGGGCAGCCGGATGACATCGGCGGCGTCGTGGTCGCTCTCCTCGCGCCGGAAACGGCGTGGATCAACGCGCAGCGTGTCGAGGCGTCCGGCGGGATGTTCCTGTGACGTCCCCGCGGCTTGCCCTGTGCGTTTCCGAAGCCTCGCCCCGCGTGACTCGCGGGGCGAAGGTGATGATCCAGAGCCCGGCACCTCGCATTCGAGTTGCTTGCGTCACGCCACTTCTGGCGCGGGGCGAGAGGTTACTTTGTTTCGGGCGGGTTCTCGAAGAAGAGCGTCGAGGTCTGACAGTCTGAGCATTCCCGAAAGAAGCGCCGTCCATCCTTCCGAAGGCGCTCTCGATGCCCTGCGTTCAAGCAGGTGAGCTTGATCGCGGTATTGCCGCCGCACGCGGTGCACTTGAAGTAGTACCCATACTTGCCGTACGCGATCGAGACGTCGGCGCTTCCGCAGTGCCGGCAGCTATGGACGGAATCAGACTGGGCTTGCGGCGTCGGCGGGGTGGAAGCTGATGGTTTGCGCGCCGCGGGCGTTGTCGGCTTGCCAGCGGCAGAGGATGGCGGCGATGTTGCCGCGGGGCTCGAGGTGGATCGGGTGCTCCTGTTGATGTCGAGGTCGATTCCAAAACGCGCCGCGTAGTCGAAGGAAGCCGGCTTGTGCTGGGCGGCGATCGTCCTCGCGAGTTCCTCGAGCGTCTCGGAGCTCACGAGCTTCGCGGCGCTCGCGAGCGCACTCAAGGTGCTCTTTTCGTCGAGGTTACGCATGACGGTCCTTTCGAGCGCGTCGGCTTTGATCACACAACTCGTGTCGAAATTTCGAGGTCGGTCGATCCTCGAATGCGGCGACACCAGGACCAAGGGGATGATCGTCGGCTCAAGGCGGAAACCCATACGGGTCGGCAGCGGGATCTGCTTCAGCAGCTCCTTGAGCACGCGCACGTGGCGCTCGTTCTGAGCGATCGGCGAGGGCATTCCCTCATAAGTCTTCTTGTAGTCGCTCCAACGAAGGAATTCGCCGTCGTCGGTGATTTTGACGCCGGCGTGAAAGCTCTTGGTCTCGAGCACGTAAATCTCGAGTAAGCGCGAGATCAGAAGGTGGTCGATCTGGGCGACGCGGTCGTTGACCTCGATGCG
>CAZKNH010000289.1:0-2911 GCA_964553875.1 uncultured Gammaproteobacteria bacterium | reverse complement strand
TCTACACGTTCAAGCTCCGCGAGAACGCCCGCTGGTCGAACGGCGACCCGGTCACGGCCGGCGACTTCGAGTTCGGCATGCGGCGCAGCGTCGACCCCGCGACGCTGTCGGTCTACTCGTTCATCCTGTCTCCGATCGAGAACGCGGACGCGATCATCGCAGGCGAGATGCCGCCCGACGCGCTCGGCGTGAAAGCGATCGACGATCGCACGCTCGAGATCCGGCTCGCGAATCCGACGCCGTACTTCCTGGGACTGCTCACGCATTCGGCGAGCTACGCCGTGCATCGCGCGAGCGTCGAGGCGTCCGGCGGCGAGGACTACTGGCGGCCCGGCAAGCTGATTTCGAACGGCGCCTATCAGCTCGACGAGTTCGTCGTGCAGTCGCACGTGAAGCTCGTGAAGAACCCGCACTACTGGAACGCGGACGCCGTCACGATCGACGAGGTCTACTGGCACGTGACGGAGGACATCAACGCCGAGCTCAAGCGCTTCCGTGCGGGCGAGCTCGACATGACCTACACGATCCCGAAGTCGCAGCTGTCGTGGATTCGCGAGAACATGCCGGACCGGCTCGTGATCGCGCCGTACCTCGGCAGCTACTACTACGGGCTCAATGTCACGAAGCCCCCGTTCCAGGACAACAAAGCCCTCCGTCGCGCGCTCGCGCTCGCGATCGACCGCGACATCATCACGAAGCAGATCACCGCGGCCGGCGAGATCCCGGCGTACGGCTGGATCCCGCCGGAAACGGCGAACTACCGCGGCGCGCAGATGCCCGAGGCCGAGTGGACGCAGGAGGAGCGCGAGGCGGAGGCGAAACGGCTCTACGCGCAGGCCGGCTACTCGGCCGAGAACCCGCTGCGCGTCGAGCTCCTCTACAACACGCAGGACGACCATCGGCGGATCGCGGTCGCGATCGCCGCGATGTGGCGGGAGGTGCTCGGCGTCGAGACGAGCCTCGTGAACCAGGAGTGGAAGGTCTATCTCGACACGCGCAATCAGTTCAGGACGCAAGTGTTCCGCGCGGGCTGGATCGGCGACTACAACGACGCGTACACGTTCGCCGAGATCCAGCATTCGAAGAGCGAGCTCAACAACACCGGCTGGAACAATCCCGAATACGACCGTCTCCTCGCGCTCGCGGCGGCCGAGACGGATCTCGACAAGCGCGCTGAATACCTCCACCAGGCCGAGCGCGTGTTGCTCGAGGACATGCCGCTGATCCCGATCTACTTCTACGTGACGACGCGGATGGTGCAGCCGTGGGTCGCGGGCTACGAGGCGAACATCATGGATCACTTCCGCACGCAGGATCTGAAGATCCTGAAGCACTGATGTGTCACACGATCAGTTGGGTCAGACCAAGATCGGGGTCCAAAATCGGGGTCAGAGCCCCTTTTGGCTCGAGCAGGTGGGCTCTGTCCCATGGACCTGGTCGAAATGGGCTCTGACCCCAATTAGCCGCTGACCCCGATTAACCGTGTCTGACAGGAATTCTTACGGTAACGGTACGACGAATTGCTGCGCTACTCGCTACGCCGTCTCTTGAGCGCGATCCCGACGCTCCTCGTCCTGATCGCGCTCGCGTTCTTCCTGATGCGCCTCGCGCCGGGCGGGCCGTTCGATCAGGAGCGGTCGTTGCCGGTGGAGGTCGAGGCGAACCTGCGCGCGGCCTATCGACTCGACGAGCCGCTCTACATGCAGTTCGCGCGGTACCTCGGCGGCATCCTGCGCGGTGACTTCGGCCCGTCGTTTCACTACCGCGACTTCACCGTGACGGAGCTGATCGCGACGGGCTTCCCGGTGTCGCTCAGGCTCGGCGCGACCGCGATCCTGCTCGCGCTCGTCGTCGGCGTGACCGCGGGCTCGATCGCGGCGTTGCGTCAGAATCGGTTCACCGATCACGCGGTGATGACGGTGTCGATGACCGGCATCTCGATTCCGAACTTCGTGATGGCGCCGATCCTGATCCTCGTCTTCGCGATCTATCTGCGGTGGCTCCCGGCCGGAGGGTGGGGCGGCGGCGCGCTGCGCAACATGGTCCTGCCCGTGATCGCGCTCGCGCTGCCGCAGATCGCGTACATCTCGCGGCTGACGCGCGGCAGCATGATCGAGGTGCTGCGCAGCAACTTCATCCGGACGGCGAAGGCGCAGGGCCTGTCGACGCGCACGATCGTGCTGAAGCATGCGTTGAAGCCCGCATTGCTGCCGGTCGTCTCGTATCTCGGGCCGGCGACGGCCGCCGTCATCACGGGCTCCGTCGTGATCGAGCAGATCTTCGGCGTGCCGGGCATCGGCCGCTTCTTCGTGCAGGGCGCGCTGAACCGTGACTACACGCTCGTGATGGGCGTCGTCGTCTTCTACGGCACGCTGATCATTGCATTCAATTTCCTGGTCGACCTCGCGTACGCGTGGCTCGACCCGAAGGTGAAGTACTCGTGAACGCGAACGTCGCGGCGACGGGGCCGGTCGAGCATCACGACGCGGGGCGGAGCCTCTGGGTCGACGCGTGGCGGACGCTCCGGAAAAACCGCGCGGCGATGGTCGCCGGGGCGATCATCGCCGCGATGACCGTGCTCGTGATCGTCGGGCCGTGGCTCTCGCCGTACTCGTACGCGTTCACCGACTGGGGCAACGCGTCGATCGGGCCGAGCCTGTCGACGGGGCACCTCTTCGGCACGGACACGCTCGGCCGCGATCTCTTCGTGCGCACGCTCTACGGCGGGCGGATCTCGCTGCTCGTCGGGCTCGTCGCGACCGTCGTGAGCCTCGTGATCGGCGTCGCGTACGGCGCGACGGCCGGCTACTTCGGCGGCCGGATCGACAACGTGATGATGCGCATCGTCGACATCCTGTACGCGATGCCGTTCATGTTCTTCGTGATCCTGCTGATGGTGTTCTTCGGCCGG
>CAZKNH010000288.1:0-2929 GCA_964553875.1 uncultured Gammaproteobacteria bacterium | reverse complement strand
GAGTGGACCATCGCGAGATGCGACGTGTAGTCGGGATCCGCGAGGTCAGGGTAGAAGGTCATGAGCTGATTCGGGGTCAGCATGCCCTTGTAGATCATGACCTTCGTGGAAAGGCTGCACACGTAGAAGTAGTGCCGCTGCGCGAGGCTCTCGTTCTGGCGGAGCGCATGGCTCGCGCGCTTCCTGATCAGATAGAGCTTGCGCTCGAACGCGTCCCCTTCGAGCCCGTCGCTCGCGGCGACGAAGAGCTGCTCGATGTGCGGTTGAGCGGCGCGCGCCGTGTCACCGAGGTTCGCGCCGTCGGGATCGACCGGGACGACGCGCCATCCGACGAGCCGCTGGCCTTCTTCCTCGCAGATCCGCGCGACGGTCGCCTTGCAGAACGTGCGCTCGTGCTCGTCGGTCGGGAGGAAGACGACGCCGGCGCCGTACCGGCCGGGCGCGGGCAACTCCTCGCCGAACGCGTCGCGGGCGACCTTCGCGAGGAACTCGTGCGGTAGAGCCGTGAGGATGCCGGCGCCGTCGCCGGTGTTCGGTTCGGCGCCTCGGGCGCCGCGGTGATCCATGCGGCAAAGGAGATGATCGGCGTCGCGGATGATTTGGTGGCTTCGAATGCCTTTGATGTGAGCGACGAAACCGACGCCGCAACTATCGTGCTCCATTTCGGGGCGATATAGCCCGTAAGGTCCAGGTCGTGCGACAGACGGGCACGGGCCGACCACTCCGCTGTCGCTGTTTTCAGGTGGAGTCATGAGTTTTCCTTAGCGGAGACCGCGAACTCCGCGGTGTCAGATTTCTGTCCGTACAGAGTCGGCGCGTCCTGCCGGTGTCGCTCGCAGTCCGGCATCAACGGTGCGCCGATGAACCTCGTGATCCGCGCGGAGGAGCCCGCTCCATCGGGCCTGGCGGATTAGGGGCCGACCGACGACTATAGAAAACGTTCCCCGTTCGCGTCAATTCCAATCGACGCCGGGGATACTTCGATCGGGACTCCGCGCCTTACTGGACGTCCCAGCGGTAGCCCATGCCGTAAACGGTCTGGATCGCGGAGAACCCGGGGTCGATCGCCGTGAACTTGGCCCTGATGCGCTTGATCTGCGACGTCACCGTGCTGTCGTCGAGCACGACGTTCGCCGCGCGCATCAGCTGCTCGCGGTTCTTCACGTGGCCGGGGTGCGCCGCGAGCGCATGCACGACCCAGAACTCGGTCAGCGTCAGCGGCACCTGACGGCCCTTCCAGTGCGCCGTCATCCGGTCGCGATCGAGCGAGAGCGATCCGCGGACGAGACGCTCGGCTTCCTCGCTGCCCGACTGCAGCGCCTCGATCCGGCGGAACAGCGCGGCGACGCGCGCGAGGAGGTGCTCGATGCTGACGCGCTTCGTCAGATAGTCGTCCGCGCCGAGCCGCAGACCCGACACGACGTCGAGCTCGCTTTCGCGCGCGGTCAGGAAGATGATCGGGAGCTGCGCGGACCGGGCGCGCAGCGCGCGGCAGAGCTCGAAACCGCCTTCGACCTCGGTGCCGAGGTTCACGTCGATGATCACGAGGTCGGGCAGGCGGGCCTCGAAGGCTGCCATCGCCTCCTTGCGCGTCGAATAGCCGGCGACCCGGTAGCCCTGGCGGCGCAAGGCCGCGGCGTAGTTGTCGCGGATCGCGACCTCGTCCTCGACGATCGCAACGAGCTTGTCGGACGTCGACATTCGTCTCCTCCGTTCAGGTCGCGCGCCGGCTCCTCGCCGCGGGCTTCGCGGTCGCTTCGACGCTCACCGGTGCGGAGAGGCCGCGCTCGGCGGCGAGCTTGAGGAGCCCCGCGACCGAGATCGCGTCCGTGATGCGCCCGTCGAGCGCCCATCGGCAGGCCTCGGCGAAAGGCAATCGCTTCACGTCGAGGGCCGCCTCGGTCTCTTCCAGACTTTGCTCGCCGGGCGTGAGCTCCTCCGCGACGAAAACGTATCCCACTTCGTCGGTGATCGAGTTCGACGTGTGCAGCGTCATGAGCTCGCGCCATCGCCGTGCGCGGAGCCCCGTCTCCTCCTTGAGCTCGCGTGCGGCGGCGGCGAGCGGATCCTCGTCGAGTGCCGCGCCGCCCATCGGCAGCTCCCACGAGTAGTGGTCGAGCGGATAGCGATGCTGGCCGACGAGATAGACGTAGTCGTGCTCGTCGAGCGCGATGATACCGACCGCGCGGTTCTTGAAGCACACCTTGCCGTAGAGGTTGCGGCCGCCCGACGGGTTCACGACCTCGTGCTCCTCGACGCGGATCCATGCGTTCTCGTAGACCGTGCGGGACGACAGCGTCGTCCATGGGTTCGTTCGATCGTCCATCCAGGGGCTTCCTCGCCGCTCTCGGCTATGTCGTCCTCATGCTGTGTGCACCATCCGCGCGACATACCGCCCGAAGCGGGGCCGGTTCTCGACCACGAAGTCGTCGAATGACGACATGCGTTCGCCGCCGCGTCGGATCGCCTATGATCTCGCCGGCGAAAATCGGGTCAGACACCTTTCTCTGCATGAGGCGTCCGACACCTTTTTCGGGCTGCGGCGTTCGCACGCGTTCGGCGTTCGCCGGTGCAAAGCGTAGCGTATTTCCGGCCTGCGTCACGTTTCGTTCAGCTAACGGCCGGCATTATGAACGGACCACACCATGAGGAGGACGCGTGGTATGAGAACTCGACTTGGCCGTGCCGCGGTCATCGTTTGCGGCGTTTCGGTGCTGCTGTCCGCATGCACGACCATCGATGCGTATACGCGCGAGGAGCGGACCGCCCGCGCGCAGCGGCAGGCCGTCATCGGCGCCGCGGCCGGTGCCGTCGCCGGCCTGATCACCGGCGACAGCTCGATGGAGCGCAAGAAGCGGGCGCTGGTCGGCGCCGGGCTCGGCGCGCTCACGGGCGCTGCCGTCGGCTCCTACATGGACCGGCAGGAGGC
>CAZKNH010000287.1:0-2963 GCA_964553875.1 uncultured Gammaproteobacteria bacterium | reverse complement strand
TTCAGCGAAACGCGCCGGAGGCACCCGTTATCGAACGAGAACGTCAGCCTGCGCGAGGCGATTGCGAAGGAACGCGTTCTGCTCGGTCCGATCATCGACGCCGCGGATCTGATCGTCGACACGACCGGGACGACCGCGTACGCGCTGCGGGAGCGCATTCGCGACCGCATCGGCGCGAAACGGCCGAACACGTTGTCGATCCTGATCGAGTCGTTCGGCTACAAGCATGGTCTGCCGCCCGATGCGGACTTCGTATTCGACGTCCGCTGCCTGCCGAACCCGTACTGGGAGACGCAGCTGCGCCCGCTGAACGGCAGGGATCCCGAGGTCATCGCGTTCCTCGATGCGCAGCCGCTCGTGCAGGAGATGGTGCGCGACATCGCGAGCTTTTTGGAGCACTGGATCCCCCGCTATCAGGATTTCCAACGCTCCTATCTGACCGTCGCGATCGGCTGCACCGGTGGTCAGCACCGGTCGGTGTACGTCACCGAAGCGGTCGCAAAACGGCTACGAGCCTCGCACGCGTCGATCCAGACCCGTCACCTCGAGCTTCCTTGAGCGGCCGGGTCTCCGCGATGAGCTCGCTACCCAACACGACGGGACGCCCTGCGTGCACGAGCAGACGGCCGTAACCGAAGACGCTCAGCCGACGGCGCTCGAGGCGCTGCGCGAAGCGCTCGAGAGCGGCGGGCTGCGCCGCGTGCGCGGGATGTTGAGCGCGCTGAATCCCGCCGAGATCGCCGACCTGCTCGAGTCTCTGCCGACGCCTCAGCGGCTCGTCGTCTGGAACCTCGTCGACGTCGACGACGAGGGCGACGTGCTCGTCGAGGTGAACGACGAGGTCCGCGAGACGCTGATGCGCGAGATGGACAGCGAGCGCATCGTCGCCGCTGCCGCCCACCTCGATCTGGACGACCTTGCCGACCTGATCGCCGAGCTGCCGGAGGCGGTCAAGCAGCAGATCGTCCGCTCGCTCGATTCGACCGACCGCCTGCGCCTGCAGTCGGTCCTCGCGTACGACGAGGACACGGCCGGCGGCCTGATGAATCCCGACACCGTGTCGGTGCGCGCGGACGTCACCGTCGAGGTCGTGCTGCGGTACCTCCGCATGCGCGGCGGCGTGCCGCGCGGCACGGACGCGCTGTTCGTCGTCGACCGTGCGGGCGTCTTTCTCGGCGCGTTGTATCTCGCGAAGCTCCTGATCGCCGATCCCGAGCAGCGCGTTGCGGAGCTCATGGACACCGACGTGCCGAGAATCGACGCGCATCTGCCCGCCGCAGAGGTCGCAAGGCTCTTCGAGAACTTCGATCTCGTGTCCGCCGCGGTAACGGCCGAGAACGGACAGCTCCTCGGGCGCATCACCGTCGACGACGTGCTCGACGTGATCCGCGAGGAGGCGGGCCGCTCCGTGCTCAGCATGGCGGGCCTCGACGAGGAAGACGACATGTTCGCGCCGGTCGCGCGCAGCGCCGCGCGCCGCGCGATGTGGCTCGGCGTCAACGTCGGCACGGCGTTCCTCGCCGCGTGGGTCGCCGGTCTCTACGAGGCGACGCTCGACGCGGTCGTGATGCTCGCGGTGCTGATGCCGATCGTGCCGAGCATGGGCGGCGTCGCCGGCACGCAGACGATGGTGCTGATCATCCGCGCGCTCGCGCTCGGGCAAATCGATAGCGCGAACGCCCGCTGGCTGCTGCGCAGGGAGCTCGGCGTCGCGCTCCTGAACGGCGCCGGATGGGCGGTGCTCGTCGGGCTCCTCGCGAGCATCTGGTTCGACACGTGGATGATCGGCGTCGTGATCGCGCTCGCGCTCGTGATCAATCTGCTCGCAGGCGCGGTGGCCGGATTCGGCATCCCGCTGCTGCTGCGATCGCTCGGCATCGATCCCGCGATCGCGGGCGGCGTCGTGCTGATCATGATCACGGACGTGATCGGGCTCGTCGCATTTCTCGGGCTCGGCTCGTGGCTCCTCCTGTAGGGCCGTGCGCGTTAGCGGGTAGTACGGATAGCACGGCCGCAAAGCCGACAGGATCATGGCACCCATATGCAGGTGCCGCTCGAAGTCTACTTCCATAACGTCGACCGCTCGGAGGCCGTCGAAGCCGAGGCGCGGGCACGGGTCGACGAGCTCCACCGCTTCGCGCCCGAGATCATCAGCTGCCGCGTCACGATCGAGGCGCCGCATCGCCGCAGCCGGAAGGGCGAGGTCTATCGCGTCGGGGTCTCCGTCCGCGTGCCGGGCGCCGAGATCTTCGCGGGACGCGAGCATCCGGACAATCCGGCGCACGAGGACGTCTATGTCGCGATGCGCGACGCGTTCGACGCCGCGCGCCGGCAGCTGCAGGACCGCGTACGGCTCGATCGCGGCAAGGTCAAGGTTCACGAGGGACCGCCGCGGGGCAGGATCTCCGAGCTGCACCCCGAGCGCAACTTCGGCCGCATCGAGACGCCGGACGGGCGCTACATCTACTTCCACCGCAACAGCGTCGTCGACGCCGACTTCGACGATCTCGCGATCGGCGACGAGGTCTGGTTCAACGAGGAAGAAGGCGACGAAGGGCCGCAGGCGAGCACGGTGCACGTCGTCGGCAAGTGACGGCCCGCGTTGCCGCCTTGTTCAGCGCCGGACCACTGGCACCGTCCCGGAGGTGCGCACTTGAGTGCGCCCGCGGGACACGCCGAAAGAGCATCCCTGCGGCTCGGTCGCGGCCGTCCCTGGCCGCTCACGGTCCCGCGGGCGCACTCAAGTGCACACCTCCGGGACTGCGTCACCGCGAGATTCCGGCGACGGGGCTCTCGATGAGTCGGGCTGAGGGACGCTCTTGGCGTGTCCCGCGAGCGCGCATACGAGCGCGCCTCCGGGACGGCCCCGGCGGTCCGACGCCTGCAATCACGCCGACGTCGTGAGATTTCAGTGCTCGAGGCGCTCCTTCAGGTACTGCGGCGCATCGAGCCGCTCGATAGGC
>CAZKNH010000286.1:0-2989 GCA_964553875.1 uncultured Gammaproteobacteria bacterium | reverse complement strand
GCGTGGTACCGGGCCGAGGAGCTCTCGGTCATGGGGCTCGCGGAGGTGCTGCACCATCTGCCTCGGCTGCTCAAGCTGCGGCGTGATCTGATCCGGCGCCTGAAGGCGGCGCGGCCCGACGTCTTCATCGGCATCGATTCGCCGGACTTCAACATCTCGGCGCTCGCGGCGCTCCGTGCGGTCGGCGTTCCGACCGTGCAGTACGTGAGCCCGCAGATCTGGGCGTGGCGGCAGTCGCGGGTCCGCACGGTGCGCGCCGCGGCCGATCTCGTGCTCTGCGTGCTGCCGTTCGAGACCGGCTTCTACGGCGAGCACGGCGTGAACGCGCGCTTCGTCGGGCATCCGCTCGCCGATGCGATCCCGCCGCACGTCGAGCGCAGTGCCGCGCGGGCCGCGCTCAACCTCGACGACGACGGCCCGATCCTCGCGCTCTTGCCGGGCAGCCGGCGCGGCGAGGTGTCGCGGCTCGCGGAGCCCTTCTTGGGCACCGCGGCGTGGGTGCAGGCGCGGGTGCAGGGCTTGCGCGTCGTCGTCGCGTTCGCGAGCGACGAGATGGCACGCATATTCGACGACGCCGTGCGCGGCATGCGTCTCGATCCGCCGCCGATTCGCGTGACGGGCCGGGCCCGGGACGTGATGGCCGCGTCCGACGCCGTGCTGACCGCGTCCGGCACGGCGAGCCTCGAGGCGCTGCTGTTGAAACGGCCGATGGTCGTCGCGTACAAAGTGACGCCGCTGACCTATGCCGTCGTGCGTCGGCTCGGCGTCGCACGGCTGCCGCATTTCTCGCTGCCGAATCTGCTCGCGGGCCGGGGGCTCGTCCCCGAGTTCGCGCAGGACCGGGTTCGACCGGACACAATGGGCCCGGCGCTGCTCGGCTGCCTGACCGGCGAGGGGCTCGATCCGGATTGGTATCATGAGTTCGACTCGATCCACGCGGCGCTCCGGCGCGACGCGAACGCGTCGGCGGCCGCGGCGGTGATCGAGCTGCTCGAGTCGGGGGGGCGACAAGAAGCCGCATCATGTCGGATGGGCGAAGAGCCGAGCTGAAGCGACGGGTGCCGCTACGCCGGCCTCTCGGTCACGACGGCGACGAAACGGGGCGCGCGCAGTGACACGACGCATGCTCGGACTGCCGTTCGTCGGCGCGGAGGCGACGATCGCGGGCGTCGACGAGGCGGGACGCGGTCCGCTCGCGGGTCCGGTCGTCGCGGCCGCCGTCGTGCTCGACCGGCGCCGCCGCATCCGCGGGCTCAGGGATTCGAAGAAGCTTTCGCCCGACGAGCGCACGCGCCTCGCGGCGGAGATTCGCCGCAAGGCAGCGGCGTTCGCGCTCGGCTACGCGAGCCCCGCCGAGATCGACGAGGTGAACATCCTGCAGGCGACGCTGCGTGCGATGGAACGTGCCGTGCTGCGCTTGAAGATCGTGCCGGACCTCGTGCGGATCGACGGCAATCAGTTGCCGCGCTTCGAAGGTCATCCGCGCCCGTTCCTGCTCGAGCCCGTGATCGACGGCGACGAGAAGGTAAAGGCGATCAGCGCGGCATCGATCCTCGCGAAGGTGTGCCGCGACCGGCTGATGCGCCGCTGGCACCGTCGCTATCCGCACTACGGCTTCGACCGGAACAAGGGCTACGCGACGGAGGAGCACCTCGCCGCGCTCGAGCGGCACGGACCGTGTCCGATCCACCGCTTGAGCTTCGCGCCGTGCTCGACGGCAAAATTGGGGTCAGACCCCTTTTTCGGCTCGGCGACGTTCGTGCCGGACGCACCTTCCAACGGCGACTTGCCATTCGGGGCCGAGTCGGCCAATGGGCGAAAAACGGGCTCTGACCCCAATTCCGCTGGGGCCGCGCCTCGTTTGAAGGAAGACTTCGCCCCAAGCTTCGCCGACCGCGGTTGCAAAAAGGGCTCTGACCCCGATTTCGCTACGCTCGGATTCGACGATGAGTAGCGGCACGTTCGTCCACCTGCGCGTGCACACCGAGTATTCGCTCGTCGACAGCGTCGTGCGCGTCGGCCCCCTCGTCGACGCGGTCGAGCGGCTCGGCATGCCGGCCGTCGCCGTCACGGATCTCGGCAACGTGTCCGTGATGGTGAGGTTCTACAAGGCCGCGATCGCGAAGGGCATCAAGCCGATCATCGGCGCGGACGTGTGGACGGCGACGGGCCGCGACGGCGCCGACGCGCATCGGATGACGTTCCTCTGCATGAACGGCGACGGCTTCCGGAACCTGAGCCGGCTGCTGACGAAGGGCTACGCCGAGGCGCAGTCGCACGGCCGCGCGCTCCTCCTCGACGAATGGCTGACGCCGGCCGCGCTCGAGGGGCTGATCGCGCTGTCGGGCGCGCAGCAGGGCGAGCTCGGCAAGGCGCTCGTCGCGGGCAACGAGGACGCCGCCCGCGCGGTGCTCGATCGGTGGCGGGCACGGATGCCGGGGCGCTTCTACATCGAATGCCAGCGCGTCGGACGGCCCGGCGAGGTCGAGTATCTCGAGCGCGCCGTCCGGCTCGCGGCCGCCGAGCAGGTGCCGCTCGTCGCGACGAACGACGTCTGCTTCATCGAGCCCGACGACTTCGACGCGCACGAGGTCCGCATCTGCATCGCGCAGGGACGCACGCTCGACGATGCCAACCGTCCGCGCGAATACACACAGGAGCAGTACCTCAAGAGCGCGGCCGCGATGCGCGAGCTCTTCGCGGACCTGCCGGAGGCGCTCGACAACACGATCGAGATCGCGAAGCGCTGCAATCTCGACGTGCGGATGGGCGAGCTGTTTCTGCCGGAGTTCGAGACGCCGGACGGGTCGACCACGGCGGATTACCTGAAGCGCGTCGCCGCGAGCCGTCTCGCCGCGCGGCTCGAAGCGTCGGGCCGCGTCGACGCGGACGGCGTTTACGCGCAGCGGCTCGAGCGCGAGCTCGACGTGATCTGCCGGATGGGCTTCGAGGGCTACTTCCTGATCGTCGCGGACTTCATCAACTGGGC
>CAZKNH010000285.1:0-2995 GCA_964553875.1 uncultured Gammaproteobacteria bacterium | reverse complement strand
GGGTCTGACCCCAATTTCCCCGAAAAAGGGGACTGACCCCAATTTCCCCGACCCCTATTTTCTCGGGTCAGAGCCTGTTTCGCCGCAATACTTGCCGGGGCGCATTTTCCCCCCGAGGTCCGCAGCGACTTGTACATCTAAACGAAAAATGGGCTCTGACCCCGATTAAGAAAAAGGGGTCTGACCCCGATTTTTACGATTTTTAGCGGGAGAGGCGCTCGATCTCGCGGAGCGCGACCGACAGCGTCGCGAAGTCCGGGACGCCTGCGGAGCGCATCTCGTCGAGGGTCGACTGCACGCGTGCGACGCGCGCCGCCGAGTCGCCGAGCCATTTCGCGAGCGCGTCCGGTCCGCCGGCGTCGAGCACCTGCTCGAGCACGGCGCGATGCTCACGGGCGAGCCGCTCGCGCAAGTGAGTCCGCGCAAGCGCCTGCCAGCGGTCGGCGACCTTGAGCGCCTCGATCTGCTCGCGGATCCAGTCGAGCCGAAGCTTCGCGCCGAGATCGAAGTAGACGCGCGCGAGCTCGCGCGGATCGAGCCCGCGCTCCTCGGCGAGCCGCACGATCTCGAGAATCTGCGTCGCGAGCGCGAGCGTCGCGACCCGCCGCGCGATCGGCTGCGGAAGACCGGACCGCTCGAGCTCCGCGACGTGATCCGCGAACCGGCGGCCGGATTCGCCGATCGGGATCTTCGGCAGCGCCTCCGTGATACGCGTCACGGCGGGCTTGAGCCGCGTGATCGCGGGCTCGATGTCGAGCCGGTCGGGCTCACGCTGCAGCAGCCAGTAGACGGCGCGGCGCAGCATCCTGCCGATCCGGAGCATCGCGCCGTACTGCACGTCGGCGGGCGTCTGGTAGTCGAGCGCCTCGATGCTTCGCCAGAGCCGCCGCACGTCGAAGATCTCGCGCGCGATCGAATACGCGCGCGCGATCTGCGCCACGCTCGCGCCGACTTCCTCCTGCGCGCGAAGCACGAAGAACGGTCCCATCCGATTGACGATGCTGCTCGAGAGCAGCATCGAGACGATCTCGCGGCGCAGCCGGTGCTGCGCGATCTCCGCCTTGAAACGCCGCGACAGCCGCTCCGGAAAGTACCGCTCGAGCTCGGCCGCGAAGTACGGGTCCTCGGGGATGTCGCTCGCGACGAGGCTCGCCGTGAGCTGGATCTTCGAGTACGCGAGCACGATCGCGAGCTCGGGCCGCGTGAGCCCGATGCCGGCCTTGCGCCGCTCCTCGAGCGCCTCGTCGCTCGGCAGGAACTCGAGGGCCCGATCGAGGTGCCCTTCGGACTCGAGCATCCGGATCAGCCGTTGATCCTCGGAAAGCCGCTCCGCGGCGCGCGCCTGCATCATCGACAGCGCCTGCGTCTGGCCGTAGTTGTTCGCGAGCACACCGAGCACGACGTCCTGCTCCATGTCGGCGAGCAACCGGTCGCGCCGTGCCTTCGAGAGCTTCCCGGCGGCGACGATGCCGTTCAGCAGGATCTTGATGTTGACCTCGCGGTCGGAGCTGTCGACGCCGCCCGAGTTGTCGATGAAGTCGGTGTTGATCCGGCCGCCGCGGAGCGCGTACTCGATGCGTCCGCGCTGCGTGAAGCCAAGATTCCCCCCCTCGACGACGACCCGGCAGCGGAGATCCGCGCCGTTCACGCGGAGCGCGTCGTTCGCCGGGTCGCCCGCGCTCGCGTGCGGCTCGTCGCTCGCCTTCACGTACGTGCCGATGCCGCCGTTGAACAGGAGGTCGACCGGTGCTGCGAGCACCGCGCGGATCAGCTCGGGCGGCGTCAGCGTCGCCGCCGTGATGCCGAGCGCCTCGCGCGCCGCGGCCGACAGCGTGATCGACTTGCTCTGCCGCGAGTAGACGCCGCCTCCCGGCGAGATCTTCGCGCGGTCGTAGTCGTCCCAGCTCGATCCCGGCAGCTCGAAGAGACGCTTGCGCTCCGCGAAGCTCACGGCGGGATCGGGATCCGGGTCGATGAAGATGTGACGATGATCGAACGCCGCGATCAGCTTGATCTTGTCGGACTGCAGCATCCCGTTGCCGAACACGTCGCCCGACATGTCGCCGATGCCGACGACCGTGAACGGTTCGCGCTGCGTGTCGATGCCGAGCTCGCGGAAATGCCGTTTCGCCGACTCCCACGCGCCGCGCGCCGTGATGCCCATCTTCTTGTGGTCGTATCCGGCGGAGCCGCCCGATGCGAACGCGTCGCCGAGCCAGAAACCGTATTCGGCCGCGAGCGCGTTAGCGATGTCGGAGAACGTTGCGGTGCCCTTGTCGGCCGCGACGACGAGATAGGGGTCGGCGTCGTCGAGCGCGACCACGCGCGGCGGCGGAACGACGCGATCGCCGACGATGTTGTCCGTCACGTCGAGAAGCCCCCGGATGAACGTCCGGTAGCACTCGACGACCTCGGCACGGATTGCGTCGCGATCGCCCTCCGGCAGGCGCTTGCAGACGAAGCCGCCCTTCGCGCCGTTCGGCACGATCACGGCGTTCTTCACCTGCTGCGCCTTCATCAGGCCGAGCACCTCCGTGCGGAAGTCCTCGCGCCGGTCCGACCAGCGGATGCCGCCGCGCGCGATCCGGCTCGAGCGCAGGTGCACGCCCTCTACGCGCTGCGAATACACGTAGATCTCGAACATCGGCCGCGGCTTCGGCAGCTCCGGCAGCCGCGTCGGGTCGAGCTTGAACGAGACGTACGGCTTCGGGCCGCCGTCGCCGCCGAGCTGGAAGAAATTCGTGCGCAGCGTCGCCTGCACGACCGACGTGAACGCGCGGAGGATCCGGTCCTCGTCGAGCGTCGTCGTGGCGTCGAGCTCCGCCGCGATCGTGCGCTCGTGCTCGGCCCGCTGCTTTGCGCGTGCGCTCGCCTCGACGTCGGGATCGAACGTCGCGTGGAAGCAGCCGACGAGCGCGGCGCAGAACCTCGGGTGCCGGGCGAGCACCTCCTGCACGTACGGCAGGCTGAACGGCCAGCCGGTCTGCGCGAGATA
>CAZKNH010000284.1:0-3017 GCA_964553875.1 uncultured Gammaproteobacteria bacterium | reverse complement strand
GGATCAGGTAGCCCGGCAACGACAGCACCATCGCGTGCCGGCCGAGCGGATTGTCGGGCCCGGGCGGCACGACCGGCGGCAGAGGATCACCGCGCTCGGCGTGATCCTGGCGCACGGACGGCGGCGGATACCACGCCGGATCGACGATCTTCTCCGTGACCTTCGCCTCCCCGACCGGCGTCGCCCAGCCTTCTCGTCCGATGCCGATCGGGTACGTCGTGATCGATGCGCGGTCCGCGTCGCCGTCGCGCTCGAAGAAGTAAAGCCGCATGCTCGGCAAGTTGACGACGATGCCTTCCCGCGGCGCCTGCGGAAGAATCGAGCTCGTCGGCAGATAGACCGGCGTGCCTTCGCCGGGCAGCCAATGATCGACCGTCGGGTTCGCACGGCGCAGCGCGCTATTACCGAGCCCGTACTCGCGCGCGATCGCGACGAACGTGTCCTCGTAGCGTGTGAAGATCACCTGCACCGCGCCGACCATCTCCGCCGAGTCCGGGACGTCGGCAAAATGCAGCGACTCGAGCGGCGGCAATCGCGGCGCCGACGGATCGGGCTCGATGACCGTCGCGACGCTGCGGCTTTGCGCAAGCTCCTCGGGCGGCACGACGAACACGCAGCCCGCTGCGCCGAGTATCGAAGCAGCGAGCGAGATCCGAAACGTCGTTCTGGCGATGCGCGACATTGCCGCGGAGTATACCGATCTTTCCGCGCTTGGGAACAGCGTGAGACGCGGCACGCCGAGCCTCGAAATGCCGCCGCAATGTCGACTGCGCAGGCGACGCGCTCAGCGCGAAAGCACGCTCTCGATGCCGCCCAGCACGCGCTCGGATAGATTGCGGCGTCGCTTGTACGTGACCTTGTAGATATCGCGTTCGCGCGCGGCCGCAAGCAGCCAGTCGTCGCTCGACGCGATCTCGTCGATCAGCTTGAGCTCCAAAGCCCTTGCACCGTACCAGTGCTCGCCGGTCGCGACGGCTTCGACGTCGACCTGCGGTCTGTGCTCGGCGATCTGCCGCTTGAAGAGCTCGTGCACCTCGGTGAGCTCCTCCTTGAGCTTCTCCCTGCCCTCTTCGGTGTTCTTGCCGAACATCGTCAGCGTGCGCTTGTAGCGGCCTGCGGAGATTTGCTCGAACTCGATACCTTTGCTTTCGAGCAGCCGGTTGAAGTTCGGCAGCTGCGCGAGCACGCCGATCGAGCCGATGATCGCGAACGGGGCCGCGATGATCCTGTCGGCGACACAAGCCATCAGGTAGCCGCCGCTCGCCGCGACCTTGTCGACGGCGACGTAGAGCGGAATACCTTGCTTCCTGATCCGGACGAGCTGCGACGCGGCGAAGCCGTGGTCGTGGACGGTGCCCCCGGAATTCTCGAGCCGGACGAACACGATGTCGCGCTCGGTTGCGACCGCGAGCACGGCCGAGACCTCGTGACGCAGCGATTGCGCCGCGCTCGCACGGAGATCCCCCTTGAAGTCGAGCACGTAGACGCGGCCGCGCTCGCCGCTCTCCGCCTTCTTCTCCTTCTTGCGGTCCTTCGCGCGCGCCTTCAAGAGCTTCTTGAAGCGCTCCTTGCCGTGCACCGCCCGCCGGAGCACGTCCGCGTGCTCCTCGAGCTGGCGATTGAGATGCTGCACCTCGAGCCCGTCGGGCTGCACGCCGCGGCGGCTGATGCCGACGAAGAGGAGCGCCGCGATCAGCAGGAGGCCCAGGACCGTGATCAGCTGCGCGACGAAGAGCGCGTAATCGGCAGCGAACTCGGCCACTACAGCCCGACGTTGTTGAGCTCGAACACGCGCTCGGCCCGGTAGCTCGACCGGACCAACGGACCCGCGACGACCTCCATGAAGCCGCGCTCGAGCCCCCATGCGCGGTACTGCGCGAACTCGTCGGGCGTCACGTAGCGCTCCACGGGCAGGTGATTCGGCGTCGGGCGCAGATACTGCCCGAACGTGACGATGTCGACACCGACGGCGCGGAGATCGTCGAGCGTCTTCCTGATCTCGTCGTCGCGCTCGCCGAGCCCGAGCATGAGGCTCGTCTTCGTCAGCACGTCCGGCCGGTGCCGCTTCGCATGCTCGAGCACCGACAGCGTCTGACGGTATCCCGCGCGGGGGTCGCGGACGACGTGGGTCAGCCGCTCGACGGTCTCGACGTTCTGCGCGAACACGTCGAGCCCCGAGTCGACGACCGTCTCGACGTCGGGTTTCCGGCCCGAGAAATCGGGCGTCAGCGCCTCGACCGCCGTTTCCGGACGCCGGGCCTTGATCGCCCGGACGCACGCCGCGAAGTGCGCCGCGCCGCCGTCCGGCAGGTCGTCGCGGTCGACCGACGTCAGCACGACGTACTTGAGCCCCATGAGCTCGACCGACCGCGCGACGTTCTGCGGCTCCTCGGGATCGAGCCAGCCGCGCGGGTTGCCGGTATCGACGGCGCAGAACTGGCACGCGCGCGTGCACACCGCGCCCATGATCATGATCGTCGCGGTGCCGTTCGACCAGCATTCGCCGATGTTCGGGCACATCGACTCCTCGCAGACCGTCGCGAGACGATGCGTGCGGACCGTGGCCTTCACCGCCTCGTAGCGCTCGCCCGAGGGCAGCTTCGCGCGGAGCCACGGCGGCTTCGGCGCGGACTTCACCTCGCGCCGGTCGTCGCGCGTCTTGACGCCGTTCTTGATCGCGGAGAATCCTTGCGGAGTCCGGTATTTCGCGCCGGTGACGACGACCGGGATCGCGCGGAGCTGGTCGAGGATGCTGCTAGACTTCTCGCTCACGCCGAAAGTATCGCATGTTTCCCGAACGCGTGTTATGAGCCGCTATCGCCCACCGCGACCGCCGAGCTCCAAGTTCATCACGAAGGAAGGCTTCGAGCGCCTGCGCGCGGAGCTCGAGGAGCTCTGGACGCGTAAACGCCCCGCGGTCACGCGCGCCGTGGCCGAGGCCGCCGCGCAAGGCGACCGATCCGAGAACGCCGAGTACATCTACGGCAAGAAGCAGCTCGCCGAGATCGACCGCCGCG
>CAZKNH010000283.1:0-3055 GCA_964553875.1 uncultured Gammaproteobacteria bacterium | reverse complement strand
CGCATCATCCGGTAGATCTCGACGAGCGCCTCGAGCTTCGACTGCGTCGGGTCGATGCGCAGCGTGTTCGAGATGTACGGGCCGCGATCGAGATCGTTGACGTAGAGCGTCCGGATCTTCTTGACGCCGGCGTCGATCAGCTTCTGCACCTGCTCGGCGGTGAGCTCGTCGTTCGCGCTCGCGAGAAGCTCGCCGGTCGACTCGTCGACGACGTCGTGGGCAATGATCTTGCCGACGAGGTACTCGATCGGGACGTCGAGCTCCTTCAAGCCCGCGGCCTCGATCTCACGGACGTGACGCAGCGTGATACGGCGGTCCTTCTCGACGATCGTCTTGCGGCCGGCCTTGATGTCGAACGCCGCGGTTTCGCCGCGCAGCCGCTCGGGGATCAGCTTCAGCTTGACACCCTTCGGCGACAGCGTGAACTCGTTCTTCTCGAAGAAGATGTCGAGGATCTCTTCGTTCGAGTAATCGAGCGCGCGCAGCATGATCGTGACCGGGAGCTTGCGCCGCCGGTCGATACGCACGAAGAGACAATCCTTCGGGTCGAACTCGAAGTCGAGCCAGGACCCGCGATAGGGGATGATGCGCGCCGAGAACAAGAGCTTCCCCGACGAATGGGTCTTGCCCTTGTCGTGGTCGAAAAACACGCCGGGCGAGCGGTGCAGCTGCGAGACGATGACGCGCTCGGTGCCGTTCACGATGAACGTGCCGTGCTCGGTCATCAACGGCATCTCGCCGAGGTAGACCTCCTGCTCGCGGATGTCCTTGACCTTCTTCTTCGCGCCCGACGACTCCTTGTCGTAGATCACGAGCCGCACGAGCACGCGCAGCGGCGCCGCGTAGGTCAGGCCGCGGAGCTGGCACTCCTTGACGTCGAACACGGGCTCGCCGAGGCGGTAGCTCACGTACTCGAGCGCCGCGTTGCCGGAGTAGCTGACGATCGGGAAAACGCTCTTGAAGGCCGCGTGCAAGCCGACGTCCTGGCGCTCTTCCGGCGGCACCTTGTCTTGCAGAAACTGCTGGTAGGAGTCGATCTGAATCGAGAGCAGGTACGGAACCTTGAGGATGCCCGGCAGCTTCCCGAAATCCTTACGAATCCGCTTCTTTTCAGTGAACGAATATGCCATTACGTGCTACTCCGAAAGCTTCCAGCAGGCCTGCCAAAAAGTAGACTGGATCGAAATACCCGGGCATGAGAACACGCAGCCAGCGCCGTAGGGCGCTGGCTGCCATGACCTCGGCGGCCCGGCTCCGGGCCGCCGCTCTTCGTCGTCGCGATCCCGCTCTGTCACTTGATCTGGACGGTAGCGCCTGCTTCCTCGAGCTGCTTCTTGATGCTCTCCGCTTCGTCCTTCGACACGCCTTCCTTGACGGTGCTCGGCACACCCTCGACGAGGTCCTTGGCTTCCTTGAGGCCCAGGCCCGTGACGGCGCGGATGACCTTGATGACCGCGACCTTGTTGTCCCCAAAGGAGGACATGACAACGTCGAACTCGGTTTGTTCCTCGGCGGCCGCCGCGGCCTCGCCGCCTGCGCCCGGGGCCGCGGCCGCGACCGCGACCGGCGCCGCGGCGGACACGCCCCACTTCTCCTCGAGGGCCTTAACGAGTTCGACCACCTCCATGACCGATTTGTTGCTCAACGCCTCGATCAATTCTTCGTTCGAAAGAGCCATTTCGTGATCTCCTGACCTTGTATCAACGTGTTACCTGACGAAATCGGGGGCACAGCCCGTTTTCTTTCCCCCCGCCTCGGAGGAGAAATCGGGGTCAGACCCCGTTTTTCCGTTCCGAGGAGAAATCGGGGTCAGACCCCGTTTTTTTCGTTTCCCCGCCTCGAACCCTCGATGCCATCGAAGAAAAACGGGGTCTGACCCCGATTTCTCCCCGACGGCGGTCCGCATCACGCGGCCTGCTCGCTGCGCGCCTTCAGCACGCGGGCGAGCATCGCGGCCGGCTCGGCCAGCGTGCGGACGAACTGCGACATAGGCGCCTGCAGCACGCCGAGCAGCATCGACCGCGCCTCGTCGAGGGTCGGCAAGGACGCGAGCCGGTCGAGGTCCTTCGGCTCGTAGAGCTCGCCGCCGACGGACAGCGCGACGGTCACGAGCTTGTCGTGATCCTTCGCGAAGGCCTTGACGACGCGCGCTGCGGCGCCTGGGTCCTCGCGCGAGAACGCGAGCACGAGCGGCCCCTTCAAGCGCTCCCGCAGGCACTCGAAGCTCGTGCCCTCGAGCGCGCGCCGCGCCAGCGTGTTCTTGACGACCTTCAAGTACACGCCCGCGTTGCGAGCCGCGACGCGCAGCTCGGTCATCTCGGCGACCGTGAGCCCGCGGTATTCGGCCGCGACGGCCGAATGCGCGCTCGCGGCGACCGAGGCCACCTCGGCGACCAGCGCCTTTTTGGCTTCCATGTTCAGCGCCATGGCTAAACTTCTCTCCCGGTAGAGACCCTCCCCCGAGATCGGGGGCCCATCACGCCGCGGACTCGATCCTTTCGCTCCGCGGCTCCTTGATAGACGGTGCTCCCGAGAGGCAAAGCCAAGTCAGGTAACACCATCTGCGTAGGCGGCACCGCCATTAACCCGGAAATCGGGACCTACGGTCTTCGATGTCGGCCGGCTCGGCCGGCCTCCCCGCTCGTCCTTGAGCGGATTCGATTCGAAAACGACACGAGCGGCGTCGCGTAGCCCGCGCGCCGCCCGTGTCCGGAAAAGCTCAGTCCGCCGTCGCGGCCGAGCCGACGGTCGAGTGGTCCACGGTGATGCCGGGCCCCATCGTCGACGACACGGTCACCCGCTGCATGTACACGCCCTTCGCGGCGGCCGGCTTCGCCTTGTTCAAGTCCGCGAGCAGCGCCGCAAGGTTCTGCTTGAGCTGCTCGACCTCGAAGTTGACCTTGCCGATCTGGCAGTGAACGATGCCGGCGCGGTCGGTCCGGTAGCGCACCTGGCCCGCCTTCGCGTTGCGCACCGCGGCCGCGACGTCCGGCGTCACCGTGCCGACCTTCGGGTTCGGCATCAGACCGCGCGGACCCAGGATCTGGCCGAGCTT
>CAZKNH010000282.1:0-3067 GCA_964553875.1 uncultured Gammaproteobacteria bacterium | reverse complement strand
TCGACCCCTGCCGGCCGGCGCCCTTCCGGGGCTTGCACGAGCATTTCGTGGAGCGCCTCGATGGCGAGCACGTCGCGGCGCAACGCGAAGAACTCTTCCCGCGCGACCTGCCAATGCTTCTGCGCGAGCGGAGTCTGCAGGTCGAGGCTGCCCCCTAATCGCCCCGCCTTCTCGAGACGCTCGGCGAGCTCGGCATGCGTGCCCGCCGCCTCGTCATGCAGCGCGAGCTCGAGGACCGCGGTCATCTTCGCCAACGCATAGGCTCGTGCTTCGAGATCCGGAGGCGACACGATCGCTCGGAAGGTCGCGAAAAGATCCTGGACCTGGTCGAGCTGCAGGCGATTGAACGCCTGACAGCACCTCGCGAGGATGATCTCCCGAATCGTCGTCGGTAACCGCTCGATGAAATGGAGGAGCGCCAGATCGGGTCTTCGCTGAGGCTGCAACTTCACATCTCCCTGTGGACCGTGGTGAGTAGCGATGCTTGCTGCACGTTGTCCTCGCGCAGTTCGTCCCCGAAGAAGGACACGTTCGAATCGAAGCGCGGTTGCGCCCGAACGAACACCTATTGACAGTGCACGTCAGGAGCGCTTCGGCACGATCGAAATCGCCCCGCTGCGTTCGAGCACCGCGTACTCGATCTCGTCGAAGTTGCGCAGACCCTGCAACTCTCGGGCCGCGCTCAGCACGTCGCTTTCGTCGATCCTCGCCCTGTGCATTCGATCCCACAGCGGCTTGCCGTGCTCGACGATCACCATCGGCACGCCCTCGACGAGCCGATCGAATCTCGGCCACCTCCGTTTGAACAGGGAAAGCGCAATGTCGAGGCCGACGAGGGTACCGATCAGCAGCATCGCCGCCGTCAACGAGAAGTCGTCGCCGAGCAGCGCCTGCTGCGTCGTTTCCGCGATGATCAGCACGAGCACAAAATCGAACGAGGTCATCTCGCCGAGCGTTCGCTTGCCGGCGATCCGGAGCACGACGAGCAGAAACACGTAAATGCAGAAAGCGTTGACGATCCCGTTCATTCCGTGTCCTCCTCACCGGGATCGCGTGACGGCGCGCTGCGGCGGACCTCTGAAGCATGAACGCCGCCCGTTCCCACGCCCGCGTCACGGGTAGACGAACTGATCGAACCGGAGACGCGCTCCGCCGTCGATACCGAGCCGTCCTTCGATGCGCCACGCTTTCCGCGGTTCGAGGCGAAAAAGGATCGTCGCGGTCTCGCCCGACGCCACCAGAGGGAATTCGAATACGTAGCGGTCGGACGCAGCCTCCACTCGACTCGGCGGCGGCACGACGCTCGTGATCTCGTGCGCTTCGATGTATTCGCGAGAAAGCCAAAGCCGCAGCGTCGCGCCGCCGTCGGCGGGGGGCGTCGCGACGACGCGCAGCTCGGTCGGTGCTTCGCGGCGCCCGAAGCGCGCATAGTGCGTCGACAGGCTTCCGTCGGCGCTTGTCGTTTCGGCGTTTGCAGCCGGGCCGCCGCCGCCGAAGAAGCCGAGCAATGCCGCGCTAAGAATCGCGCCGAGCACGATCCACGCCGCGCGCTCGACGAGCCACGTGCGGCGCTGCAACATCATGTCCTCGAAAATTTCGAGGTCCGCACGTTGCTTCGACATGGCCATCCGAGGGACGGATGCAGCAATCGTGCCACGGATAGCGAAAAGTCACCGGATGCGGCGGAGTGCAGATCCGCGCGACGATATTCCGGTCAAGGTGGTTGCGCCGGACGCATGTTCCGCGGAGGCGCGAGCGTGCGACGAGCCCGTCGCGGCGTATCTTTACCGCGGGCGACGAGCGGACGGAACGACTCGCGCCATGAAGTCGCGGGTCTCATGCAGCACGTGTCCCGCAACTCGACCGAGCACCGATCGGGATCACGTCGTTCGGAGCGACGGGCGGGTCAGATTTCCTCGCCGATGCGTTTCGACAACTCTTGGATCTGCGACGTCAAACCGATCGCGTCCTCGATGTCGACCTGGAACGCGATACCCGAGCCCGGCTCGCCGTCGAATTGGCCTGCTTCGGCGATTCGCTCGAGGATACGGCGACTCAAGTGCTCCTCGACGACGAAAAAGATGATGTCGCGGTGACGCGTGACGTCGAGCCCGAAGAAGGTTTTCTCGGGCCTCAGTCCCTCGCCTCGCGCGCTCGTGATCACGGTTGCGCCGGTGGCGCCGGCCTCTCTCGCCGCCTTCAGGATCGAGCGCACCTTCGACTCGTCGGTCAGGGCGACCAGCAGCTTGAACTGCACGATTCCTCTCCTCTCTTCAGCCAATTCTGGTACAGCCGGTAAGCCTGGGCAAACGACAGCAGCACGGCCGGGGACTAGCTGAGCGCCGTAACGACCATCGCAGCGAAACGGCTCCTGGGGATTTTTCACTCGGCAATCAGCCACCGAGCGCGACGGTAGCGGCGAGACGCCGTTCGCGGGAATGCCGAACCGATGAACGCCGCGTTTCGCGTGCTCGAGCGATGCGGCGTTGCGACCGGGGACCAGCGGGTGCCGACGCCGCCCACGCGCCGACGGGCCTCCGCGCACGGACCTCGGCGCGGCGGCGTCACACCGCCGCCGGACCGAGCGGCAGCCGACGTGCCGGCGGACGCGTGCCGCTACGTGCGGATGCGCGTCAGCGGGCGAAATGCGCGTCGAGCCGGCCGCTCGTCGCGAGGTCGCGGTAGTAGCTGTCGGGATCGCACGGCGCCTGCTCGACGATCGTGATGTCGTCACCCCTCGCCGACCAGCGCGTGCGCACGAGCGGCTCGGTGTAGTACGGATCGTGGATCGTCATGATCCGCTCCATCGACAGACCGTCCGCGCTCGGCGTATAGCGCTCGACGATCCGCGTGTCCCGGCCGGACATCGGCAAGCCCGAGCCGTCGAGCCAGCCCGCGGAGAGATGCGTCGTCTCGATCACCAGAACGTTGCCCTCCCAGCGGCCGACCGAGAACCCCATCGGCGTCGACGGGTGGTCGGGCGGCGCGCTGCGGCCGTCCATCCACACCCACCGCGGCGTGTTGTGCTCGACGTAAACCATCAGGTAGTGGCTGCCGGCGTCGACGA
>CAZKNH010000281.1:0-3118 GCA_964553875.1 uncultured Gammaproteobacteria bacterium | reverse complement strand
TCACCGAGCGCCGCGATGATCGGATCGACCTCGGCGCCCTGCTTCACCGGGTACTCGTAGTTCGCCTCGGCATAGAGCTTCTGCGCTTCGTCCGAGACGAGGTACTCGAGCAAACGCACCGCGTCGTCCTTGTTCGGTGAATAACGGGCGACCGCAGCGCCCGAGATGTTCACGTGCGTGCCGCCGCCCTCGAAGGTCGGCAGGATGACCTTGATCGCTTCGCCCCACTTCTGCTGCTCCGGGCCGCCGCGGCCGCTGCGCATGAGGCCGACATAATAAGAGTTGCCGACGCCGATGTCGCAGATTCCGCCCATGATGTCGCGAGCGACGTCGCGATCACCGCCGGTCGCCGCGCGCGCGAGGTTCTCCTTCATGCCCTCGAGCCACTCGCGGGTCGCGTCTTCGCCGTGATAGACGATGTGCGCGGCGATCATCGCGGTGTTGTACGGGTGCTGACCCGAGCGAATGCAGAGCTTGTCGCGCCACTCGGCGTCGCCGAGCTGCTCGTAGGTGAACGAGTCGATGTCGAGGTCCTTCGCGGCATAGACGACCCGAGCGCGCATCGACAGCGCATACCAGTGCCCGTCCTTGCCGCGCAGATTCTCGGGCACCGCCGCGTTCAGCACGTCGGACTGGATCGGCTGCGTGAGCCCTTTCTCGACGAGGTCGATCAGGTTGCCGAAGTCGACGGTCATCAGCACGTCGGCCGGCGAACGTCGTCCTTCGGCGGCGACCCGCTCGGCCAGCCCGTCCCGCACGAAGATGCTGTTGACCTTGATGCCGGTTTCCTTCGTGAACGCCTCGAGCAGCGGCTGAATGAGGCCCGGCTCGCGCGTCGTGTAGAGATTGACGTCGGCGGACGCGTCCGCCGACACGCCCGCGATGCCGACCAGTACCGAGGCGGCGAGCGCGCCGCGCCGGTTACGAAGCTTGTTGTTGTGCATGGAACGACTCCTTCTGATGGGTCGGCGCGACGACCGGAACATCGTCCGCGTCGATCTCGAGATAGACCGGCATGCCCGGGGCCGGCCCCCCGGACTCGAACGAGGGGTGCGACGGCGCGCGCAGCGCGAGCGGCACCGATACGCCGTCCACGGACACGAGCAGATAGCGGCTGTCCCCGCGGAACTCGCTGCTGACGACGCGGCCCGAGATCGCGGTCGGCGCCGCGGCGAGCTTCAGGTGCTCCGGACGAACGCACGCGATCGCGCCGCTGCCGTCCGCGAGCGGCGCACGGAAGCGGCCGAGCGGCGTCTCGACGCACCCTTGCGAGCAGGTGCCGGGAAGCGCGGCGACATCGCTGAAGAACTGCGCGGCGAAGAGCGTCTGGGGCCGGCAGTAGAGCTCCTCCGGCGTGCCGACCTGCACGAGCCTTCCGCGATCGAGAAGCGCGATCCGGTCCGCGATCCTGAGCGCCTCGTCCGGGTCGTGCGTGACGATCACGGTCGTCGTGCCGCTCGCGCGGACGAAGTCGAGGGTCCGGCGGCGCACGTCGTCCCGCAAGCGGCTGTCCAGGCTCGAGAACGGCTCGTCCATCAGAAGCAGCCGCGGCTTCGGCGCCATCGCCCGCAGCAAGGCGACGCGCTGACGTTCGCCGCCCGAAAGCTGGTGCGGGTAGCTCGATGCGTGCCGGCCGAGCCCCACCTGCTCGAGCAGCTCGCGGACCGCTCCGCGGGCGCGCCGGTCGAGCCCGAACGCGACGTTCTGCTCGACGGTCAGGTGCGGGAACAGCGCGTAATCCTGGAACACCATGCCGACGCGCCGCTGCTCCGGCTCGACGAACCCCGTCGGACCGTCCACCTCGACGCCGTCGAGCACGACACGCCCTTCGGTCGCCCGCTCGACCCCGGCGATCACCCGAAGCAGCGTCGATTTGCCCGAGCCGGACGGCCCGAGCAGGCACACGACCTCGCCGCGGCGGACATCGAACGATACGCCGTCGACGGCTGCGACGCGGCCGAAGCGGACGACCAGGTTCTCGACGCGGAGCATGGCCGTCACGCCACGATGCAAACGGTAATCGCTCTCATTTGCACGAAGTGTTCCTCAATGCAGGGGGCGTTTGCAAGCCCGACGCGCCGGGGGCGACGTTGCAGAGCCCCGGGAGGGCGATGTCAGTGTGGGGGCGGGCGGTCAGTGCGTCATCGCGTAGATGACGTAGTTGACGGCGAAACGATAAGCAAGTGCGGTCATCGGCTCCGGATAACCCGGGTCGTCCGCGTGCTCCCACGCGTCGCCGAGATCCATGTTGAAGTTGATCGCGACCATGAGCCGCCCTTCGTCGTCGTAGATCCCCCGCCAATGCGGCGTGTAGCCGTCCCGCTCGTACGTGACTCCGCGCCAGAGCGCGGCCACGCCGGGGATCTGCGTGAACTGGTCGACGTCGTACAGGACGTGCAGGACCTCGTCGTGCTCCTGGATGTCGATGATGTCGCGGTCCGGGAACACGCGGCTCATCGAAGAGACGAAGCCGCTCCACTCCTGCGTGCCGTGGAAGTCGTCGACCATCAGGAAACCGCCGCGCAGCAGGTACTCGCGCAGCCTCGCGGCCTCGGTGTCATCGAGATACCAGTGCCCGACCTCGACCGCATAAAGCCACGGATAGTCGAATAGCGCGTCGTCGCGCAGGTTGACGACTCCGTGCTCGCCGAATTCGATGCGTGTCAGACGCTCGACGGCTTGCCGAAAGTGGATCTCCGCATCCGGGTAATCGACGAGCCAGCTTCCTCGGCGCCCGGGACCGAAGCCGAGCCCCATCCCGGCGTCGACGTACTGGAGGCGCGTGAAGCGGAACTCGGCTTCCGGCACGTCGGGCGATTCGCCGTTCGCCGGGACGATCAGCCACGCGGCGGCAGCGGCAAGAACGAGCCGCGAGGAACGCCGGTCGCTTTTTCTCCCGTCGATCATCCGGTGCGGCATCCCCGTACGTGTCGGCCGTCCTCGGATGCAGGCTCGCACGGTGCGGCCGCCGTGACAAGCCGTGGACGCTCCCTCCGGGACCGGACCGACGTCGGGCGCCGTTCGCCCGATCGCGGTGCGGACTCGTTCGGTGCGACGCAGGGAATCACGCGTCGCGTATGGCCCGCATCACGAGGTTCTGCAAGAGCGGAATCTTGAA
>CAZKNH010000280.1:0-3193 GCA_964553875.1 uncultured Gammaproteobacteria bacterium | reverse complement strand
GCCATCATCCGTCCGCGCGCACGTTACGTCGGCGAGACGCCGCGCTTGCCTTGAGGGCATCGGCGCCTTTTGTGGCTCTAGGCGGTCGCTGCGATGCTTCCGGTTTCGACAGAAGGCGCACTGGCCGCGGAGCCGCTCGTACCCGCTGCGTCCACGAGAGGCAGCGTGAAGTAAAACGTTGCGCCGCGGTCGGCGTTGTTTACCGCCCAGATGTTTCCGCCATGGGCTTCGACGATTCCCCTCGCGATGAAAAGGCCGAGCCCCGTGCTCTTGTTCGCGATGGCGTCATCCTTGAAGAACCGATCGAACAGATTCGGCAAGTGCCCGACGGGGATCCCCGGTCCCGTGTCGGAGACTGCGAGAAGCGCCAGGTCGCCGGAGCGTGATACCGACAGCGCGATCTCGCCGCCGCGTGGGGTGTACTTCAACGCGTTCCCGAGAAGGTTCGCGAGAACCTGCAGGATACGCTCCCGGTCGGCGTATACACGAATACCGGAGCTGATTGCCGAGCCGCGTAAATGCACGTCCTTCGAGTGTGCTGCGTCGCCGAACATGTCGGCTGCCTCGCTCAGCAGCTCGTCCGCCGCACATGCTTCCTGCACGACCGAGAAGCGCCCGGCTTGGATCGTCGTCAAGTCGAGCATGCTGTCGAGAAGCGACGACATGCGCAGCGTCATGTTCTCGATCGAGGCTGCCTCACGGCACACCGCGTCGACGTCGCCCGGCATCGCGCGAAGATGCGCAGCTTTCAAGGCGATTGCGCCGAGTGGATTCCGCAGGTCGTGCGCGACCATTCCCATCAGCTCGTCGCGAGAGCTCGCCGCCCTGCGGGCTACGTCGCGAGCAGTCTGCTCTGCCCGGTAGGCTACGGCGACCCGACGCGCGAAGAACCATGTCACGACGATGCCGACGATCGCGAGGAGCGCGAGCAGCGCATAGAGGCGCGCCGTGAGACGTGCGCGGTCCTTGGCTGCTATCGAGTAAATTTCCTCGAGCGCGTCTTCCTTGTGCTCCACCAACCGATCGAGCGACTCCTCGAGAGCGCGCTGCAGAGGTAACAGCTCTTCCTCGAATCGACGCACCAGAACGTCACTGTCCTCGTTCCGGTTGCGCGCCGCGATCAACGCCTTCTGTTTGCTGATGAAGCGATCGGCAGCCTCCGCGACTTCTGCTGCGAACGGATCGTCAACGGCCGACGTCAGTTGCGCACCTTCACGATCGAACCTCGACGTCGCGTGAGTCAACCCCGTGAGCAAGGCGGGATCCCCGGTCAACAGATAGCCCCGTCCCGCGGATACCATGACCTCCCCGCTCCAGCGAAGCCGTTCGACGAGCGTAATTTCCTCTTCCTTCGCCCGCAGGTGCGATACCTGGGCCGTAGCGATCACATCGAAGCCGTGGATCGTCACGGTCATTCCGGCCGCAAGCAGCAATGTCGCTGCCGCGCCTCCGGCCATCGCTGTCGCCCAAGGACGTTTCACTTGGCCCCCACTGGTCGAATCGACCGGCTTCGCCGGGTTTGCGAGCGCTGCACACGCTTCCGTGACGGGACACCTTCGCTCGAGCTCGAGCTCGAAACCTCGAGGTGCTGTGCATCGACCTGACAGTCAGAAGGAAGACCTGACAGTCAGAACGACCAGTATCCATTCTAGTTGGACCTTGTCCACCAGGATGTACGTATCGTCCGTTCGGATCGAGGATTTCGATGGGACTGATCGAAATCTTTGAGCTTCTTCGGGGACTTCTGCGCCGCGCCGACGATTCCGCGAGCTTCGTGCGAGTTGTCAGAGAGCGTCGAACTAGCCGAAACCCACACGCGCGCGCTGCGTTTCAACGGCGCCGACGACGTCGACGACAGTTCTCGCAATCTCCGGCGCCGTCAGGCCGAAGTGCTCGTACACCGCAGGTGCCGGCGCCGACTCGCCGAATGTCGAGACGCCGATCACCGCGCCCTCTCTGCCGACGTACTTGCGCCAAAAATCAGGCTGTGACGCTTCAATCGCAATGATCGGCAGATCGGGCCGGAGCACGCTCGTGCGATACGCCTCGTCCTGGCGATCGAATCGATTCGTGCACGGCATCGAGACGACGCGCGCTTCGATGCCATCCGCCGACAGCAACCGCTCCGCTTCGAGCGCGAGGTGCAGCTCCGAGCCCGTCGCAAGGAGGGTCGCACGGGCTCCGTTTGACTCGTGCACGACATAGCCGCCGCGCCGAATGTGTGCGAGATCGGCAGGCAGGCGTGGGCGAATCGGCAGCTTCTGGCGCGAGAGCAGCAACGCCGTGGGTCCGGTGCGGCGTTCGATGGCCGCTTCCCATGCCGCCAGCGTCTCGAGAATGTCCGCGGGACGCCAAACCTCGAGATTGGGAATCAGGCGCAGTGCCGGCGCATGTTCCACCGCCTGATGCGTCGGGCCGTCTTCGCCGAGACCGATCGAATCGTGCGAGAAGACATGGATCACGCGCTGCTTCATCAGCGCGGCCATGCGAACTGCGTTGCGGCTGTAGTCGCTGAACGTCAGGAACGTGCCGCCGTAAGGAATGAAGCCGCCGTGCAGGCTCATCCCATTCATGATCGCGGCCATGCCGAACTCGCGCACGCCATAGCTCAGATGATTGCCCGCGCGATCGCGACCGGCGCTCACGCAACCTTTGAAGCTCGTGAGATTCGACGCCGTGAGGTCCGCCGAACCGCCGAACATCTCCGGGAGCCCCGGCGCGAGCAGGTCGAGCACGAGCTGCGAGGCCTGGCGCGTCGCGACCGAGCCGGTGACGCCCGCAAGCTCCTCCGCGGCCTCAGTCACGCTAGCGGCATGATCTACGGGCAACTCGCCGCGCATGCGTCGCTCGAATTCGGCCGCAAGCTCGGGGAAGCTTTCGCGATAGCTCGCCATGCGCGCGTCCCAGTCGGCATGCGCGGCAGCGCCGCGCGAACGGGCATCCCACGCGGTGCGCAGGTCGTCAGGAATCACGAACGGCGGATACGGCCAACCTAAACGGTCGCGCGTGGCCGCGCATTCCATTGCACCCAAAGGCGCGCCGTGAACGTCGTGTGTTCCGGCCATGTTCGGTGACCCCTTGCCGATGACCGTCTTGCAGCAGATCAGCGTCGGCCGGCCGCCGGGCAACCGCGATTGCTTCAACGCATCGGAGATCGCGGCGTCGACCGCATCGGGATCGTGGCCGTCGACGC
>CAZKNH010000279.1:0-3194 GCA_964553875.1 uncultured Gammaproteobacteria bacterium | reverse complement strand
CAGGTGGACGTCGGCGCTCCGACGTCCACGATACGGCCCCCTGAGTCAGCGATCCGGAGACGCACGATGTCGATCGTCTTTTACGCCGCGCCGTTGTCGAGCGCGACGCCCGTCACCTGGGCGCTCGCGGAGCTCGATGTCCCGCATACCCGCGTCCACGTCGATCTCGCCGCGGGCGACACACGTCAACCCGACTTCTTGAAGCTGAACCCTAACGGCAAGGTCCCGACGCTCGTCGTCGACAGCACGCCGATGTTCGAGGCGCTCGCGATCATGACGTGGCTCGGCGACCGCTACGGCGTCGCGAAAGACATGTGGCCGGCGGCGGACTCGCCGGCGCGCCTCGCGGCGCTGTCGTGGTCGACATGGGCTTACGTGAGCTACGGCGGCGTCGTGAACCGGCTCAACTACGCGGCGAGCGAACGCATCGACGCGAGCCTGCGGAGCGAAGGCCAGGCGAAGCTCGCGCGCGACGACCTTCACACGTTGTCGAGCGTGCTCGAAGGAAAGCTCGCGGGGGCTCCCTACGTGCTCGGCGAGCGCTTCTCGCTCGCCGATGTCATCGTCGGCTCGGCGGTCTGGTACAGGACGCTCGTCGGCGGCCCGCTCGACGCGTATCCCGCGACGAAATCGTGGCTCGAGCGATGTCAGTCGCGCCCCGCGTACAAGGCCGTGATGGAGCGCGAGCTCGCGAAGGCGTCTTAGATCGTCGAACGATGCACGCCGGAGCCCGTGGGCTCCGGCGAATGCCCCCGAGCTTCGCCGCTCAGCGATTGAAGATGCCGCGGATGCGGCGGCCGACGTTCTCGCGCACGCCTTGTCGGACGCCCTCGGTCACGCCTTCCCGCGCGGCTTCGGCGGCGCCTTGCGCGACCTCTTCCGCGAAATTCGGGTCGTCGGTTTCGTTCGAGCCGCCCGGCGCTGGCGCTGCGGCAGGATTGCCGGTCATCCCTTGAAACGCTCCGGCAAGGTTGCCCAGGTTGCCGAGCGCGAGGCGCGTGTAGCCCGCAGGCACCTCGAACAGCTCATCGGGCTGCGGACCGATCTCGACATCCCGCAGCTCGATCACGACGCGCTCGCCCCGGTCGAGGGCCATGTCCATCTTGACCGGGATCCGCTCCGCCGTCGCCCACAACGTGCCGGTCGCGGTCTCTCCGGTCCGATCACGGATCGTCACCTCGTACTTCGTCGTCCGGTGACCGTTGACGTCCTCCGTGCCCAGCTCCCGACTCTCGACGACATCCGCGCCCTCGAAGGCGCTGCCGTTGCCGGCCTCCGCCGCATCGAACGTCACCTCCATGTACATGCTCTGCTGCGGCATCACGGTCCACAGAAGCTCGCGATCCTCGCGGACGATCGCAGTGAACGTCTGGCCGCCCATCGTGATCTCGGAGCGGTGCTTCCCGGGCGCATAGTGGTAAGGACCTTCGATCAGGGTGTCGCCCGCGGTCATGACGCGCCAGGCGGAAAACGAAACGGTCGGCTGAAGCGAGTCGAGCTGTGCGTGAGCGCTCGATGCGAGCACGAGCGCGAAAGACGCGACGGCGGTTATCTTTTTCATGGGTTCTCCTCCGTGCAGGGCCGGACTATAGCACGGCGAGTCTTCATGAGCCGAACGGCTCGCACGCAGAGCCGAGGAAGGATGCGCGGTGTCCCTCGAGACGGGCACCCGATCACCACCTTCGCCGTCGCATGTCCCGTGGATGGTGCGCATCGAAGCGTTCCGAGCAGGCGTCCCACGTACTTGCCACGACTTGTCCGATCGAACCTCCGGCGGCAACATGGCACCGGATCGACGCTGATCTCCCACCTTCGACCAGCTGTCTCGACGCGGAGAGACCGATGGCAACCGGCGACTTCAAAGCAAAGGCTTACATCAAGGAAGGCTGCCCGTTCTCGTTCAAGTTCCTGCTGTTCATGACCGAGGCAGGGCTGCTCGATCGCATCGAGATCGTGCGGATGGACCCGAACGATGCGTCGTTCGAGCCGACGAAAGCGCGACTCAGCGAAGGTCTCGGCAAGCCGGCTACGTTCCCGACGGTCGAGCTCGAGCCGGGCCGCTTCATGTCCGACTCGGATCGGTTGATCGAGCATTTCGCCGCACAGACGAACGTGCGTGCCGATGCGCTGCCGGTCTTGTCGTTCTACAAGGAAACGCTGTTTCCCCAGCTGCTGAAGTTGCACGCTTCGGAGTGATCGCTCCGAGCGGCGCTCGGCGGCTCCCGCTACCGTCAAGGAGGTCGCAATGGCCATCGAACGCACCGCTACCGGAATCTGGCGCGGCACGCTGAAGCAAGGGAACGGCACGATCGCGAGCACGAGCGACGTGCTGCGTGACGTCCCCTTCTCGTTCGCGACCCGTTTCGAGAACGCGCCGGGCACGAATCCGGAAGAGCTGATCGCCGCCGCGCATGCCGCGTGTTACAGCATGGCATTCGCGAACTATCTCGACGGTCAGGGACACGAGCCCGAGGAGATCACGACGCACGCGACGATCACGCTCGACGGCACCGTGATCCGCAAGATGCATCTCGCGACGCAGGGGCGCGTGCCGGGCCTCGACGACGCCGAGTTCAAGCGGCTCGCCGCCGAAGCGGAGAAGAAGTGCCCGGTATCGAATCTGCTGCGTAGCGGCCTCGAGATCACGCTCGAGGCGACGCTCGCGCGGTAGCTCCCGTGTCAGACACCATTTTCCGCAGGAAAACGGTGTCTGACACATTTCTTCCGCTACTGTCCCCAGTCCTCGTTCGCGCGCGCGATCAGATACGCATGCACGTCCGCGACGTCCTGCTCGGATAGCAGTCCCGCGAAGCTGCCCATGCCGAGCTCCGCGAGCGTGCCCTCGAGGACGATCTCGCGGAACGACGCGTGCGTCTCGGGGCTCATGAAGCGCAGGTCCTTCACGCCGCCGATCGCGAGCTGGCCGTGACACTGCGCGCACGTCTGCGCGTAGATGCGCGCGCCGCGCTGCACGGACTCCTCGCTCGCGCGGAGCGGCGGAGGATTCGGCGCGGGCGGCGCATCCTCGAGCGGCGGCAGCTCCGCGGTTCCACCGAGCTTGAATACGAGGAGACGCGCCGGCGCTCGATGGCGCGCGATGCCGGTGCTGCGCTCGACCTGCGCGGCGCCGCCGCCGAAGCCGGCGTTGATCGCGATGTACTGCTCGCCATCGACGAGATAGGTGATCGGCCCCG
>CAZKNH010000278.1:0-3208 GCA_964553875.1 uncultured Gammaproteobacteria bacterium | reverse complement strand
GCCTTTGACGCTGCCGCCGTACAGGATGATCAGGCCGGCGGCAATTGTAGCATCTTGCGCCGCGATCATCTGCCGGATCCGAGCGTGCACCTGCTGTGCCTGCTCGGGCGTTGCCGTCTTGCCCGTGCCGATGGCCCAAACCGGCTCGTACGCGACGACCGCATTCGCGAACGCGCCGACGCCCAAGGCTTCGAGCACCGCGGAGATTTGACGCTCCACGACCGCATCGGTTCGCCCGGCTTCGCGCTCCTCGAGCGTTTCGCCGACGCAGAGAATCGGGATCAGTCCCGCGGCCTGTGCGGCCTTGAATTTCTCGGCGACGACTTCGTCGGTGTCGCCGAACAGCGTGCGCCGCTCCGAGTGCCCGACGATCGCATGAGTGCAGCCGACGTCCTTCAACATCGCGCCGGACACCTCGCCCGTGAAGGCACCGCTGCCGACACGCACGGAAACATCCTGCGCGCCGAGCAGAATGCCGGAGCCCGCGATGCGGTCCGCGACGGTCTTCAGATACGGATACGGCGGGCACAGCAGCATTCTCGCCGAGCCGCCGGTACCGATGCCGGCCTTCAACGCGTCGACGAGCGCGGTGCTCGCAGCCAGCGAGCCGTGCATTTTCCAGTTTCCGGCAACGAGCTTTGTCCGCGCAGCGTTCATGGCGTTCATCATCGGTACGGGCGGGGCCGAGAGCTTAAGTGCCGACCGCCGCGGAATCAACTCACGCCTGCGCCCGGCTCATCGCCGCACGGACGGTGTCGGCGATCCGCGCGGCGTGCGCCTGCACGACCGCGGCATCCTCGCCCTCGACCATCACTCGAACGACGGGCTCCGTCCCGGACGCGCGCAGCACCACGCGCCCGCGCGCACCGAGCGCCTGCCGCACGGACTCGACGGCGTCGCGGATCTCGGGTGTCCCATCGAGATCGACGGGCCGCTCCACCTGGACGTTCAGCAGCGCCTGCGGCAGCTGCGGCATGCCGCGCGTCAGCTCGCTCAAGCTCTTGCCGGTGCGGCGCATGACCGCAAGCACCTGCAGCGCGGTGATGAGCCCGTCTCCGGTCGTCGTCTTGTCGAGGCAAACGATGTGGCCGGACGTCTCGCCGCCGAGAATGCCGCCGTGCTCCTTCAGCATCGCGAGCACGTGCCGGTCGCCGACTTTCGCCCTGCGGAACTCGATGCCGAGATCGCCGAGCGCGAGCTCGAGCCCGAGATTGCTCATCACGGTACCGATGACCGGCCCGCGGAGCGTGCCGTTCTCGAGCCGATCGCGCGCGAGGATGTAGACGAGCTGATCGCCGTCCACGAGCTGGCCTCGCTCATCGACCATCACGACACGATCCCCGTCGCCGTCGAGCGCGAAGCCGACGTGTGCACGGACGCCGCTGACGGTGAGCTTCAGCAGGTCCGGCCGCGTCGAGCCGCACCCTTCGTTGATGTTGCGCCCGTTCGGCGAGCAGCCGACCGGGACGACGTCGGCACCGAGATCGGCGATCACTCGGGGCGCGACCTTGTACGCCGCACCGTGCGACGCGTCGACGACGATCTTGAGCCCTTCGAGCGTCATGCCTTCCGGGATCGTGCTGCGCACGAATCGCATGTAATCGCTGCGCGCCGACGCGGCCTTCTGAGCACGGCCTAAGCCCTTCGATTCGCGCGTAGTCGGCGTCCGGTCGAGCCCCTTCTCGATCGCTTCCTCGAGCTCGTCGGAAAGCTTCTCGCCGTCGCTGCCGAAAAACTTGATGCCGTTGTCGTAGTACGGATTGTGCGAGGCGCTGATCACGACGCCGAAGTCCGTGCCGAGCTTCCGCGTCAGATAAGCGATCGCCGGCGTCGGCAACGGCCCCGTGAGAAGCACGTCGACGCCTGCCGCGACGAACCCAGCCTCGAGCGCCGACTCGAACATGTAACCCGAGACGCGCGTGTCCTTGCCGATCAGCACGGTGCCGCCCTGCGGCGCGAGGACTTGCGCCGCGGAGCTCGCGAGCCGTAACGCGAAGTCCACGGTCATCGGGACGGTGCCGACGCGTCCCCGTATGCCGTCGGTGCCGAAATACCGCCTGCTCATGGATTCCTCCCTTGGCTCGCGCCTCGAGCGTCGTCGTTCTTATCGAGCTGCGCCGCGTCCCCTACGCGACGAGTCGCTCGTAGCCGGTTCGCTGCTCGCCCCGCGCTCCGAGATTCGAAATGACGCGATGAGTTCCGGAACCACGGCCGGCGGACGCCCCTTGGGCGCCCGCCGGTCACGTCCGTCAGTGCTGGCTGGCCGGGCCCGTTTGCCCGTGCGGACCGCCGAACGCCGGCGCCGGCGAGCCCTCCGGCTCCGCCGTCCGCGTGCCGGGCTCCGAAGGCTCGTCCCAGTCCTGCGGCGGGCGCGGCGTGCGACCCTCCATGATGTCCCGGATCTGATGCTCGTCGATCGTCTCGTACTTCATCAGAGCCTGGGCCATCATGTGGAGCTTCGCTTCGTTGGCCTTGAGGATTTCCTTGGCCTCGTTGTAGGCCGTATCGATCAGCTTGCGCACCTCCTCGTCGATCGCATGGGCCGTCACGTCCGACACCTGCTTGTGCCGCGTGACACTGCGGCCGAGGAAGATCTCGCCGTCGTCCTCGGTGTAGGTCAACGGCCCGAGCCGATCCGAGAGTCCCCACTTCGTGACCATGTTCCGTGCGATCTCGGTCGCGCGCTCGATGTCGTTCGATGCGCCGGTCGTCACGTAGTCACGCCCGAAGATGAGCTCCTCGGCGATACGCCCGCCGAACAGGCTCTTCATCTGGCTCATGAGCCGCTGCTTCGAGTAGCTGTAGCGGTCCTCCTCCGGCAGGAACATCGTGACGCCGAGCGCCCTGCCGCGCGGGATGATCGAGACCTTGTAGACCGGGTCGTGATCCGGCACGAGGAGCCCGACGATCGCATGGCCGGATTCGTGATAAGCGGTGAGCTTCTTCTCCTCCTCGCTCATGACCATGGAGCGCCTCTCGGTGCCCATCATGATCTTGTCCTTGGCCTTGTCGAACTCCTCCATCCGGACCGTGCGGCGGTTCGCGCGCGCCGCAAGCAGCGCCGCCTCGTTCACGAGGTTCGCGAGATCCGCCCCCGAGAAGCCCGGCGTGCCGCGCGCGATCACGGCCGGCTTCACGTCCGGATCGACCGGGACCTTGCGCATGTGGACCTTCAGGATCTGCTCGCGGCCGCGCACGTCGGGCAGCG
>CAZKNH010000277.1:0-3223 GCA_964553875.1 uncultured Gammaproteobacteria bacterium | reverse complement strand
GCCAGACCTATTCGACGACGTGGTTCGACGCGTGGCGCTTCGTCGACGGCAAGGCAGACGAGCACTGGGATCCAGCGACGATCACGGCGCCGCCCGCGGGACGCTGAGCTCGACCGCATCCTGAAGGGCCGGCCCGAAAGCTTTTTCGGGCCGGCAGCGCCGGCGCACGAGCGTCCGTCGACTGCGCCGGCGCCCTGCTCCGCTCGTGCGCACTTTGCGCACGCTTCTACGTCTCGACGATCCGTTTCGAGTCCGCGGTGCCGACGCGCTGCCTCGCCTCCGCGTGTACAATCGCCCGCGGCCGTCCGCCGGCGTTTTCCCCGGCGCCGCGGCCGGAACGTTCGATGTAGCAACGCCTCCGCTTCATTCACGACGTGACCTTCTCGACGATCGCCTCGCTTCTCGGCGGGATCGGCCTGTTCCTGCTCGGCATGCAGATGCTGACCGACGGCCTGAAGGTGGCCGCCGGCAACGCGCTTCGCTCGATTCTCAAATCGTGGACCAGCACGAACTGGCGAGGGCTTTTCGCCGGCGTCCTGATCACTGCGCTCGTGCAATCGTCGAGCGCCGTGACCGTCGCGTCCGTCGGCTTCGTGAACGCGGGTCTTCTGACGTTGTCGCAGGCGGTCTGGGTCCTGTTCGGCGCGAACGTCGGCGCGACGACGACCGCGTGGCTCGTCGCGCTCGTCGGAATCAAGGTCGATGTCGTCATGCTCGCGCTGCCGCTCGTCGGGATCGGCATGCTGACGAGGCTCGCGGCCCGCGCGAACGTCCGCCGCGCGGGCTTCGGCGCGGCGATCGCCGGCTTCGGCGCGTTCTTTCTCGGCATCGGCATCCTGCAGGACGCGTTCTCCGAGATCGCGCCGCGGATCGGCGAGTGGTCGGTCGGTGCGGACGGCTGGGCCGGCACGATCGCGTTCGTCGGCATCGGGATCCTGCTGACGCTGCTGACGCAGGCGTCGAGCGCGACGGTCGCGATCACGCTGACCGCGGCGGCGGGCGGCGCGGTGCCGATCGAGCTCGCGGCCGCGACGGTCGTCGGCGCGAACATCGGCACGACGTCGACGGCCTGGTTCGCGTCGCTCGGCGCGACGCCGCCGGCCAAGCGCGCCGCGTGGGCACACATCACGTTCAATCTCGTGACGGGCGTCGTCGCCGTTCTGATCCTGCCGCTCTTGCTCTCGGCGAGCACGGCTCTCGTCTCCGCGGCAGACACCGCGGGCGATGTGCCGGCCGTCCTCGCCGTGTTCCATACGCTCTTCAACGTGCTCGGAGTTGTGCTGATAGCACCGCTCGCCCCGAGCCTCGTGCGGCTCTTGTCAGCGCGTTTCGTCACGGCCGAAGAGCAGGTCGGCCGGCCGGCGCACCTCGATGCGACGCTCGTCGGCGTCCCCGCGCTCGCGCTCCGCGGTCTCGTCCTCGAGCTCGAGCGAATGACGAAGCTCGCGTTCGAGCTCGCGTCCCGCCGCATCCGCGGCGTCCAGCCGGAGCCCGCCGGCCGGCAGCAGGCGGAGGGCCTGATCCAGCTCGGCAACGCGATCCGCGACTTCGTCGGCGAGATGAGCGCGGGCGTGCTGCCGGACGACGTGGTCGCGGCGCTTCCCGATCTGATGCGGGCGAGCCAGCACCTCGAAGACGTCGCGACCGAATCCGAGGCGCTCCGCGGTCCGCGGCCGGCACGCCCGTCCGACGCGGTCCACGCGGAAGGCGCGTCGCCCGATTGGACCGCGCTGCGCGAGGCCGTGCTGGCCGCACTGACGCCGGACGGCACGCCGGACGACCTCGATGCGCTCGCGCGCCGGCTCGAGCTGCACTACGAGGCGCTCAAGGCCGTGCTGCTCAAGGCCGGCGCACGCGGACGGCTGCCGGTCGATGCGATGGAGGAGGATCTCCTGCGCGCCCGGCGCATGCGCCGCGTCGCGGAGTCGGCGCTGAAGGCGCGCCGTCGCCTCGCGCGGTGGCTCGCGTTGCTCGATGGCGCGGGCGCCGCGGAGGCCGAGTCGGAGCCCGTCGCCGACCCTCGCGGCCGCGCCTCGGCGCCCCGCTACTCCACCGATTGACGGCGCTCGCGGGACGCGCCGCTACAACGCGTGCGCGGTCGCGTAGTGCTCGGCGAGCACGTCGACCCCGAAATCGTTCGTCAGATCTCGCCACACGGAGTGAACGTGGTTCGCGCCGCTCTGCGTGTTGTCGTACTCGATCAGGAACGTCGGCCCGTGGATGCGGTAGTAATGCGGCGCACCGACCTCCGCGCTGCCGGCCCACGCGAAGTGGATCGCGCCCGTGTCCGCGCGCATGATCTTCTCGAGCTCGACCTGCGCAAGCTCGGGACGCATCCGGTCGAGATAGACGCGGATCAGCTCCATCAGTGCTTCGGCTTGCTGCGGCGTCATGTCGCGCACCGGAAGCCCAATCGGCGCGCCGACGTCGACGCGCCGCGAGTTGCTCGTGACGATGTCGCGAGGCGCCTCCTCGGCGAACACGACGCGGGCGCGCGCTTCGTCGTCCAACAGGCCGAGCAGCGCCCTCGCGAGCCGCTGCTCGTCGGCGAGCACCTCGAGCCCCGCGTGCGGCCCGTCCCTCACGATCGCCGGATTGCTGCCCATGAACGCGGGCGATGTCGAGACGACCTGCCCGTCGCGCAGCGTGAAGTTCAGCGACAGATGATGGCCCTCGATGCGCCAGCCCCACGCGCCCTGCTCGCCCGGCGTGCCGAAGATCGACACGAAGTACCGGTCCGGATCGCGGATGTCGCGCCGCTCGCGCTCGAACAGGACCTGGTCGAGGAACATGATGCCGAACGCCTTGTCGAGGCCGTCACGGCTCAAGCCCGACGCGAGCAGCCGATCCGCGAGCCGGCGCTCGCCTCGCGTCAGCTCGCGATACGGGAGCCCTTGCCTGTCGACCGGCGTGAAGTGCCAGTTGAAGCGCTCCTCGTCTTCGAACGCGAACGTCGCCTTGTCGCGCTTCGCGTCGTCGAGCGCCGCAAGAAAATGCTTCGCGTGCTGCTGCATCTCGCGCGCGACGTCCTCGAACGCCGCGCTCCACGCCGCGGTCAAACCGAGCCCTGCGCATGCGAGCAGGACGATCTTCGTTCTCATCGCGGTCCCCCTCGTCGTTCGGTCCGAGCATAGCGCCGCCAGACCCGGCGCGGCAACGATCGCACCATCGCGATAATCTCCCCAAAAATCGGGGTCAAAATCGGGGTCAGACCCCGATTTTC
>CAZKNH010000276.1:0-3225 GCA_964553875.1 uncultured Gammaproteobacteria bacterium | reverse complement strand
AACGACGCGAGACGTACGCCGCGTGTCACGGGCGTGACGCGGTGCAGGCTCGTTGCGGGATAGAGAATGACATGGCCCGCCGGCAGCTTCACGCGATGCGAGCCGTAAGTGTCCTCGATGACGAGCTCGCCCCCGTCGTACTCTTCCGGCGCGCTCAGGAACAGCGTCGCCGAGACGTCCGTGCGCACGCGATGGCGTGTCCCCGGCACCGGCAGGACCGCACCGTCGACGTGCAGGCCGTACTCGCCGCCGCCCTCGTAGCGGTTGAACCGGGGCGGCAGCACCTTGAGCGGCAGCGCGGCCGACAGGAACAGCGGGTTCTTGGCCAACGCATCGAGGATCAGGTTGCCGATCTCGGTCCCGACGGGATCGTCCGCCTTGAGCTGCCGGTTCCGCTTCGCTCGGACGGCGAGGTGGCCCGCCGTCGCGCGCCCGTCCTCCCACTGGCCGCGCTCGAGCAGGCTGCGACGGCAATGCTCGACCTGCTCGGTCGTGAGCACGTCCGGGATCGTCACCAACATCGTGATGGCCCTGGATCGGGTTTACAAATAAGAATCACTCGCATTAACATCCGCGAATGCGAGCAATTCGCATTATCAACTTTCGACAATAACAAGTCATGGAGGACCACGGCGGCACCCGCCGCGGCCTGGAGACCTAGCTTATGCAAGACGGCAAAGGCCGCACTACGACCCGTTCTACCCCCCTTGCCGCGGCGCTTTTCGGCGTCGGCTGCGGCGCTCTGGTGCTTGGGCTGCCGACGGCCGATGCGCAGCAGACCGACGGCGTCCGCGGCGACGGGCCGGACGACTCGCGGATGGAGACGCTCTACGTGATCGACCGCGCCCGCGACATGGCGTCCTCGAGCAAGTACACCGCGCCCCTGCTCGACATGCCGCAGACGATCTCGGTGATCCCGTCCGAGGTCTTCAAGGCCCAGGGCGCCCAGAACCTGACGGACGTGCTGCGCAACACGCCGGGCATCAGCTTCAACGCCGGCGAGAACGGGTTCGCGACGAACACGAACAACTTCAGCATGCGCGGCTTCGACTCGAGCGGCAACATCTTCCTCGACGGCGTGCGCGATTCCGGCAACTACAGCCGCGACGTGTTCAACGTCGAGCAGGTCGAGGTCGTGAAGGGCGCGGCCGCGGACAACGGGCGCGGCGGCGCGGGCGGCTACGTGAACCTCGTGACGAAGACGCCGCGGCTCGAGTCGTTCGTGCTCGGCACGGCGAGCTATGCGTTCGACGGCTACTCGAGCGACTCGGGCAGCGCGCGTACGACGATCGACATCAACCAGACGTTGTCGGAGCGGAGCGCGTTCCGGCTGAATGCGCTCTACCAGGACGGCGGCATTCCCGGGCGCGAGCGCGCGGAGAGCGACGTCGTCGGCATCGCGCCTTCGATCGCGTTCGGCCTCGGCACGATGACGCGTTTCACCGCCGCGTTCCAGCACATCGACCAGAGCGGCAGGCCCGACTGGGGCGTGCCGGCCGCGATGATCGAGGACATGTTCCGTTACGACCCGGTCGCGGCTCGTGCGGACCGCGAGAACTTCTTCGGCCTCGAGAGCGACTTCGACGATACGAAGGCGTCGACGTTCCTCGCCCGTATCGAGCACGACTTCCCGGGCAACGTGTCGATCATGAACCAGACGCGGTGGACGGAGAACGAGCGCGACGCCGTCTACACGCTGCCGACGAGCTACGACCCGGCGACATCGCTCGTCACGACGCAGCGGCAGGCCTTCGCGCGCGAGACGAGCACGCTCTCGAACCTCACGAACATCTCGGCGCGGGTGGACACGGGAAGCGTGCGGCACACGATCGCGGTCGGCGTCGAGCTGACACGCGAAGAGTCGGACGCCGGCCGGTTCCCGACCGACTCGACGCCCGGCACGACGAACCTGTTCGCGCCCGATCCGGCCCGCGTCGGAGCGTGGCGGCCGGCGCCGTTGCAGATCGCGTCGGTGGATATCGATACCGTCGCGCTCTACGCCTACGATACGATGCAGTTGAGCGAGCGTTGGCAGCTCACCGGAGGATTCCGCGCCGAGCATTTCGACGCGACGATCGGTAGCCGCGATGCCGTGACGGGCCTGCCGGCCGGCGGTCCCGACGGATACGCGATCGATGCCGAGACGCTGAGCGGCAAGATCGGCGTCGTGTGGAAGCCGTCCGCCCGGTCGAGCCTCTACGCGTCGTGGGGCGTCTCGTCGCTGCCGCCGGGCTCGTTCCTTTCGAATCCGGACATTTCCCGCACCGGCGAAAACGCGTTCCCGGGGCTGACCGGCCAGAACAACCAGGACGCGAAGGTGCAGCGCGCGGTCAACTACGAGATCGGCGGCAAGTGGGACCTGGCGGACGGGCGGCTGTCGACGACGGCCGCGGTGTTCCGCACGGAGCGCCGCAACGTCGGCATCAGCGGCAAGACGCCGGGCGATCCGGCGAGCCCGACCGTGCTGCAAGGCTACGGGAAGCAGATCGTCGAAGGCGTCGAGATCGGCGTGTATGGATCGCCGACCGACGCGTGGACGATCTTCGCCGGCGTGCTCGTGATGGACAGCGAAAGGCAGCACAGCGCTTATCTCGATGCGGCGCGCCGCGAAGCGAATCCGAACGATTACGGCGCGGTGCTCCGGACGAGCGGCGACGAGCTCGCGTTCACGCCGCGGCGCTCCGCGAACCTGTGGTCGACGTACCGCTTCCCGTTCGGTTTCACGATCGGCGGCGGCGTGCGCTACGTCGGCGATTCGTGGGTCGGCCGTCCGGACGACGCGGACCGCATCATCCCGAACGGCACGTTCGGGAAGCTGCCGAGCTATACGGTCACGAGCCTGATGGTGTCGTTCGAGGCAAGCGAGCGCCTGTTCGTACGGCTCAACGTCGACAACGTGACCGACGAGCTCTATGCGATCTCGACGAACTGGCCCGCGGAGCGCGTATTCCTCGGCGCGCCCCGCTCGTATCTGCTGAGCGCCGACTTCACGTTTTGACGCATTGCCGGCCGTCGTCCGCGTCGACGACGGCCGGCACGCACGCTCGGGCAGCCGCGCGTTTCCGCTGCGACTACGGGTCGAGCAGATCGCCCGGCGTCGGCGGCAGCTTCGGCAGCGTCTGCGCCGGGAGCTCACCCGACAGCGATTCGAGGAACGCGACGATGTCGGCGACCTGCTTCTCGGTCAACGTCTTGTCGAGCTGCGTCGAGGCCATTACGCGCACG
>CAZKNH010000275.1:0-3266 GCA_964553875.1 uncultured Gammaproteobacteria bacterium | reverse complement strand
TCGTCGCGCCGATCGGCTTCGTCGCGGATCATCTCGAGGTCGTGCTCGACCTCGATCACGACGCGGCGGCCGTCGCACGCGAGCACGGTCTCAATTTCATCCGCGCAGCGACCGTCGGCACGCATCCTGCCTACGTCTCGATGGTGCGCGACCTGATCTGCGAGAGGATGACGCCGGATCCCGTCCGCCGCGCGCTCGGCACCCTCGGTCCGGCTCACGACTTCTGTCCAAGCGATTGCTGCGCGAGCGGCCGCCCGGGCCCGCTGCGGCCGACGCTCGGCGGCGCTCCGCCCGCGTCCCTTTCGCCGTGACGAGTGCCGCCGGCGGGCATGCGAATAAGGAGGTTTCATGCCGTCCTGTGACGTTGTAGTGATCGGCGCCGGCCTCGCCGGCTTACATGCGGCGCTCACCCTGCAGGAGGCGGGGTGCGACGTGCGCGTGCTCGAGGCACAGCACCGCATCGGCGGGCGCGTGCACTCGATGGGACGTCCCGGGCTGCAGGCCGAGGCCGGCGGCACGTACATCGGCGCCGGCTACACGCGCGTGATCGCCGCAGCGGAAAAGCTCGGCGTGAAGCTGATCGACGTGACGCCGATGCTCGAGTTCTTCCGCGAGCAGGACCTTGTGCTCGGCGAGGAGATCATTCGCCAGAGCGAATGGCCGACGCACCCGGCGAACCCGTTTCCCGAGCGCGACCGCGACGTGATGCCGTGGAACTTCCATCGCGTGCTGACGATGCGCGAGAACCCGCTCGCCGCCCCCGAGGACTGGCTCGATCCGCGCTTCGCCGCGCACGACGTCTCGGCGTACGAATGGATGGCTTCGCTCGGCCTCGACGAGCGCGCGATCCGCATCGGCTACGAGCTGAACCCGAGCTTCGGCAGCGATGCACGCGACGTGTCGGCGCTCCTCTTGTTCTTTCGCGCCGCGTTCTCGAAGGCGCAACGCAAGCTCGCCCCGGAAGGCAGCGTCGGCTTCACGGCCGACGGCGGCGTCCAGCGGATCCCGGAGGCGATGGCATCGCGCCTGCGCCGCGAGGTGGAGCTCGGCTGCCCCGTCGTCGGCATCGACGTGCATCCCGGCGGAGTCGTCGCGCACTGCGCGGACGGCTCGAAGGCGTCCGCGCGCTTCGGGATCTGTGCGCTGCCGATCGGGGTGCTCAAGGATCTGCCGATCGATCCGCCGCTCCAGGGACCGCAGGCGCGCGCCGCGGCAACGCTCCATTCTCAGCCGATCACGCAGGTTTATCTGTTGCCGAAGACCCCGTTCTGGGAGGAAGACGGCTACGCGCCGAGCCTGTTCACGGACTCGCTCGCCGGGATGGTCGCCGCGTCGCGCAGCGGCGCGGACCCGGCCGAGGTCACGAGCCTGACGGCGTGGATCATGGGGCCCGCCGCGGCCCGCCTCGATCAGCTTTCGGAAGCCGATATCGCCCGCGAAGTCGTCGCGGCGATCGAGCGGATCCGGCCGGCGGCCAAAGGACGGCTCGAGGTCGTCGGCATGAAGTCTTGGGGCGCGGACCCGTACGCACGGGGCGCATGGGCCTACTTCCGTCCGGGCCAGGTCCGCGAGTTCGCCGCCGAGATGGGCCGGCCGCACGGACGGCTCTACTTCTGCGGCGAGCATCTCGCGGTCGCAAGCCGCGGCATGGAGGCCGCGATGGAGTCCGCGGAACGGGCGGTCGCGGAGATCCTCGGACAGTGAACGCCGCGCCCCGGCGGCTCGTGCCCGGGGCCCGGAGCCGTCGAGCGCCGTCATGCGGCGGGGGCGCGCGATGCCGCGTTACAGCCCGACATGAGCGGTGCGGCTTCTTATGCGCTCGCGGAATAGGAGCATGAGAACATAAACGTTCACCCGGCACCGGCGTGAACTTAATTTAGTGCGCTCCAAAAACAGGGTGGGTTTCGCGGGCCGCTGGCCCGTGCAGCACTGGATGACGTATGAGCGCACTTCCGGATAGCGTCGGGCCCGGGCGCGAGGCCCTCGACTCCGCCGAGATCACGTCCTACGACGAGGAGGCGACGCGGGCGCTCGCGCTCGAGCGCTGCAACCGCATGTTCTCGGAGCTGAAGCCTCTCGAGCGGATCGAGTGGGCGATCGAGAACCTGCCGTCGAACCACGTCATGACGTCGAGCTTCGGCGCTCAGGCGGCCGTGTCGCTGCATCTGATCACCCGCGTCAAGCCCGATATCCCGGTCATTCTGATCGATACGGGTTACCTGTTCCCCGAGACGTACCGCTTCATCGACGAGCTGACCGAGCGGCTCAAGCTGAACCTGCACGTGTACCGCGCGGCGCTGTCGCCCGCGTGGCAGGAGGCCCGCTACGGGCAGCGCTGGAATCAAGGCCTCGAAGGGCTGAACGCCTATAACGAGGAAGTGAAGGTCGAGCCGATGCGCCGCGCGCTACGCGAGCTCGGCGTGAACACGTGGTTCGCGGGCCTGAGGCGCAAGCAGAGCGCGACGCGGGCCGGTATCCCGTTCCTCGACTGGGCCGGCGGTCGCTGGAAGGTGCACCCGATCGCCGACTGGACCGACCGCGACGTGCACTACTACCTGAAGGAGCACGACCTGCCTTACCACCCGCTGTGGGAGAAAGGCTATCTCTCGATCGGCGACGTGCACAGCACCAAGCCGATCCACGAGGTCGACGCGATCGAGCAGACGCGCTTCTTCGGCCTGAAGCGCGAGTGCGGCATCCACGAGATCAATCTCGCCGACCTTTAGGATGGGTAGACGGGGTCAGAGCCCTTCGACTGGCGGGATTGGGTCTGAGCCCTTTGACTCAGTCTGAGCGTGTCGTGCGACTCGAGCCGCCGAGACGCCGCGAGTCGCTTAGACTGAGTCAAAAGGCTCTGCCCCCCAGCGACCTGCCCCCCAGCGACTAGCCGACCACCTCCTCGCTCATCCCCCGCTCCGGCAGCTGAATCCCCTTCAGCAGCTCGTCCACCTGCTCCTGGGTCGGCAGGCTCGCGGCCTCGCGGATCATCTGCGGCGAGTAATGCGGCGCGAGGAAGTGGATGAAGTCGACCATGAAGCCGCGCAGCACCATCTCCCGCGGGAAGCCGACCCACGTCGTGACCTTCGGGAACAGGCCCCGCGCGTCGAGCGCGACCAGGTCCTCCGCGTCCTTCGGCTCGAACGCCATCGACGCGATCACGCCGACGCCCATGCCCATCCGCACGTACGTCTTGATGATGTCGGCGTCGCGCGCCGTGAAGACGACGCGCGGCTCGAGCCCCTGCTCGTGGAACGCGCGCTTGAACG
>CAZKNH010000274.1:0-3318 GCA_964553875.1 uncultured Gammaproteobacteria bacterium | reverse complement strand
CGGCAACGGCATGCACGTGCACCAGTCGCTCGCGAAGGACGGCAAGAACCTGTTCTCGGGCGACGGCTACGGCGGTCTCTCGGAGCTCGCGCTCTACTACATCGGCGGCATCATGAAGCACGCGCACGCGCTGAACGCGTTCACGAATGCGTCCACGAACAGCTACAAGCGGCTCGTGAAGCACTTCGAGGCGCCGACGCTGATCGCGTACTCCGCGCGCAACCGCTCGGCGTCGATCCGGATTCCGTACATCCCGAATCCGAAGGGGCGACGCATCGAGGTCCGCTTCCCGGACAGCACGGCGAATCCGTACCTCGCGTTCGCTGCGATGATGATGGCGGGGCTCGACGGGATCCAGAACAAGATCCATCCGGGCGAGCCGATGGACAAGGACCTCTACGACCTGCCGCCCGAGGAGGAGAAGAAGATCCCGACCGTCTGCTTCTCGCTGCAGCAGGCGCTCGAGGCGCTCGACCGCGACCGCGCGTTCCTCAAGAAGGGCGACGTGTTCAGCGACGACCTGATCGACGGCTACATCGCGCTGAAGGAGCAGGAGATCCAGAGGGTGCAGATGTCGACGCACCCGGTCGAGTTCGACCTGTACTACAGCCTGTAACGTCTCGTGGAGCCCTTGTCCCGAGTTCTGTCAAATCCCGAACGTGGCGGAGGTCGCAGATCTCCGCCCGTTCGGTAGCTCCCGGGCCCACGCGGCAGTAAGCTTTGGAGCATGCGGACGTGGTGGCTTTGCCTTATCGTGCTCTCGATCGCCGCGGGCTCGGCGAGCGCCGCGACGGTGTGGCGCTGGGTCGACGAGAGCGGCGTCATCCATTACTCGGACCGGCCGGTCGAGGGTGCGGAGCGGATCGAGCTCTCGGGAGCGCAGACGTTCCGGGGAACGCCGGTCGATACGAGCATGGCGTCGCAGCCGACGACCGCGGATGCGGCGCAGCGTCCGGCCGTTCCTTACCGCCGCTTCGAGATCGTGTCTCCGGCGCAGCAGGAGACGCTGTGGAATATCGGCGGGACGCTGTCGGTCTCGGTCGAGCTCGATCCGCCGCTGCAGGAGGGGCATCGACTCGACGTCTACCTCGACGGGGAGCGCCGGAATCTCGGTGCGACGACGACACAGCTCACGGTGCCGGAGGTCTACCGGGGCGTGCACACGCTGCAGGCCGTGATCGTCGACGAGAGCGGCGGCGAAGTGCTGCGCTCGCTGGCCGTGACGTTCATGGTGCAGCAGACGAGCATCCTGAACCCGTACAACCGGGCCCCGCCCGCGCGCCGGAACTGAGCGTCGGCGGCGGTTCGCCCGGATCGCCGAAAACCGGCGGGGCGCGTTCGGCGCGTCGACACCGCTTGCCGCCCGATCCCGACGAGATCCTGCAGGCACTGACGACGGCCGTCGTGGTGCTCGACGGGGAGCTCGCGATCGCGTATCTGAATCCGGCGGCCGAGAACCTGCTCGGCACGAGCGCGCGCCAGGCGAGCGGCCGCCCGGTGCGCGACGTCATCCATCCGGCCGGCGAGCTCGAGTCATTGTGCCGGCGTGCGCTCGACACCGGGCTCACGTTCAGCCTGCGCGAGCTCGAGGCGAAGGCCGGCGACCGCGAGCTGATCGTCGACTGCCGCGCGCAGCCGCTCGACAGCGAGCCGGGCGTCCTGCTCGAGCTTTTCGACACGGAGCGGGATCGGCGCATTCGCCGCGAGCTCGACCTCGTCGCGAAGCAGCGCCTGTCCCGGCGGATCGTCAGCCAGCTCGCGCACGAGGTGAAGAACCCGCTCGGCGGGCTGCGCGGCGCGGCGCAGCTCCTCGAGCGGCAGCTGCCGGCGCCGGAGCTGCGCCGATACACGCAGGTCATCATCGACGAGGCAGACCGACTGGCCGCGCTCGTCGACGGTATCCTGAAGGGCGGCCGGCCGAAGCCGGAGCTCGTCAACGTGCATCAGATCACCGAGCACGTCTTCGACCTGATCGCCGCGGAGAAGCCGCCGGGCGTCACGCTCGTCCGCGACTACGACCCGAGCCTGCCGCCGCTCGAGACCGATCGCGGACAGATGATCCAGGCATTCCTGAATCTGTCGAGGAACGCGCTGCAGGCGGTCGGCGAGTCGGGGCGGATCGTGTTCCGCACCCGTGCATTGTCTAACTACACAATTGGCGGCGAGTTCCACCGGCTCGTGCTGTCGCTCGAGGTCGAGGACGACGGGCCGGGCATACCGGAGGAGCTCCAGGAGACCATTTTCTATCCGCTCGTGAGCGGCCGGGACACGGGCACCGGGCTCGGACTGACGATCGCGCAGGATCTCGTCGGCCGCAACGGCGGGCTGATCGAGTTCACGAGCCGGCCCGGGCGCACGACGTTTCAGATGCTCTTGCCTCTGACGTCGGCCTCGGCGGGCTCCGAGACGGACGCGGCAGGACGCGGAGGGAAGCGCACGTGACGACACCGGGATTGAACGTTTGGGTCGTCGACGACGACGAGTCGGTTCGCTGGGTTCTCGAGCAGGCGCTCAAGCAGGCGCAGATGGTGCCGCGCACGTTCGACTCGGCGCGCGCATTGCTCGCGGCCTTCGAGCGCGATCGCCCGGACGTGCTCGTGACCGATATCCGCATGCCCGACATGAGCGGGCTCGAGCTGATGGAGCGGCTCGCGGCGACCGATCCGAACGTGCCGGTGATCGTGATCACCGCGCATTCGGATCTCGACAGCGCCGTATCGGCGTACCAGGGCGGCGCGTTCGAGTATTTGCCTAAACCGTTCGACATCGACGAGGCGATCGAGCTCGTGTCGCGCGCGGCGCGATTCAACGGCCGGCACCAGGTCACCGAGTCGACGACCGCGAAGACCCCGCGCATCATCGGCAGCGCGCCGGCGATGCAGGAAGTGTTCAAGGCGATCGGCCGGCTGTCGCGCTCGAGCATGACGGTGCTGATCACCGGCGAGTCGGGCACCGGCAAGGAGCTCGTCGCCCGCGCGCTGCACGAGAACTCGCCGCGCTCGCGCGAGCCGTTCGTCGCGCTCAATACGTCCGCGATCGCCGCGGAGCTCTTGGAGTCGGAGCTCTTCGGCCACGAGAAGGGCGCGTTCACCGGCGCGACGGAGCGGCGCATCGGGCGCTTCGAGCAGGCCGACGGCGGCACGCTCTTCCTCGACGAGATCGGCGACATGTCGCCGGCGCTGCAGACGCGGCTCTTGCGCGTGCTCGCGGAGAGCGAGTTCTTCCGCGTCGGCGGGCAGACGCCGATCCGCGTGGACGTGCGCGTCATCGCCGCGACGCACCAGGATCTCGCGCTCGCGGTCCAGCAGGGCCGCTTTC
>CAZKNH010000273.1:0-3344 GCA_964553875.1 uncultured Gammaproteobacteria bacterium | reverse complement strand
GCGCGTTCGGCGGCGAGACGTGGGATCGCGTCGAGAGCGTCGAGACGATCGATCGCCGCGGCGTGCGGCGCACGTATGGGCGCGACGACTTCGAGATTGGCTACCGAAGCGTGAAGCTTGCGGCGAAACTGGCGTCAGCGAAATTGGGGTCAGAGCCCTTTTTCGCTGGCGGCGCCGACGATGCAGACGACGCGGCGTCGAAAAAGGGCTCTGACCCCAATTTCGCTGACCCCGACTTCACCGCCAGCGCCACCGTCTTCGCGTTCCTCTCCGGAACCTTCCGCTTCGACCGCGACGACACGATCGACATGTCCGCGATCCGCGCGTTGCTCGAGAAGCGCGCCGCGACGCAGCCGCTCGGCGTGCCGAGCTGCGGCTCGGTGTTCCGCAACCCGGAAGGCACGCACGCGGGCGCGCTGATCGAGCAGGCCGGGCTCAAGGGGCTGCGCATCGGGGGGGCGCAGGTATCCGAGAAGCACGCGAATTTCATCATCAACACCGGTGCCGCTACGGCCGACGACATCGAGCGGCTCATCGAGACGGTGCAGCGGCGCGTCGCCGAGCGCACCGGAATCACGCTGACTCTGGAGGCAAGAGTGATCGGGGAACGTCGACGGGAGGGCGATGATGCGTAACCGCCCGAACCGCCGCAGGAAGGCCAAACGCAAACTCCACGCGCCGAAGCTGCCGCGGATGCCGCGCATCCGTGTCAAGTGGAGCATGCTGCTCTGGCCAGTGCTCGCCGGCAGCGCGGTCGCCGCTGCACCGAACGTGCTCGACGACGTGCTCGACAGGCCGGTCGGCCGCCTCGTCATCGAAAGCACGTTCCAGCGCGTGACGCCGATCCAGGTCGAAGCGACGATCGCGCCCGCGCTCGACGCCGGATTCTGGTCGCTCGATCTCGACGCGCTGCGTGCGCGGCTCGAGGCGCTCGCGTGGGTCGACTCGGCGGAGCTTCGCCGCGCGTGGCCCGACACGCTGATCGTGCGGATCACGGAGCATCGCGCGGCCGCCCGCTGGCGCGACGAAGGGTTGCTCAACGTCCGCGGCGAGCTCTTCGCGGAGCGTCCGGAGCACGGCTTCCCGGAGCTGCCGCGGCTCCACGGCCCCGACGGCAGCGAGCGCGAGGTCGCCCGCGTTTATCTCGAGCTTCGCGAGCGGCTGATCGACGCGCATCTGACGATCGACACGCTCTATCTCGACGACCGCGGCTCTTGGCGTCTCGTGCTCGCGACCGGCCAGGAGGTGCGCTTCGGACGGCGGGACCTTGACGATCGCATCGATCGCTTCTTCGACGTCGCGGCGCCCGCGCTCGCGAGCGATCTGCATCGCGTGCAGTACGTGGATCTCCGTTACACGAACGGCTTCGCGGTCGGTTGGCGCGACGAAGACGGCGCCGGGGATGCGGGGCCGAGCAGCGTTGCCAGCGAGCTCGCGGTGCACGAGCCCGCCGGCGAGGAGAGTGCGCGCCGTGGCTAGACGGGACGAACGGAAGCTTCTCGTCGGTCTCGACGTCGGCACGTCGAAGGTCGTCGCGATCGTCGGCGAGCTGTCGCCGGACGGGAAGATCGAGGTCGTCGGCTTCGGATCGTCGCCGTCGCGCGGGCTGAAGCGCGGTGTCGTCGTGAACATCGAATCGACCGTGCAGTCGATCCAGCGCGCGGTCGAGGAAGCCGAGCTGATGGCCGGCTGCGAGATCAACAGCGTGTACACCGGCATCGCCGGCAGCCACGTGCGGAGCCTCAACTCGCACGGCATCGTCGCGATCCGCGACAAGGAGGTGACGCCGGGCGACGTCGAGCGCGTGATCGACGCGGCGCGCGCGGTCGCGATCCCGGCGGATCAGAAGGTGCTGCACGTGCTGCCGCAGGAGTTCATCATCGACGCGCAGGAGGGCATCCGCGAGCCGGTCGGCATGTCCGGCGTGCGGCTCGAGGCGAAGGTGCATCTCGTCACGGGCGCCGTCAGCGCCGCGCAGAACATCGTGAAGTGCGTGCAGCGCTGCGGGCTCGGCGTCAACGACATCGTCCTCGAGCAGCTCGCATCGAGCTATGCGTGCCTGACCGAGGACGAGCGCGAGCTCGGCGTGTGTCTCGTCGACTCGGGCGGCGGCACGACGGACATCGCGGTGTTCTACGGCGGTGCGATTCAGCACACGGCCGTGATCCCGATCGCGGGCGATCAGGTCACGAACGACATCGCGGTGTCGCTGCGCACGCCGACGCATCACGCCGAGGAGATCAAGATCCGCTACGCGTGCGCGCTGTCGCAGCTCGCGAATCCCGACGAGACGATCGAGGTGCCGAGCGTCGGCGAACGGCCGGCGCGAAGGCTCGCGAGGCAAACGCTCGCCGAGGTCGTCGAGCCGCGCTACGAGGAGCTCTATCACCTCGTGCGCGACGAGCTCAGACGTTCCGGGTTCGAGGACATGATCGCCGCCGGCATCGTCCTCACCGGCGGCAGCGCAAAGATGGAGGGCGCCGTGGAGCTCGCGGAGGAGGTCTTCCACATGCCGGTGCGCCTCGGCACGCCGCAGCACGTGGACGGGCTTTCCGACGTCGTCCGCAATCCGATCCATTCGACGGGCGTCGGATTGCTGCTCTACGGCAAGGAGGCGATTCAGTCGAGGGCGGAGTCAGGGGTAACGAGGCTCGGCATCGGCAGCGTGCTGAGCCGGATGAAGTCGTGGTTCCAGTTGAATTTTTAGCGGCTGGGGATACGGGCAAGAACGATACAGGCAAGAACGATAAAGGAGAGCAACAGATGTTCGAATTGATGGACGGCTTCAGCGAATCAGCGGTGATCAAAGTCATCGGCGTCGGGGGAGGCGGCGGCAATGCCGTCGCGCACATGGTCAAGACCGGCATCGACGGCGTCGAGTTCATCTGCGCGAACACGGACGCTCAGGCGTTGAAGAGCGCGAAGGTCAAGACGACGATCCAGATCGGCAGCAACATCACGAAGGGTCTCGGTGCAGGCGCGAATCCCGAGGTCGGCCGGCAGGCGGCGATGGAGGACCGCGATCGTCTGCAGGAGGTGATCGAAGGCGCGGACATGCTGTTCATCACCGCGGGGCTCGGCGGCGGCACGGGCACGGGCGCGGCGCCGGTCGTCGCTCAGCTCGCGAAGGAGCTCGGCATCCTGACGGTCGCCGTCGTCACGAAGCCGTTCCTGATGGAGGGCGGTAAGCGCATGCGCGTCGCCGAGCAGGGCATCGCCGAGCTCGGCCGCTTCGTCGACTCGCTGATCACGATCCCGAACGAGAAGCTCCTGTCGGTGCTCGGGCCGCAGACGACGCTGCTCGATGCGTTCAAGGCGGCGAACGAGGTGCTGCAGGGCGCCGT
>CAZKNH010000272.1:0-3344 GCA_964553875.1 uncultured Gammaproteobacteria bacterium | reverse complement strand
CGAGATCAGGATGACGACGCTTCGCGTCCACGATGTTTCCGACGTCACGGCCTGCATGTCACGCTCCATCCACGGCGACGACGGGCGCGGTCTGCGTCTTGCCGCCGGTCATCGCCGCCACGCGAAGTTCCTTCAGCACTTTCGCCGTCGGCCCGTCGAGGACGACTCTTCCGTAGCCGATGACGATCACGCGCTGCACGAGCTTCATCAGGGAGAGCTTGTGCGTGACGAGCACGAGCGTTCCGTCCTTCCCCACCGCGCTCTCGATGGCGCGAAGGACGCGGTTCTCTGCGTCCTGATCGAGCGCGGCGGTCGGCTCGTCCAGCAGCCAAAGCTTCGGCTCCGCGAGCAGCAGCCTCGTCAGACCGACGAGCTGCCGCTGCCCGCCCGAGACCCCGCCGCCGCCCTCGGAGATCGGCATATCGAGCCCTTTCGGGTGGGCGGCGATGAACGGCGCGAGCCCCGTTCGCTCGGCGCAGGTCATCAGCACGTCGTCGTCGACCTGGGAGAGCCCGAGCAGCAGGTTGTCCCGCAGCGTGCCCTGCACGAGCCGGTAATCCTGCGGGAGATAGCCGATGTGCGCGCGCAGCGCGTCCTCGGCGATCTGCTGCATGTCGAGCCCGCCGAGCAGGATCGTGCCCTGCTGCGGCCGGAACAGGCCGGCGAGGAGCTTGAGCAGCGTGCTCTTCCCCGAGCCGACCGGGCCGATGATCGCGACGCGCTCGCCCTGCTTGATCTTGAGTCTCGGGATATCGAGCCCGCTGCGCGCTTCCGGATAGCTGAACTTCACCGACTCGAGCGTCAGCGCGCCGCCGAGCGCGCTCGGACGCAGGTAGTCGCCTTCCGGGTCGCGGTCGACCGGGATCGCGAGAAGGTGATCGAGCCCCTCGAGCGCGCTGCGCGCATAGCTCCACTGCGTGATCAGGCCCGGCAGCTGCGCCATCAGCGGGCCGTTGATGCGTCCGGCGATGATCGAGCACGCGATCAGCGCGCCCATCGTGATCTCTCCGTTGATCACGAGCAGACTGCCCCAGGCGACCATCGAGACATACACGAACTGCTGGCAGGCGTGCGCCGACGCCTGCGTCAGCGCGCCCCAGCGGCGAACCCGCTCGTCGTCCGTCGTGACCTGGTCGACGAGCTTGTTCCAGCGCGCAAGCAGCTCCCAGTTGCCGCGGCTCGCCTTCACGACCTCGCTCGACGCGATGGCCTCGACGAGCAAGCCGTTCTTGCGGTAGCTGCTGATCTGGCTGCGCTTTGCCTCCTGTCGCACGGCCCTCGCGATGATCCACGCGAAAATCAGCACCGCCGGCAGCGCGATCAGCGGGACCAACGCGACCGACCCGCCGATCTGGCTGATCACCCAGATCATGAAGAGCGCGAACGGCAGATCCGCGATGCAGAAGATCGACGTCGCGGACATCACGGCGCGGACCTGCTCGAGCCCGCGCATCTGCGCGGCCAATGTGCCGACGGTGCCGGGCCGCGCGTCGAGCCGCAGCGCCTGCATTCTCGAGAAGAAGTACTCGGAGACCTCGGCGTCGATCGACGCGGCCTCCCGCTCGAGCGAGATCGCCCGGATCCATCGCAGCAGCATCTCGATGCCGATCGCGAACAGCACGCCGGCGAAGAGCACCCAGAGCGTCGAAAGCCCCCCTTGCGGGATGACGCGGTCGTAGACCTGCATCGCGAACAGCGAGACCGCGAGGCTGACCAGGCTGATGATCGCCGTCGCGACCGTCGCCTCGACGAGCATTCGTTTTCGCGAGAGCAGTGCCTTCACGAAGATCCTGAACGATTGCGACGGCACATCGGTCTTCTTGCCGCGCGGGAAGCGGACGCGATAGAAGCGGACCTCCGCATCGGGCTCGCGAGTCGGCCATTCGTCGGCGCCGTGCGCCGTTCGAACTCTGACGTCGGCGGCATTCCGCCATTGCTCGGCGATCGCCCAGCCCCGACCGCTGTGATGGATGAGCACAGGGAAGTGCTGCGCACGCGGCGGACGCGACAATCGCTCCGGCCGCTTCCACCCGAGCGCGCGGCACGCCTCCTCGAGCGCATCGGCGTCGTCGCCGAGGGTTGCGTTCTCGAGCGCATGTGCCCAGTTCGGACCGAGCTCGACCTTTTCTCTGCGGGCCAGCTCCGCGATCAGTCCCACGAGTTCGTTCACCGGGTTACCTCGCCTTGCGTCAGAGGCCAAGTGCCGGAAATCAGCATCAGCCGGATATATGCGCTCGCCGCTCTGCTTTCCGCGTCGACCTGCGTCAATCGGGCCGTGACGGCTTCGCGCACCGCGTTCAGCACCTCGGGCCACGTGCGTCGCCCCGCGGCGAACTGCCGTTGGAACGACTCCGTGACCTCCGCGGCGGCGGCCGCTGCCTCGAATCCCGCCTCGGCCTGCCTCACGGCCGACGTATATGCGGCGAGCTCCGTCATGATCCTTTCGCGCTGATCTCGGACTGCGCTATCCACGGCGCGCCGGGCCGCTTCCTCGCGCCTGCGGGCGGCGCCGACAGCGGTGAAATTCGAGAATCCGCCGCCCGACTGGAACCGCATCACGAGCCCGAGCTCGTCGTCGAGATCGCGCTCCCCGACATAATGCAGATACCGTGCACCGATCTCCGGGAAGAGCGTGCTCTTGCGGAGCGCGACCTCCGCCGCCGCGACGTCGGCCTCGGCCTCGACGCGCCGCCGTTGCGGATCGAAGCTCAGGGCTCGATCGAGCAGCGCGCGGACGTCGAGACTCTGCAGGTCGCGCTGATATTCGAGCGGCGCGGTCACCGTCACATCGTCCGCACCGGCGAGCTCCCTGAGCCGCACGAGCGTCATCTCCGCGCGCGCCCGCGCCTCGAGGACCTCGATCTCCATCTGCCGCATCCGCGATTGCGCGAGCATGAGCTCCGACGCGGGGCTCACCTCCTGCTCGACGCGGCGGCGCATCGAGTCGACGAGCTTCTGATGCTCGAGCACGCTCTCGTCGAGGATCTCGATCCGCCGCCGCAGCGCCTGCAGCTCGACGTAGGCTTCCGCCGTGCGGAGCGCGAGATCGAGATAGACCTCATCGAGGGACGCGAGCGCCGCTTCGTAGCTCCCCTCGGCCTGACGAATCGACGCGGAGATTCGGCCGCCCGTCCACAGCGGCTGCTCGATGGCCAATGCGGTCGTGGTCCCGTCGCGGCCCTGGCGGTCCGTCGAGCTTTCGACGGAGATGCCGGGCCACCTCGCGCGCCGCGATCCGCCGAGGTCGACACTCGCGGCCTCGACCTCCGCGCGAGCCGCCTCCGCGCTCGGGTGCGTCGCGATGACCTGCCGAATGAGACGGATCAGCTCGACCTGCTCGCCGA
>CAZKNH010000271.1:0-3367 GCA_964553875.1 uncultured Gammaproteobacteria bacterium | reverse complement strand
AACGTAATTCGCTCGGCAAGCTCCGCCCGGATTTCGGCTTTCATCAGCGGTGCCTCCATCTTCACACGCTCGAGGACGGCTCGCGGGTAGCGGAGCGGATCAGAGCCTTTCGGTTGCTCGGAGCCGCTTGTGCGGATATTGGCGAGTACTTCTTGGCCATCTCGAACGCAATCGCCCGAAACTCCGCCCTGAGCGACGGCGGCTCGAGCACTTCGACCCGGTCCCCGAACCCGAGCAGCCACCAGCGCAGCTCGCTCGTGTTCGGCACCGTTGCTCGGAGAACGACATCGTGGTCGCGGCGTTCGAGACGCTGGTCGGCAGAGATCTCCCGCTCGTACAGATGCGCAGCCGTCTTTTCGTCGAACGCTGCGACGAGCCGGATCTTCTCCTCGTCGATGGGATATGCGAAGCGCTCCTCTTCTATGTAAGCCCCTAGCGTGAATCCAGGCGGGGCCTTCGCAGGCAGTTCGAGCACCTCCGCACGGCTCATCCGGTGCAAGGCCAGCTGACGCGCGTCTCGATGCTCACCTAGCGTCGCAACGAGGTACAGCACGTCCTCCTTCATCACGAGCGCGAGCGGATGAATCCGCCTGCGCTTCGTCTCGCCAGTATTGCGGCTCCGGTAGTCCGCCTCGAGCTGGCGGCCCTCGAGCAACGCTCGATACACGGCATCCAGCACGTCCGGCGCGACCTTCGGTGCCTTGAGCACCGGGCCGCGGCGGATCATCCGTACTCGACGTCCCCACTGCTCGAGCTTCGTGCCCTTCAGCACTTCCTTCGCCTTCTCGAAGTACGGCGCGAGCTCGTTGCCGATCGACTTCGGCAGGAGCGGCAGCAGGTAGTCGCGGACCAGGAGCAGCGTGATTGCGGTCGGCGTCTCGAGCCGCGGAATGTCGAGCCCCGGATGGTGGCTCGCCCAGCTCCAATGGTTCGTGCGGCCTTCCGTCCGACAAATCAGCGGAAACTTCGCCTCGAGGGTCGTCAGGTCGCGCTGGATCGTTCGAACGTCGGCATCGTAGCCGTGCTCCTCGAGCCGGTTCCTGATCTCGGCGGTCGTGATCGACCGAGGCTCGCGCGGGACCAGCCGGAGAAGCTCCCACTGGCGCCCGATCGTGTCCGTGCTTCTTCTCATGCTGGCGCTTCGTCGAGTGCGATCGGTACGACGCTTCCTCCGCGGATCGCGCACGGCCGACCGTCTCGGGTCGCGCAGGGCGGCCCGGTCCCTTCGGAATGTGCCTGCACGATACGACTAGTTGCGTCGCATCTCTACGGACCATTTCTCACTCTGGGCGAACGACGTAGTTAGACGTGCTGACGACTAACGTTACGTCCGGACTAGAAGACTTCCTCCCGGTGTCGCACGCGGAGCAGAAGGCCGGAACGCGATGCAGCTGCTGCCGAACAATCGACAAGATCACATCAAGGTGGACGATAGCGCGGAAGTCGGTGCGATTTCAGCTCTGATGCGCACTATTCGCATCCTCAAGAACGCATATCGTGAACTCGCGCGCCGAATCTCGCCGCGACGTCGATGCAGAATTGGCCGCGGAACGAGGCGCGCCGCGGGGCAGAAGGGCGCCGCGGGAGGGTCCGATCCGTGAGAACGCAAGCATCCGCTGCTCGTCACATTGCCGTCGTCGACGTCGAGACGACGGGGCTCTCGCCCTGGCGTCATGACCGTATCGTGGAGATCGCCGTCGTTCTCCTGTCCCCGGACGGCGACATCTGCGACGAGTACGAGAGCCTGGTGAATCCCGGGCGAGACGTCGGACCGACGAGCATCCACGGCATCTCGGCCAGCGACGTGATCGACGCCCCGCCGTTTGCCGCGATCGCCGGAGACGTGGTCGCTCTGCTGAGGCATGCTCATGTGCTCGCTGGCCACAACATCAGCTTCGATCACAACTTCCTGCGGGGAGAGTTCGAGCGGCTGCCGGCGCCGTTCCCCGATGTCCCCCTTTTCTGCACATGCCGGCAGCTCGGGCGGCAGAATCTCGCAGCCTGCTGCGAGGAGCTCGGGATCGTCATGGAGGACGAAGGCAGCTATCACAGCGCGCTGTTCGACGCTCGTGCGACTGCGAGGATCGTTGCCCGGCTGCTGGCGGAAGATCCCCGCCTGCTGAGCCTGCCGGAGGGGCCGGTCGAATGGCCGGAACTGCCGGTCGGTCTCGCCCGACCGGTCCCGCGACGAGCCGCGCGTGAACGTCGCGCCTCGCCGCCGAGCTTCCTTCAGCGGATCGCGGCACGCTCCGCGCACGACACGGAGGCTTCGCCCCCGAACGTGCTCACGTATCTCGGGTTGCTCGACCGCGTGCTCGAGGACCGGATCGTGGTTGCCGAAGAGGAAGACGTGCTTCTGACCGCCGTCGAGCATCTTGGACTGTCGAAGGCGCAAGTGGAAGCAGCGCACGCGAGTTACCTCTGGCACCTGGCAGCTTTGGCACTCGCCGACGGGCACGTCTCGGAGCGGGAGCGTGCGGATCTCGAGGTCGTCGCACGCCTCCTTGGCGTCGACCCCTGTGTGCTCGATAGTCTGCTGTCGCAGACGCGCGGCCAGCTCGGCAGTCTCGGTGCCCGGCTTGCGCCCGTCGAGGATCTGCGCGGCAAGAGCGTGTGCTTCACCGGCGAGATGCAGGCGAGGATCGGGGGTGAGCCGATCACGCGCGCCGTCGCGCAGCAGCTGGCCGCGCAGGCCGGGCTCGTGGTCGCGAACAGCGTCACGAAGAAGCTCGACCTGCTGGTTGCGGCCGATCCGAACACGTTGTCGGGCAAGGGCAGGAAGGCACGTCAGTACGGGATTCGGATCGTGGCGGAGGCTGCGTTCTGGCGGATGCTGGGCGTGGCCGTGGAATAACCGGTGGGCAGATTACGGCACGGATCAGGGTGACCGTGAAGGTTGACCGCATTCTCGCATCTTGATCTGATTCGAGCCCGAGAAATCTTCCGTTGCACACGAAGCAGTGATTGTCTACTCCGCCACACGCGGTCAGTTTACCGAAGACGTTTTCACGAACGTCATCGAAGGCAAGATTCTCGCCGCCTTCGAGCGACGCCTGGGCCACGCCACGTCCAAGCGCGAGGTCGAGTCCTGGAAGAACTCGATGCAGTACATGAACAACGTCCTCGTGGGTTACGGCATCCCGGAGGACGCAGGTGTGGCCATCGAGTACAAGATTCCCCTCACTTCGAAGCGCGTCGACTTCATCCTCACGGGCTGCGATGCCGACGGAAACGAGAACGCGGTGATCGTCGAGCTCAAGCAGTGGTCGGAGGTCGAGGCGACCGGGAAGGATGCCGTCGTCGTGACCGTGATCAACGGCGCGAGGAGAGAGGTCCCGCATCCCTCGTATCAGGCGTGGACCTACGC
>CAZKNH010000270.1:0-3446 GCA_964553875.1 uncultured Gammaproteobacteria bacterium | reverse complement strand
CGCATCTTGTTGTGTCGGGGGAAGTTCAGCAGGATCGCGAAGCTCGCGAAGAGCTGGAGCCCCTCGGTGAAGCCGCCGAACATCGCGAGCGTCCGCAGGATGTCGGCCTCGTTCGCGACGCCGAATCGCTGCATGTAGTCGTGCTTGTCGCGCATCGCCGCATAGTCCAGAAACGCGGCGAACTCGGAGTCCGGCATGCCGAGCGTCTCGAGCAGCAGCGCGTACGCGACGATGTGCACGGTCTCCATGTTCGCGAACGCGGCGAGCATCATCTTGATCTCGGTCGGCCTAAAGACGCGCGCGTAGCGCTCGTGGTAGTTATCCTGAACCTCGACGTCGGACTGCGTGAAGAACCTGAAGACCTGCGTCAGCAGGTTCCGCTCGCTGTCCGTGAGGCGCGTCGCCCAGTCCTTGCAGTCCTCGCCGAGCGGCACTTCCTCTGGGAGCCAGTGGATCTGCTGCTGCCGCCGCCAATATTCGATCGCCCAGGGATACCGGAACGGCTTGTAGCTCACGCTCGGCGTCATCAGACCGGGACGCGCGATCAGCTCGATTTGCGGGCTCGACTCGCTCATGGCTCGCGGCTCCCTACTGGCAGGCGAGGCATTCGTCGTACTTCGCGACGTCGGCCACCTCGAGCCTTCGCTCCGGCCACTGGCGCGTGTTGTCCGCCTCCACGCCGGCGAACCCCGCGCGTTGCACGGATTTCGAGCGGCAGTAGTAGAGGCTCTTGATGCCGCGCTCCCACGCGGTCCAGTGCAGCATCAGGAGATCCCATTTGTGGATGTCGCTCTTCAAGTAAAGGTTTAGCGATTGCCCTTGGCAGACGAGCGGTGCGCGGTCCGCAGCGAGCTCGATGACCCAGCGCTGATCGATTTCGAACGCCGTGCGGAACACCGCCTTCTGGTGCTCGTCGAGCGCGTCGAGGTGCTGCACCGAGCCTTCGTGCTCGAGGATCGAGCGCCACGTCGCGGGCGTGTCGAGCGCCGTTGATCGAAGGAGCTTCACGAGCGCCGGGTTCTTCACCGTGAACGAGCCGGACAGCGTCTTGTGGGTATAGACGTTCGCCGGAATCGGCTCGATGCACGCGCTCGCGCCGCCACAGATGATGCTGATGCTCGCGGTCGGCGCGATCGCAAGCTTGTGGCTGAACCGTTCGAGCACGCCCCGCTCGGCAGCGTCCGGGCACGCGCCCCGCTCGATCGCGAGCTTGCGGGACGCTTCGTCGGCCTTGTGACGCAAGTGGCGAAAGATGCGTAGATTCCAGCTCTTCGCCAGGGCGCTCTCGAACGGAATCCCGCGCGCCTGCAGGAACGAGTGAAAACCCATCGCGCCGAGCCCGACGGAGCGCTCCCGCTGCGCGGCATAGACCGCATTCGCCATCGACGGCGGCGCACGTTCGATGAAATCCTCGAGCACGTTGTCGAGGAAGCGCATCAAATCCTCGATGAAACGCGGATCGCCGCTCCACTCGTCCCACGTATCGAGGTTCACTGACGAGAGACAGCAGACCGCGGTACGCCTCGCGCCCGTGTGATCGGGCCCCGTCGGCAACAAGATTTCACTGCAGAGGTTCGACTGACGTATCGTGAGCCCGAGCTCGCGCTGATGTGTCGGCAGGCCGCGGTTCGCCGTATCAATGAACAAGAGATAGGGCTCGCCGGTTTGAAGCCGCGTCTCGAGAATCTTCTGCCACAATAGCCGGGCCGACACGGTCTTGATCGGTTTGCCGGTCACGGGACTTCGGAGCGCAAAGGGACGATCGTCTCGCACGGCTTCCATGAACTCGTCCGTGACGCAGATCCCGTGATGCAGGTTCAGGCTCTTGCGGTTGAAGTCGCCGGAGGGCTTCCGAATCTCGATGAATTCCTCGATCTCCGGATGATGCACGTCGAGGTAGACCGCCGCCGAGCCGCGGCGCAGCGAGCCTTGCGAGATCGCTAGCGTCAGCGAGTCCATCACGCGGACGAACGGAATGATGCCGGACGACTGGCCGTTGCTCTTCACCGGCTCGCCAATCGAGCGGACCGCACCCCAGTACGTGCCGATCCCGCCGCCGTTCGCGGCGAGCCACACGTTCTCGGTCCACGTCCCGACGATCGACTCGAGGCTGTCCTCGACCGCATTGAGGAAACAGGAGATCGGCAGTCCGCGATCGGTGCCGCCGTTGCTCAAGATCGGCGTCGCGGGCATGAACCACAGCTTCGACATGTAGTCGTAGAGCCGCTGCGCATGCGCCGTGTCGTCCGCGTACGCGCGCGCGACGCGCGCGAAGAGATCCTGGAACGATTCGCCGGGGAGCAGATAACGGTCACGCAGTGTCGCCTTGCCGAACTCGGTCAGGAGCGCGTCGCGTCGAGGGTCGATCACGATCTGACCGACGGGACGCCGCCAACAGCTGCGTGCAGAAAGGTTGACCGAAGCGCCGTTGCCGGCCGCAACGGCTCGGGAAGAAAGCGCTTGAACCATCGCTCACCTCGTTTGCTCGTGTGCGGGACGAAGTGAGCAAGCAGCGCCGCGGACACACCGAGGCCCTGACCCGCTCGGCTCACCCCGTCCGACCGGAGACGTTCGTGCGCCGGCAGGTCTCCTGGCTTACAGCTCGATCGCGGCCGCCGCCTTCCCGGACGACTCCAGTGGCGAAATGGCGGTCGCTCGCTGCTTACAGTTGCGGGGGCAGCTCCGGATTCGCGCGCCTGGCGCCACTCACCGGATTCCCTCTTCGTCGCTCATCGCGAACCGTCGCACTTACCCTATATGTTGTGGTTCCATGTTCCGGACTGTCAAGATATTGTGATCCGGCGAATCAGAAGAGTATCCGTACGCCGTTGGCCATGCGGCGTAGTTGGCCTACGGCCCCTGCTAGCTCCCGAGATGGATTCTTCGTGAGCCGAGCTCTCCATGGCGGCGGGGCAGGAGCCGTACTTGATGCAAAGGTGCCGAGGAGCACTCGAGCATCCGATTCAGTGATCACGCTGTCTCTCTCGAGGTTGGATCGGACAGTGCGCCGAACTCCGCCGGCTAGACGAAACACGCCTCTTGCCGCCCGAACCAACGACAACGGCTAAGCCGGCACGACCTCGGCTTTCGGTGCGCTCAGGATGTGACCGGTGTGATATTCGGGTCACATCTCTCGCTATACGATTCCCGTGGCATATTCGACCCGAGAAACTTGCAGCCACGAACGATGCTGATCAAGCAAGCAGACGACAAATCCGCGCAAATCGAGATGCTCGAGCGGCTGCTAGCGCAGGCGACCAACATCCAGAGGAAGAGCATCAAGGAAGAGCTCCGGAAACTCCGCGCCGGCATCAAAGCCGAGAACGATGCCGCGTACCAGATCGATTTCTTCTTTCGGGACACCCGGAACTGGGCAGTCATTCACGACCTGCGCATCGAGGTCAACGACCGCGTCGCCCAGATCGACCACCTTCTGATCTCGCGCT
>CAZKNH010000269.1:0-3477 GCA_964553875.1 uncultured Gammaproteobacteria bacterium | reverse complement strand
GGCTCGAGGTGCCGCCCGAGGGACGCACGCTCGACTCGATCTGCATCACCGCCGTCTGCAAGCCCGGCTACCAGCCGTAACCGCGTCGATACGCTGCGTCACGAGGGGCAGGGCCGTCCGCGGCTTTGCCCTCGGTCGTCGCAGGCGCCGGTCCGGAAGCGAGCCGGGATTGCAAGCTGCACCCGGCATTCGATTTCCGTTATCGTGTCGCCTGCACGACCTGCGGCGCGCTGCGGCGTGCCTTGGCGGAGCTCGATGCGCATCCGGCCGCGCTCGGCGACGACGAGGGGAGTTCCAGTATGAGTGATGCAGCGAACAGCACGGGCCGCACAGGCTCGGCAGTGAGCCGTCGCGCATTCATTGGCGGTTCCGCGGCCCTGGCCGGATCGTTCGTCCTCGGCGGATGCTCGGGAGGGGAGCCCGCGGCCGGCTCCTCCGCGGCGTCGGGTCGGCTCGAGCTCACGTTCCTGACGATCCTGCCGCCTCAAAGCCTGACGTTCGCTCCGGAGCTGCTCGCGGACGCAGGCGGCCACTTCGCGAATCACGGTCTCGACGTCCGGTTCGAGTTGACGCGAGGCTCCGCGCAGGCGATCCAGCTCGTGCTCGCCGGACGCGCGCCGCTGACGCGCATCAGTCAGATCGAGGGGATGCGCGCGGCGGCGAACCGCGGTGCACCGATCATGAACGTCGGCATGGTCTTCAAGGATTCGACGATCCGTTACGTTTCGAGCAAGTCGGATCCCCTGCTCGAGCCTCAGGACTTCGTGGGCAAGATGATCGGCATTCCGTCCGCGGGCGGCTCGAGCGAGCTAGAGCTCGACCTCTTCCTCGCCGCCGGCGGCATCGACCGTGCGAGCGTCCGGCGACAGGTCGTCGGCCTCACGCCCGGCGTGTTCAATCTCGTCGAGCAAGGCCGGATCGCGGGCTACGCGGTCAGCATCGATACCGCGAAGATCCTGGAGAGGCAGCAGGAGAACGCCGTCGTGCTGAACCCGGGCGAGTTCATCAGCTCGGGCGGGCAGTTCTACATGACGTCGCGCACCGGGCTCGAGCAGCACCGCGAGGCGATCCGGCGCTTCGTCGCCGGCGTGCGCGACGCGCTCGAGTTCATGCTCGCGGACGACGGGTTCGACCGCACGCTCGAGGTGCTGCGCAGCAAGTACTCGTTCGACGGGTTGAACGATACGGAGATCGCGAAGGAGAGCCTCGAGGAGTACACGAGCGTGTGGACCGCTGCGGGCGAGGAGAATCTGCTGCTCACCGTGCCCGAGCGGTGGCACAGGGGATACGAGGAGCTCGTCGCGGCGGGGCTCGCCGAGCCCGGCGCGTCGCCCGACGAGTGGTTCACGAACGAGTTCGTCGGGCGAGCCTGACGATCGTGAGCATGCGACGCGCGATATTGATCATCGATGACGCAACAGGGACTGAAGACGATCCGGACGCCGGAGATCGTGGCTGAGCGCGGAGGCGAGCAGAGTTCGGCACATGCCTCGGAGGCCGAGACCGCACTCGAGCTCGTCGGCGTCAGCAAGGAGTTTCACTCGCGCAGCGGCTCGGTCGTCGCGCTGAAGGACATCGACCTCGCGATTCGGCGCCGGGAGTTCGTCGCGCTCGTCGGGCGCTCCGGATGCGGCAAGACGACGATGCTCAGGATCCTGGCGGGCCTGACGCATCCGAGTCGAGGGCACGTGCTCGCCGGCGGCCGGCCGCTCTGGCGGGACGGCGCTCGCGACCCCGAGACGGTCGGGCGCCTCGGCATCGTGTTCCAGGATGCGCATCTGTTCCCGTGGTACTCCGTCGAGGAGAACATCGCGCTGCCGTTGAAGCTGCGCGGTGTTCCGAAGGCGGAACGGCTCGCACGGGCACGCGAGCTTTGTGCGCTCGTCGGCCTTTCCGGGTTCGAGCGCTCCTATCCGCGCGAGCTCTCCGGCGGCATGCGGCAGCGCGCCGCGATCGCACGTGCGCTGAGTTACCAGCCGGGCGTCCTGTTGATGGACGAGCCGTTCGGTGCGCTCGATGCGCTGACGCGCGAGAAAATGAACCTCGAGCTCCAGTCGCTCGCGACCGCGTCGGAGTCGACCGTCGTGCTCGTCACGCACTCGATCCGCGAGGCAGTGTTCCTTGCGGACCGCGTCGTGCTGCTGTCGCCGCGGCCGGGCCGGATTCGCTCGATCACCGAGGTCGACTTCCCGCGGCCGCGTCAGCTCGACGTCGAGGCCGAGCCGCGCTTCCAGGAGATCGTCAGGACGCTTCGCAGGCAGCTCGACGAGGAAACGTGATGCCAAGCCGAGAGCAGCTCATGAAGTATCTGCCGTGGATCAGCACGCCGGTGCTGATCGCGGTCGTTCTTGGACTCTGGAACCTCGCCGTGTCGCTCGGCGTCTCGCAGTACACGCTGCCGCCGCCTGGAGAGGTGTGGTCGGCGCTGCTCGACCTGATGCGTCGCCCGGACGTGTGGACCGTGCACATGCGCACGACGCTCGTCGAGGCCGTCGCCGGGTTCGGCATCGGGCTTTTCTCCGGCGTCATCGTCGGCGCGGTGCTCGGACGGGTCGTGTGGCTCGAGCGGGCGGTGCGGCCGATGGTCGTCGCGCTGCAGGTGATTCCCAAGGTCGCGCTCGTGCCGCTCTTCGTGATCTGGTTCGGCTTCGGGATGACGTCGAAGGTGATCATCGCGGCGATCCTCGCGTTCTTCCCGATCATGCTGAACGTGCTGCTCGGCGTGCGCTCGGTCGACCCCGGACATCGCGACGTGATGAGGAGCCTGAACGCCGGCCGTTGGCAGACGTTCTGGGCGCTCGAGTTCCATAGCACCCTGCCGTACGTGTTCGCTGGGATGGAGGTCGGCATCGTGTTCGCCGTGATCGGGGCGATCGTCGGCGAGTACCTCGGCGGCAACGAGGGTCTCGGCTACCTCGTCGTCGAGACGCTGAACGCGCTGAACGCGCCGGATCTTTTCGCCGTGATCATCCTGCTTGCGGTGCTGGGCTACGTGCTGTTCTTCGCCGTGAACGTCGCGAAGCGGCTGATGATTCCCTGGCACGAGTCGGTCGCGCTAAAGGACATCGCGTAACAGAATTGGGGTCAGACCCCAATTTCCCCTGCGGAGGAAATCGGGGTCAGACCCCGATTTCCCCATAGCGAAGATGGGGCGTAGGAAAGGCGAGGAGATGGGTGCGGCAAGAGACGCGTCGGAGCCCGGCTGGGCAAGAGACGGAAACGGAGCACGTTGACTGGGCGACAGATGGGGTCAGAGCCCTTTGACTGAGCCTCGGCGATCGAGGTTACCGCTTCGATTCGGTACCGGCTCGAGTCAGTGTCTTCGATTCGGCCTCGCGTCTTCGATTCAGTCTTGTGCTTTCGATTCGGTCTTGTGCCTTCGAGACGGTCTCGACACGCCCAGACTGATCAAAGGGCTCTGACCCCAATTTCTCATCGGGAGAGCCCGTTTCCCCATCGCGAAAACGGGCTCTGACC
>CAZKNH010000268.1:0-3493 GCA_964553875.1 uncultured Gammaproteobacteria bacterium | reverse complement strand
AGGTCCATCGTCGCCATCGCGAGCCCGGCGCCGTTGACCATGCAAGCGATGTTGCCGTCGAGCGAGACGTAGTTCAGGTCGTGCTCGTGGGCACGGCGCTCCTTCTCGTCCTCCTGCGCAACGTCACGCATGCCGGCGAGGCGCTGCTGGCGGAACAGCGCGTTGTCCTCGATGTTGATCTTCGCGTCGAGCGCGACGAGGTGCCCGTCGCCGGTGACGATCAGCGGGTTGATCTCGACGAGGCTCGCGTCGCACTCGATGAAGAGCTTCACGAGCTTCGTCAGGAGCTGATGCAGCTCCTTCTGCTGGTTTGGATCGAGCCCGAGCCCGAAGCCGATCCGCCGGGTCTGATACGGCTGAAGGCCGGCCGCCGGATGAAGGTGCACGGTGAAGATCTTCTCCGGCGTCTTCGCCGCGACCTCCTCGATGTCCATGCCGCCCGCCGCGGACGCCATGATCGCGATGCGCTCGGCCGAGCGGTCGACGAGGAGACTGAGATAAAGCTCCCTTGCGATGTCCGACCCGGACTCGATGTAGACCCGGTCTACCGGCAGCCCTTGGGGCCCGCTCTGGTGCGTGACGAGCCGCTTGCCGAGCATCGCCTTCGCGTGCGCGGACACCTCTTCGACGGATCGGGCGAGCTTCACGCCGCCCGCCTTGCCGCGCCCGCCGGCGTGCACCTGCGCCTTGACGACCCAGAGCTTGCCGCCCAGCGCCTCGGCCGCCTCGCATGCCTCCTTCTCGCTGGCCGCGACGCGTCCTTTCGGGATTGGGATGCCGTACTCGGCGAACAGCGCCTTCGACTGGTATTCGTGAAGATTCATTGGCTTGTCGTCTTTGTATCGTGGCTCGAGCGAGACCTTGAAGGTAAGCGGCCCGCGTGAGGGTTCGGTATTGTCCATGAAAGGGCTCGATGCCGTAAAGGCGGCGCCGGCGGGCCGGAAGCCGGCGAGAACGCGTGAGATCGACGCCCGGTCGGGGCGGAAGACCGACGCGTTCGGTTAAGATGCGCGCAGCATGGCCGCGGTAGCCGAAAAACCCTTCAAGGTTCGCAGAGATTTCCTTACGGCCGACGCCGACTTCGGCTGGCGCGTGCTCGGGCTCTTGAACCTCTTCCGCCTCGCGATCGCCGCGATGCTGCTGCTCGGCTTCTTCTTCCTCGACGAGCCGCAGCTCGTCGGCGCCGTGCACCCGCGGCTCGCGTGGCAGGCGCTCGTCGCGATGCTCGCCGTGGGCTGCGTCGAGATGTGGTGCCTCTACAAGCGCCGGCCCGACGTCGCGCGCCAGGCGCCGTTCGTGTTCGCGGCCGATCTCGTGGTCGTCCTCGCGCTGATCCACGCGAGCGGCGGGCTGTCGAACGGCCTCGGCGGGCTGCTCGTCGTCTCGGTCGGTGCGATCGCGTTGCTCGTGCCCGCCCGGCTCGCGTTCTTCTTCGCCGCGGTGACGTCGCTCGCGCTGCTCGGCGAGCAGACGTACTCGCACCTCGTCGGTGTCACGGACCTCGACCAGTACGTCGCCGCCGCGCTCCTCGGCATCGTGGTGTTCCTGATCACGGCGGTCGCGCAGCTCGTCCGCCGGCGAATCGTCGAGACGGAGGCGCTCGCCGAGCAGCGGACCGTCGACCTGAAAAACCTCGTCGAGCTCAACGACTACATCATCCAGCATCTCCGCGAGAGCATCGTCGTCGTCGACGGCGACGACCGCGTGCGCCTGATCAACGAGGCCGCGCTGAACCACCTCGGGGCGACCGGCCGGACGGACGGGATTCCGCTGCGGAGCCTCTCGTTCGAGCTCGCCGAGCGGCTCCTCGCATGGCGGAACCGCGAGCAGCCGGAGCGAGTGGACTCGCCCTTCACGTCGGCCGACGGGGCGACGCTCATCCAGGCGCATTTCGCGACGCTCGGCGCCGGGCGTGACGGCGGGGTCGCGATCTTCCTCGAGGACACGTCGCTGATCGCGGAGCGCGTGCAGCAGATGAAGCTCGCGGCGCTCGGACGGCTCTCCGCGAGCATCGCCCACGAGATCAGGAACCCGATCGGGGCGATGAGCCATGCGGGGCAGTTGCTCGCCGAATCGAAGAACATCTCCCCGGAGGACCGTCGGCTCACGGACATCATCCGTGTCAATGCGACGCGCGTCAGCCAGATCGTCGAGAGCGTGCTGTCGCTGTCGCGCAAGGAGCAGGCTCGGCCCGAGCGGCTCGCGCTCAAGCACTGGGCCCAAGCGTTCGCGAAAGAATTCATCGCGACGCAGGAACTCTACGAGGGCTCAGTTGCCGTCACGCCGGACTCGATCGACGTCGAGGTCGAGATGGACCCGACGCATCTGCATCAGATCGTCTGGAACCTCTGCGAGAACGCGGTCAAGTATGCGAGCGCGACGGCTGGGGCAATCGCCGTCGACCTGACGTGCGGTCTGATCGAGACCTCACGCCGGCCGTTCCTCGAGGTCGCCGACCGCGGACCCGGCGTCGATCCGGACAAAGCCGAGCACATCTTCGAGCCGTTCTTCACCGGTCAGCCCGGCGGGACGGGGCTCGGACTTTACGTATGCCGCGAGCTCTGCGAGCGCAACGGCGCGACGTTACGCTATCTGCCTCGGCCGGGCGGGGGGAGCATTTTCCGGATCGTCTTTGCCGATCCGAATCGCTGGCGAGTCGGCGAGCGCATCCGCGCCGATGGTGTAGCAATCGATTAGCCGAACGATGAAACCCGTCGCACTCGTCGTCGACGACGAACCGGATATACGCGAGCTCCTCTCGATCACGCTCGAGCGCATGGACGTCGCGGCGCGCACGTGCGAGGACGTCGCGGCGGCCAAGCGCGCGCTGTCGCGCGAATCGTTCGACCTGTGCCTGACCGACATGCGCCTGCCGGACGGCGACGGCCTCGAGCTCGTCGAATGGATCCAGCGCGAAGCGCCCGGCACGCCGGTCGCGGTCATCACGGCGCACGGGAGCATCGAGACGGCCGTCAAGGCGCTGAAGCTCGGCGCGTTCGACTTCGTGTCGAAGCCGCTCGATCTGAACGACCTCCGGAAGCTCGTCTCGTCGGCGCTGCGGCTCAAGGGCGCCGCGCCCGCGCGCGGCGGCGCAGCGCAGGAGCTGATCGGCGCCTCGCCCGCGATCGAGCGAGTCCGGGAAATGATCGCGAAGGTCGCGCGCAGCCAGGCACCGGTGCACATCTCCGGGGAATCGGGCACGGGCAAAGAGCTCGTCGCGCGAATGATCCACGAGGCCGGCCCGCGGCGCGACGGCCCGTTCGTGCCGATCAACTGCGGCGCGATCCCGACCGAGCTCATGGAGAGCGAGTTCTTCGGGCATCGCAAGGGCAGCTTCACCGGCGCCGTCTCCGACAAGGTCGGCCTCGTGCAGACGGCCGAGGGCGGCACGCTGTTCCTCGACGAGGTCGCGGACCTGCCGCTGCACATGCAGGTGAAGCTGCTGCGCGTGATCCAGGAGAAGGCGATCCGGCCGGTCGGGCAGACGACCGAG
>CAZKNH010000267.1:0-3513 GCA_964553875.1 uncultured Gammaproteobacteria bacterium | reverse complement strand
AACCACCGACCCCCACCATGTCAAGGTGGTGCTCTACCACTGAGCTACGCGCCTGGAGACGCGCAACGATACCCATTTCCGGGGGCGATTCTCAAGCTCTTCGTGCGAAATCGCTGTTGCGCCGAAAGAAGCAGCGGGGTGATCCCCGTCAGGACGCCGTAACGTGCGCACCGCCGAGCGGATCCGGGCCGCTGCTCGCTACCCTGCGCTTCAGCACGACGCGGAACACGGTCCCCTGCGCGAATCCGCTTTCGACGTCGATCCGGCCGCCGTGCCCCTCGACGATCCGGCGCACGACGGAGAGGCCTAGCCCGGCGCCTGCCGGCGATTCGGCTTTTCGCGGCCGAAACGGCAGGAAGATTTCGGAGCGCTCGTCGGGGCTGATGCCGACACCCTCGTCGGCGACGCTGAGCACGGCTTCGTCCGCCGTCGCTTCGACCGTGACGCGGACGGCACCGCCGCGCGGCGAATACTTGATGGCATTGCTCAGCAGGTTGCTGACGACCTGCTCGAGGCGCATGGGATCGGCTTCGACGAGCACGGGGTGGTCCGGCAGCTTCGCGCTGATCCGGTGCTCGGGGGACGTCGGTGCGTAGAGCCGAATCATGTCTTCGACCGCGACGCGCAGATCGCACTCCTCGAAGCGCAATTCGAGCTTGCCGGCTTCGATCCGCGTCGCATCGAGCAGGTCGTCGACCATGCGCTCGAGGTGATCGACCTGCCGGTCCAGAGCGTCGTGCGTGCGGTTGCGTTCGACCTGCGACCGCTCTTCCGCGAGAACCTGCATGCCGAGGCGGAATGCGTGCAGCGGGTTTCTCAGGTCGTGGGCGACGCCGGCGAGGAAGGCGAGCTGGTTCTCGCGTTGCTTCGCGAGCGCGTCGGCCATCCCGTTGAACCCTTGCGCGAGCTCGCGGACCTCGCGCAGTCCGCTCGGGCGCGCACGCCGGTCGGTTTCCCCGGATCGGAACGCCGCGATGGTCTTGTGCAGCGCGACGATCGGTTTGAGCACTGCGCGGTGCAGCCCCCACGCCATGACGAGCAGGCCGCAGATCAGGACGAGTGCGGCGGCGCTCGACCATGCGCCGACGTGGCGGTTCCAGCGCATCGCGTCGGACTGTGCGCGCAACAGCTGATCCTGATTGATGTCGTGGAGCGTATCGAGCGCTTCGACGATACGGTCGAGCGACGACTGCGTCTGCTGCAGGTACTCCTCTAGGGCGGCCTGGCGGCTTTCGAGCGCCGCGCGTTGCTGCAGATAGAGCTCGAGCAGCGCGGTAGTCTCGGCGAGCAGCGCGGCTTCGCCGCTCTCGTTCGCGACGTAGCTCTCCGCGCGAGCGAGCACGTCGCGCAGCTCGGCGAGCAGCTCGACCCGTGCCCTCTCGAGGTTGGGGTCGCCCGTCAACGCCTGCAGATTGCTGATCCGCTGGTACATCAGAAGCGCGGTCTGGGCCTCGCGGGCGAGCGCGAAGTTCTGCGCGCTCGAGAACATGCTGTGGGTCGCCGACTCGAGCTTCGACGACGTGCTGATCAGCCCCGCCGCGACGAGCAGTGCGATGACGGCGGACGCAAGGACGGCGGCATGGGCGAGAACCCGGATAGTCGGCACGCGTTGGCGAAGACGTGCGAACATGATCGCTCGCTGCGCGAGGCGGCGTCAGCGGCTCTTCCGAGTGACGCAGGCCGGCGCCCGCGTCCGCGGAAGGTCGGAGTGGCGACGGCGCGAGCGAGGCTCGCTTTGCGCGGCCGGCGCGGATACCATCCGCCGCGGGCACGCGGACCGTTCGGCACCGCCAGGTCGTACCACCGGAGCCTGATGCCTATGAGAATGTTGATCCCAGCCGCCATCTTGCTGCTCACCGCTTGCGGCGGGCAAGGGCCCGACTCGGGGACGGGCTCTGCCGGCTCGAGCGCGCCGATCGCTCTGCCGTCGGGCGAGCTCCAGGAGCTGACCGTGATCGAGATCGAAGCGGGCAGCGGCGACTCGGTCCGGCGCGGCGACACCGCGGTCGTGCACTACACGGGCTGGTTCTACGATCCGGAGGCCGGCAACAGGCGCGGTGCGCAGTTCGACAGCTCGAGGGGCGGGGAGACGTTCTCCTTTCAGCTCGGCGCCGGCCGAGTGATTCGCGGCTGGGAAGAGGGCGTCGACGGCATGCGGGTCGGCGGGCGGCGCTATCTCTTCCTGCCGCCCGAGTACGCCTACGGCGAGCGGGGCGCTCCGCCGACGATTCCGCCGAATGCGTCGCTCGTGTTCGACGTAGAGCTCGTCGAAATCATTCCTTTGCCGTGATGTTAGACTTCCGGCGGACTTTGAACGGGGATCTCGCATGGCGATAAAGGGGCGGTGGCCGAGGGCCATTTTCTACGATTCGAAAACCACGCTGTTCAACTGGGCCGGCAGCTGGCGCGGCGCGGCGGCCCAGATACTCGCGAAGTACGAGTCGAACGTGCCCGAGCAGACCTTCGTCGAGACCTGGGTCAAGGGCTTCGAGGGGCTGCATCGGCGCGCTGCGTTTTACCGCTATGCGCAGGTCACCGACCTCGTGCGCGAGGCGCTGGTGAACACCTACCGCCTGCTCGGGATCCCGGGCACCGGGGACGACGTCGAGCACTTCCTCGCGCTCCAGGAAAAGGTCGAGCTGTTCGACGACACCGAGGAGGCCTTGACGAATCAGCAGCGGCTCGGCGTCAAGGTGTTCATCTACTCGGACGTCGAGACGAAGTACCTCGAGATGTACGTCTCGAAGTTCAAGCATTTCAAGCCGGACTTCGTCGGCACGACCGAGCAGGCCGGCGTCGCGAAGCCGAACCCGCGGACGTATCGGTGGGTGCTGCAGCAAACCGGCTTCGAGGCCCGCGATGTCCTTTACTGCGCGGCGCCGGTATTCGACGTTCAGGGCGCGATGTCTGCCGGGATGATCGCCGCCTGGCTGCGGCGTCCCGAGGGCCGGCTCTCGAGCGAGACGCATGCGCCGGCGGATCTTCCGGCCGATTACGAGGTCGAAAGCCTGCACGATGTGACCCGCATCATCGAGCTGAACCGGGGCGGGTGAGGCCGTCGCGGGTGCCCCCGGCTCGGCCGCCTCGCCGCTTGTGTCGCCCCGCGGGCACTCGTAAAATGCCGTACCGCCCTGAAAGGTCGAGCAATGCGACCGGGGCGGGCTCCAGGTGGGCGGCCGTAGGCACGCGATCGAGAGCTGGGCTCTCGCGACGTGAACCGCGGCCGTAGTTGTTTGGACGAGGGACGTAAGGAGGACAGAATCTCCCAAACAAAACGCGTCAGGCGCAATCAGGAGATCACTGCGCCCAGGGTTCGTGTAATCGGTGCCAACGGGGAACAAGTCGGCATCATGAGCATTCAGGAGGCCCTCGCGGCCGCCGACGACTTGAATTTGGACCTCGTCGAGGTCGCGCCGAACGCGGATCCTCCGGTTTGCCGGATCATGGACTACGGCAAATTCGTGTTCGAGCAGAACAAGAAGGCCCAGTCCGCACGCAAGAAGCAGAAGCAGA
>CAZKNH010000266.1:0-3566 GCA_964553875.1 uncultured Gammaproteobacteria bacterium | reverse complement strand
CCGTACGCGATGCCGCCGAGCGGCGGGCAGCCGTACTGCAGCGCGGTCAGCAGGAAGCCGAACTTCGCCTTCGCGTCCTCCTCGGAGATGCCGAGCACCTCGAAGACTGCGGACTGCATCTCGGGCGTGTGGATACGAACGGAGCCCCCGCCGACCTCGTAGCCGTTCATCACGATGTCGTACGCGCGGGACAGCGCGCGGTCCGGCGCCGCCTTCAGCGACTCCGGCGTCATCTCCGGCACGGTGCCGTCTTCGTTCGCCGGCCATTTCGGCGCGGTGAACGGATGGTGCAGCGCACTGATCTCGCCCTTGTCGTCGCGCTCGAACATCGGGAACTCGACGACCCAGAGCGGCGCGAAGCCTTCGGCTACGAGCCCGCGCGCGCGCGCGACCGCGTCGCGCAGGACGCTCAGCGAGTCGTTCACGACCTTCGCCTTGTCGGCGCCGAAGAACACGAGATCGCCCGTCTCGGCGCCGACCCGCGTGAGGATGCCCTCGATCGCGTCGTCCGGCAGGAACTTCAGGATCGGCGACTGCAGCCCGTCACGGCCGGCCGCGCGGTCGTTGACCTTGATGTACGCGAGTCCCTTCGCGCCGTGCCGCGCAACGAGCGCGGTGTAGTCGTCGATCTCCTTGCGCGTCAGCTCGCCGCCGCGCGGCACGCGCAGCGCCGCGACGCGGCTCCCGGGGTCCGAGGCGGGGCCCGCGAACACCTTGAAGTCGACGTTCTTGACGAGATCCGCAACCTCGACGAGCTCCAAGGGATTCCGCAGATCCGGCTTGTCCGTGCCGAAGCGCGACATCGCGTCCGCATACGTCAGGCGCGGAAACGGATTCGGCAGGTCGACGTCGAGCACGCGCTTGAACACGTAGCGGACGAGCTCCTCGTTGATCGCCATGATCTCGTCCTCGTTCATGAAGCTCGTCTCGATGTCGAGCTGCGTGAACTCGGGCTGGCGATCCGCGCGCAGATCCTCGTCGCGGAAGCACTTCACGATCTGGTAGTAGCGATCGACGCCCGCGATCATCAGGATCTGCTTCAAGAGCTGCGGCGACTGCGGCAGCGCGAAGAAGTTGCCAGGCTGCGTGCGGCTCGGCACGAGGTAGTCCCGCGCGCCCTCGGGCGTCGTCTTCGTGAGGATCGGCGTCTCGACGTCGATGAAGCCGTGCTCGTCGAGGAACGCGCGCATCGCCCGCGTCACGGAGTGACGCAGGCGCAGGTTCCCGAGCATCCGCTCGCGGCGCAGATCGAGGTAGCGGTAGCGGAGCCGGAGCTCCTCGCTCGCGTGCTCGTCGTGATGGAACGGCGGCGTCAACGACTTGTTGAGCACGGTCAGCTTGTCCGCGACGAGCTCGACTTCGCCGGTCGCGAGCCCCGGATTCACGGTGCCCTCGGGCCGCGCGCGGACGACGCCTTCGATCGCGACGACGTACTCGCTGCGAAGCCGCTCGGCCTCCGCGAAGACCTCGGCAGCGCTCGGGTCGAAGACGACCTGCAGCAGGCCCTCGCGGTCTCGCAGGTCGACGAAGATCACGCCGCCGTGATCGCGCCTCGAGTGAACCCATCCGGCCACGGCGACCCGTTGCCCGATCGACGCTCGATTGACCTGACCGCAGTAATGGCTCCGCATAGGGCTGACCTCGGCGTTTTCGTCCTCAGGGATGATCGCTTGGGTGCGCCTGAAAAGCGGCCCAAAAGGGCGCGAATGTTAAGGCGCAGGCTCGGCCGGACGCAACGGTGCCGCGCTCGGCAGGGCGTTCGGCTCCCCCTCCCACTTCGGCACGACGACCCCGAGCGAGACGATCATCTTCAGCGCGTCCTCGATCGACATGTCGAGCTCGACGACCTCGTCGCGGGGCACGAACAGGATGAAGCCCGATGTCGGGTTCGGCGTCGTCGGCACGAACACCGTGAGCACGACCTCGCCGGTCCTCTCCTGGACCTCGCCGACCGGCTCCGACGTCTGGAACGCCAGCGCATACATGCCCTTCCGCGGGTACTCGATCATCAGCACCTTCTTGAACGACTCGCTCGAGTCACTGAACACGACCTCGACGAAGTGCTTGACCGAGCCGTAGACGGTGCGGACCAGCGGGATGCGCGCGAGCCATGACTCGTAGAGGCTCACGAGGCGCTTGCCGATCAGGTTCGCGGCGAGCATGCCCGTCGCGACGATGATGATGAAGGCAAGCACGCCGGAGACGATCGCGTTCAACGCCGGCACGTTGAACTCGAACAGCGCCGGGAACAGCGCCTCGGGCCGATACTTCGCGGGCAGCCAGAACAGGAGCCGCTCCATCAGCCCGAGAAGCAGCCGGAAAACGAAGATCGTCGCGCCGACCGGCGCCCAGACCAGCAGGCCGGCGACGACGTAGCGGCGAAGACGTGCCACGGGGGTCAGCTCACGCAATGGCGGCGCTGGTGCTGCCCGTATCCTTCTTCGCCTCTTTCTTTTCGCTCTTCTTGTCGCTCGCGGAGTCCGAGCTGCCCTTCTCGCCCTTGTCGCCGCTGTCGGCGAGGTTGCGCTTCTTTTCCTTGTCGGACTTGAAGTCGGTCTCGTACCAGCCGCCGCCCTTCAGGCGAAACGCGGGCGCAGACATCAGCCGCTTCAACGACGGTTGCGCGCACTCCGGACAGTCCTTCAGCGGCTCGTCCGACAGCTTCTGCAGAGCGTCGAGCGTGTGCCCGCAGTCCTCGCAACGATATTCGTAAATTGGCATGACTACAGGTCTCTCTCGAAAAAATCGGAGCCGCCCCGGTAATTTGGACGGCCCCGGGTGATTTCAAGGGCGGGGAACGAGTGCCCCGCCGGGGTCCGGGCGGATTATCGACCGTACCACTCGCCGACGGAAGTGCGACTTCCGAATCGGGTCCGCCGAAATCGGGGTCAGACCCCGATTTCTTCTCGCTTACGGCAGGTCTCCCCGGGAGTCAGTCGGAAGTCAAAAAAGGGGTCTGACCCCGATTCTCGAAAAAGGGGTCTGACCCCGATTTTCGGACCCCGATTCTCGCGCCCCATCGTCTGCCGGCAACGCGAGACCCGCCGCGTGAGTGGAAATCGGGGTCTGACCCCGATTTCCTGACCCCGATTTCCCGATTACGCGGCGGCGGCCTGGGCCTTCTCGAACTCGAGCCCGTCGGCCGACGCGACGACGCGGACCGTGTCGCCAGGACCGAAGTCGCCGCGCAGGATCCGCTCCGCGAGCGGGTTCTCGACCTGCTGCTGGATCGCGCGCTTCAGCGGCCGCGCGCCGTAGACCGGGTCGTACCCCGCCTCCGCGAGGCGATCGCGCGCCGACGCATCGAGCTCGAGCCCGATGTCCCGCTCGGCAAGGCGCCGGCGCAGGTACTCGAGCTGGATGTCGACGATCTTCCGGATGTGCTCCTGCTCGAGCGGGTGGAACACGACCACGTCGTCGATCCGGTTGATGAACTCCGGCCGGAAATGCTGGCCGACGATCTCCATGACCTCGGCCTTCATCCGCGCGTAGTTCTCGGCGCCTGCAAGCTCCTGGATCCGCTGGCTGCCGAGGTTCGACGTCATGATCACGACCGTGTTGCGGAA
>CAZKNH010000265.1:0-3572 GCA_964553875.1 uncultured Gammaproteobacteria bacterium | reverse complement strand
CTCCCAGCCGGTCAGCTCGCTCGCGAGACGAATGTTCTGCCCGCCGCGGCCGATCGCCTGCGAGAGCTTGTCCTCGGCGACCGCGATATCCATGCTGTGCGAGTCCTCGTCGACGACGATCGACAGGACCTCCGCCGGCGACATCGCATTGATCACGAACTGCGCCGGGTTCTCGTCGTACAGAATGATGTCGACCCGCTCGCCCGCCAGCTCGTTCGAGACCGCCTGTACACGGGAGCCGCGCATGCCGACGCACGCGCCGACCGGGTCGATGCGCGAATCGTTGCTGCGCACCGCGATCTTGGCCCGGAGCCCCGGGTCACGTGCCGCGGCGATGATCTCGATGAGCCCCTGACCGACCTCCGGCACCTCGATCTTGAAGAGCTCGATCAGGAACTGCGGCGACGTCCGCGTCAGGAACAGCTGCGGACCGCGCGGCTCCGCGCGCACCTCGCGCAGCAGCGCCTTGATGCGGTCCTGCGGCTTGATCGGCTCGCGCGGGATCAGCTCCTCGCGCGGGATGAACCCTTCGGCGTTGCCGCCGAGATCGATGTACACGCCGTGGCGGTCCACCCGCTTCACGATGCCGGACAGGAGCTCGCCGACCCGATTCTTGTAAGCCTCGACGACCTGCTCGCGCTCGGCCTCGCGGACCTTCTGCACGATGACCTGCTTCGCGGTCTGGGCTGCAATTCGTCCGAACTCGACGGACTCGAGCGGCTGCTCGACGTAGCCGCCGGGAACCGCATTCGGATCGATCTCGAGCGCGTCCTCGAGCCTGAGCTCGCGCGCCGGCTCCTCGAGCTCGGTCGAATCGTCCGGAAACACCTTCCAGCGACGAAACGTCTCGTACTCGCCGGTGGTCCGATCGATCGATACGCGCACGTCGATGTCCTCGCCGTAGCGCTTGCGAGTCGCAGACGCGAGCGCCGCTTCGATCGCCTCGAAGATCACGCTCTTGTCGACGCCCTTCTCGTTCGAAACGGCGTCGGCCACCATCAGAATCTCTTTGCTCATCTTGCAGCCTTAAGCTATGCCGGCTCCTCCGGCACCAACCTCGCCTCGGCGATGTCCGCGAGTTCCACTCGCCAGGCGGTCCCGTCCACGTCCATCGAAATCGCGCCGCCCGCGACGCCCTCGAGGCGCCCCTTCAGACGCTTCCGCCCGTCGCGGGCCTGCTTGAGCTCGACCCGCACGTCTCGTCCGACGAAGCGCTCGAAGTGCGCAGGCGTTCGCAACCTCCGGTCCAGTCCGGGCGACGAGACCTCGAGATCGTATGAGCCGGGCAGCGGATCCTCGACGTCGAGCAGCGCTCCGACCTGCTGGCTGACGAGCTCGCAGTCCGCGAGCGTCACGCCGCCGTCGGCGTCGGATCGCCTGTCGATATAGAGCCGCAGTAGCCCGTGCCGCCCAAGCCGGACATCGATATCCACCAGCTCGTACCCGAGCGCGCCGACGGCGGGCTCGAGCAATTCGATAAGACGCTGTTTGTCTGCGGTGGTTCGCACTCGTTCCGACTTACGCAACCGAGACCGACAAAAAAAGGGCCTTGCGGGCCCATTCTCGTGGTCGATTCCTCCTCGCCCGGCCCGCATCGCGGGCGCTGCCAAAACAAAAAGCCCCAACCGGGGCCCACACCTAACCTGCCGGGTTAATCTCCGGACCTATAAGGCGGACACCGGGTCCGACTCTACGGATAACCCGTGAAAACCGTCGGTATGCTAACAAAAAGCACGGGCATGCGGTAGGAGTCGAGCGCCCCCCGCTTGATGCTAAGACCCTTCCGGGGTCGAGACTTGCGCCGCTCCGCGATACGGCGAAGCGGACGGAGCGGTCACCCTCCCCGGGGCGTCTTGGGGCCGTCCGTGCCGGCTCGGCCCGCCGCCCCGACGGGGCACCGTCCCTCGTCAGCCAGGAGTCACTGGAACGGCCTCCCTGGTTCCGTCTCTCTCTGGAGCGACTCGACGTGCCGGACGAGGCGGTCGATCAGCTCGCGGGCCGCGGCCTCCGCCTCGATGTCCGCACCCTCGTCGACCCAGAATTCGTAGCCCCAGACGGGCATCGTGCGAGGCCCGTGCGCGACGACGACGGCACGCCCGTCGACCACGTCGCGTACGTCCGCGGACGGGAACGTGCCCCCGTTACGCTCGGCGAGCCGCGTGAGATCGGGCACGAGCACGTTCAGTGTCGGCGCGACCGGGCCGTCGCCCCGCCCCTCCGGGCCATGGCACGCCGCGCAGAACCGATCGAACAGCTCTGCGCCGGAGTAGTCGGTCAGATCGAACGTCTGAGCCGTTGTGCCGACCGCGAGCACGGCGAGCACGGCCGCCGCGGCGCCGGCGCCGATGCCGTGCAGCGACATCCGCCGCGCGTCAGTGCCAGTGATCGCCATGCCAGACCCTGCCGGGCGCGGTGCGTTCACCAAGCTCGTCGAGCGAGGACAGCCCGATCACGGCGCCCGCGAGCAGCATCAGCGCGATCGCGGACAGCAAGAGCCAGCTCTGCACCGACATCTTCTGCTGCGCCTTCAATGCGCAGCATCGCTTGTACTTCTTGCCGCTGCCGCACGGGCACCGTGCGTTGCGGCCGACTGCGGCAGCCATCACCGTCCCTCCGGCGCGAGCGCGAGAAGCGAAAACGGATCGACGCGAGCGTCGAGCACCCTGGCCCCCCAATGCAGGTGCGGACCGGTCACGCGGCCGGTCGCCCCGGCGAGGCCGATCACCTCGCCGCGCTCGACGATATCACCGGGCGCGACGCGGATCTCCGAGAGATGCAGATAGACGGTATAGAGCCCGAGCCCATGGTCGATGAAGACCGCGTTGCCGCTGAAGAAGAGCTCCTTCGCGAGCACGACGCGGCCGCGGTTCGACGCGTGGATCGGCGTGCCCGTCGCCGCGCGCAGATCGGCCCCGGAGTGCGGCGCCCGCGGCTGACCGTTGAAGACGCGGCGATGACCGAAATTCCGCCCGCCGGTCACGCCGCGGACCGGCACGATGAAGGGCTCGCTCCAGTACGCCTCGGGCGTCAGGGTCGCGTAGATGGCCGCGGTCTCGCGGCTCTCGCGCTCGGCCCGGGCCTGATCCTCGGGACTCAGGTCGACGTACCGAGGCTCGACCGTCAGCTCGGTCGTTGGGAAGTCGACGCGCCGGACGACGAGGGTCTCGCTCCGCACGGCCTCGCGTCCGTCGTCGAACCGGAGCGTGATCGGTGCTTCGTGCTCGCCGGGCGGTGCTTCGAGATCGACGCCAATCGTCGCGTGCCAGCCCTCGCCTCGACGCGCGAACGGGATACGCTGCTCGCCCCATTCGACGTGCACGGCCTCGACGCCCGCCTCGTGCGCGATCTCGAGCTGCACCGCCTGCCCCTGCAGAACGGCGAGACTCGCGGCAATCAGCGGCAGCACGGCCATGGCCAACGTCGGTGCAACGCGCTCAGTGGCGGAAGGCCTGGTAGTGGCGTGCGAGCGGCGACTCGCCGAAATCGGACGATTTGCTCCGCCACACGCTGTGCACGTGGTTCGCGCCGTTCTGCACGTTGTCGAACTCGAACACGAAATCCGGCCCCTGCAG
>CAZKNH010000264.1:0-3576 GCA_964553875.1 uncultured Gammaproteobacteria bacterium | reverse complement strand
GCGAGCGTCGACTCGGCGCCCTGGTTCTCGTTCACGCCCGAAGGGCCGAGACCGTCGCCGCAGCCGCCCGTGCTCTCGTCACAGACCGGCGCGCCCAGGTCGTTGTAGCCGACGAACCAGCGGTAAGCGCGCGTGGCCTCGCCGATCCACGTCGTGTCGCCGGTCGCACGGTACGCGGCGATGCATGCGCTGACGGACGTGTCCGCCTCGATCGGCTGCTGCGCGAACCGCGCTCTGGGCCCGCCGCGCCGATACCAGCCGTCGTTGCCGATCGGCACGAAGCGTCCGTCGATCGTCTGCACGTCCATCAGCCAGCGCAGAGCCGCCTCGCCGACCTCGATCATGTCGCTGCGGCCGAGCGCGCTCCCCGCCGCGAGCAAACCGTGCGGCAGGACCGCGTTTGCGTACGTCAGCTTGTCCTCGGGCCACGGCCACGCTTCGTCCCCGCGGCTCGCGTCGAACGCGCGCAGCAACCGCTCGGAGACGCGCTTCAGCACGGCCTTGATCGCGCGGTCCCCGTCGAACTCCTTCTGCGCCGCGGCGAGACCGAGCAGCCCCATCGCATGCGCGCGGAGATCCGGCACGGTCTCGAGATATGGCAGCGCGGCACGAAGCAGCGTCACGCACTGGCCCTTGATCCGCCGATCATCCGCCTCCGCGGCCGCGACGCCGGCCGCCCAGATGCCGCGGCCATGGCAGTCCGGCGAGCCGATCTCCTCGAGCCAGCGACGGTCGTAACCCAGGAAGTTACGGAACGCACCCCGCTCGGCGTTGAACGCGTGCTCGAGGAACGCGAGATAGCGCACGATCAGCGCGTCGAGCGCGGACGGGTTCTCCACGTGGCGCTTGAGCTTCAGCGCGACGATCAGCGCGCGCGCGTTGTCGTCGGTGCAGTACCCGTGCTCGCGCTGCGGCACGAAGTACTTCGCGTGCTGCAGAATGCCGACGTCGTCGGTGAGCCGATCGAGATGCGCGAGCGGGATCGCCGGCAGCACCTGGCTGCGATCGCGTTCCGTCTTTGCCGCGAACACGACTCTCGGCCGCGTCCCCCGCTCGCGGCGCACGCGCTCGATCAGCTGCACGTAGCGGCGGCCGACCGTCGGCCACGTGTGCGACCGCGTGAACATGTACGCGCGCTTGCGCACGGCATGACGCTCGCGCTCGTCGTCGAGCAGCCGGATGATCGTGCGCGCGAGGTCGTCCGGGTCGTTGAATCCGACGAGCGAACCCCGGCCGTCGGCGAGCATCTCCGCGGCGTGCCAATACGGCGTCGAAACGACGGCCTTGCCGGCGCCCATTGCGTAAGCGAGGGTGCCCGACACGATCTGGTCCTTGTTCGGATACGGCGTCACGTACACGTCCGCGGCGCCGAGCCATTCGCAGAGCTCGGTCAGGTTCACGTAGCGCTCGTGGAAGATCAGGTGGCGGTCGACGTCGAGCTCGGCCGCGAGCCGTTGCAGGCCCCGCCGGTACGACTCGCCGGAAGCCTGCCGGACGTGCGGATGCGTCTGGCCGACGACGACGTAGACGGCATCCGGATGCGCCTCCGTGATTGCCGGCAGCGCGCGGATCATCGTCTCGATGCCCTTGCTCGGGCCGAGCAGCCCGAACGTCAGGATCACCTTCTTGCCGTCGACGCCGAACTGATCCTTGTAGAAGTTCGGATCGACGAACGGCAGGTCCGGAATGCCGTGCGGGATGATCTCGACGCGCGCGGGCGGCACGGCATACACCTCCTCGAGAAACCGTCGGCCCGTTTCGGTCATCACGACCACGCGGTCGCTCAAGTCGGCAATCTCGCGAATGATCTCGCGCTGCCGTTCCGACGGCTTCTCGAGCACGGTATGCAGTGTCGTCACGATCGGCATGCGCAGCTGCCGCATGAGCTTCAGCAGATGCGCGCCGTCCGGCCCGCCGTAGAGGCCGAACTCGTGCTGCACGCATACGGCGTCGACGAGGTTCATGTTGAGGAAATCGGCCGCGTTCCGGTAACCGTCGAGGACGTTCTGCGGAATCTCGAACCTGACCTCGTCCGGATATGCATACTCGTCGCTGCGGTCGTTCATCGCGACGATGTCGACGGCCGCTTCACCCGTGCCGGATATCGCAGCCGCGAGATCCGCGCCGAAGGTCGCGATACCGCAGCGTCTAGGCACGTAGCTGCCTATGATCGCGACGCGGGTCCGGCCTTCGCGGCGATACGGCCGAAGGCGGCGCACGGCCGCCGCGCTCGAATCTGCGCTCATGATCGGGTCCTCCCGTAGATCGCGAAAAACGCGTCAGAGACCTTTTCTCGCCTTTCCCGGGGGACGAGCCGCGCACGCTTGCGGGCCCGTCCGACGGCCCGCCGCTACCCCCCTCGTTGCGCCGGGCGGTAGCTTTTCTGCGGAATTTCCCTCCTCGCCCAGAGGGCTGCACCATGACGGCCGCAAATGCGTTTGGCGGTCTCGTCGAGGTGCTCGACGGATTTCAGGAATCGCTCCTCGTCGAAGTCGTCGTAGAGCAACGATTCGTCGATAACGCTCAACGGATCATCGGATGCGTGCGTCTTTCGACTTCGCATGATTCACCTCCGTCGTGGATCGGACGCGGGTCGCAGTCGTCGCGCGCCCGATGTCTTCGTAGTGTCTCGAGCCTCCTCGCTCCGCTCTCCCGGAGCCGTCGTCGAAGCGTGGGTCCCGGAAGCGAACACGCCTCCGGGACCGCCGTAGAACGTGCGTACCTTTGCCGGTACGCCGGGGGAAAACGGCGTCGGATGCCGTCTTCCCCGCGTGCGGTGGTTAGAAGTCCTCCATGTCCTCCGGCGCGCCGGCGGGCATAGAGCTCTTCTTCTTCTCCTCGGGCAGCTCGGTGATCGCGCACTCGGCGGTCAGCAAGAGACCTGCGACGGAGACCGCGTTCTGCAACGCCATCCGCGTGACCTTCGTCGGGTCGATGATGCCCATCTCGAGCATATCGCCGTAGGTCTCGTTCGCGGCGTTGAAGCCGAACGCGCCCTGGCCTTCCTTGACCTTCGCGAGCACGACCGCGGGCTCACCGCCGCCGTTGCGCACGATCTGGCGCAGCGGCTCCTCCATCGCGCGGAGGAGAATGCGAGCGCCGGCCTGCTGGTCGTCGTTGTCGAGCTTGAGCGCCTCGACGGCCTTCTGCGCGCGGATCAGCGCGACGCCGCCGCCCGGCACGACGCCCTCCTCGACGGCCGCACGCGTCGCGTGCAGCGCGTCCTCGACGCGCGCCTTCTTCTCCTTCATCTCGACCTCGGTCGCCGCGCCGACCTTGATCACCGCGACGCCGCCGGCGAGCTTCGCGACCCGCTCCTCGAGCTTCTCGCGATCGTAATCGGAGGTCGTCTCCTCGATCTGCTGCTTGAGCTCCTTGATGCGGCCCTCGATCGCGGCCTTGTCGCCGCCGCCGTCGACGATCGTCGTGTCCTCCTTCGAGACGCGGACGCGCTTCGCCGTGCCGAGATCGTCGAGCTGCACCTTCTCGAGCGACAGGCCGACCTCCTCGGAGATCACCTTACCGCCCGTCAGGATCGCGATGTCCTGCAGCATCGCCTTGCGGCGATCACCGAAG
>CAZKNH010000263.1:0-3580 GCA_964553875.1 uncultured Gammaproteobacteria bacterium | reverse complement strand
AGATTGATGCCGAGCCCGAGCGGCTTCAGATGCGCGACGGCCTCGAGCACGACGCACGGCACGCCGATCTGGTGCAGGGTGAGCGCTACGGCGAGGCCGCCGATGCCGCCGCCGGCCACGAGGACGGGTCGTTTTTCCATCGGAACTAACGAAGCGGGACGTTACTGCTCGAATCGTTCTGATCGATTTGCCGCGTATTCTATAGGACTCGCGCCGTCGGCTGGCCATAGAAAACGGCGATAACAGTAAGCGCTGCGGGGTCTCGGCAGCAGCCGAGACCCCGCAGCCACCTGGCGTGGTCGTTCGCCGATGAGCCGCTAGAAGCTCATCGTCAGAGCGATGAACCCGCGACGGCCGAGCGGCTCGTAGATCGAGTTGCCGCCCTGACCGAGGCCCCCCGTCCCGGCCGACGTCGCACGCTGCGGCGCGATCGGGAACGGCAGCGCGTCCGGGTCCCCGCCGGTGAACGGCGGCTTCTTGTCGAAGAGGTTCTCGATGCCGAACGTCAAGCGGTACCGGTCGTTGAACGAGTAGCTCCCGCCGAGATAGACGAGCTGATAGCTCTCGTCGACGCCGCCGTACGGATCGGGCACCGTCGCCGACGGCAAGCCCTTCGCGTACGAGCCGTCCTTGATCGACGGCCAGAACTGATGCCGAAGCGTCAGGCTCCACGGCCCCCTGAAATAGCTCAGCGTCGTGAAGACACGATAGTCGTAGCCCTGGCACTCGATCTGCAGCGCGCAGCCGTCGGTGCCGGCCCAATCCACCGTGTTCACGTCCGGCCGATCCTGCGTCTCGGACAAGAGGTTGTAGTTCGCAGCCAGGTTGAGGTTCAGGCCGCCGCTCGCGAGCATCCTCGACCAGTTGAGCTGGAAGTCGAGGCCGGACACCTTCGCCCTGCCCTGATTGGTGAACGTCAGGTCGATGTTCGTCGCCTCGCCGTCCGCGGGGTTCCTGATGATCTGCGTGCACGCGGGCACGGTCGGATCCCCGGTCGGATTCTTCGTGAGGCTCAGGCACGACTCGTACACCGTATCAGGACCGATCAGCGCGATCATGTCCTTGATCTCGATCGTGTAGTAGTCGACCGTCAGCGTCCAATCGTTCAGGAAATCCATCACGACGCCGAGCGTGAACGTGTTCGCCTTCTCCTCCCCCACGTTCGGGTTACCGAACGAGTTGAGCGCGCCCGGCGAACCCGTTTCAGGCTGGTCGGTGATCGCCCGGCTGTCGTAGTAGGCCAGCGCACCGCCCGGCCCCATCAGCTGACGGCAGATCGCGAGCGTATGCGCCGCCTGCTCCGGCCCCGCAACCGCAGGATTCGCGCTGAACGGCCCGACCTGGTTGTTCTGCGAGCACTGATCGCCGAACACCGACGCGCCCGGCTGGAAGATCTGCGTGCGGCCGAGGAAGAGCTCGCCGAGGTTCGGTGCGCGCAACGCGCGGTTGAAACCGCCGCGCAGACGATACCGCGGCGTGAACGCCCAGTCGATCAGCGTCTTGTATGTGTTCACCTTGTCGACGTGCGGCATGCTCCAATCGGAGATGCGCCCGCCGAGCTCGACGTTGAAATGGTGGACGCCCTTCGGACCGTTCGAGACGATCGGAATCAGCAACTCGCCGTAGAGCTCCTTGACGTCGAACTCGCCGCCGCTCAGCGTCTGCGGGAACACGCCGGCGATGCTCTCCGTGACCGACGAGTTGCGGACGAGGTTGTCCGGCCTGAAGTCGAAGCCGTTCTCTCGATACGTGACACCGACCGCGTAGCCCAACGAACCCGCGGGCATCTCAGCGAGCTCGCCGACGAGGTTCGCCTCGAAGACGTGTTGCGTGACGTTCGTCCGGCTCTCGAGTGTCGCGTGCAGCATCTCGATGCAGTCCGGCGTCGGCAGGAAGTCCCGCACGATCGGGAGGCCGGACGTGCAGGTCGGCGTGCCTTCCGCGAACCCGTCCGCCTCGGTGTTCGGGTTGCCGACGAACGCGACGCCGAAGTTCGGCGACGCCATCAGCTGACGGTACGTGTTCAACCTGACCTGGCCGACCTGTGTGACGGAGGCATCCGTGCGTCCGGTCGACAGAGAGACGTCCCAGAAGTGCTTCCGGCTCGGCAGCTCACCTTCCATGCCGAGCACGAGCTGCATCGTCGTCGTCGTGTTGCGCCCGCCGAGACCGTCGCCCAGGAGGTACCTCATGTAGTCCATCGGACGGCTGATGTAGACGTCCGCCTCGGGGTCCGGCCGCGACATCAAGAGCATCTGCATCTCGGGCGGCAGCGGCCACGCTTCCGACTCGGTGCAGCCGCCGACAGGCGGACAGTTCAGCTGATACGCGCCTCCCGGTTGGTACGCCGGCAACGTCGTCATGTCCTCGCCGGGGTCGCCCGTGTTCGGTATTCCATCCTCGCCGAACGAGACGACCGACGGCTCGTAAATGGTCGTTCCGAACGGAACACGCGCGCTCCACACCGTGACCGTCGCCGGCGGCGTGCCGAGCGCGGTCCGCGTCTCGGTACGCGTCAGCATCGCCTGCGCCGTGAGCCGCAGGTTGTCGGAGACCTCGAATTCGCCCTTGGCGAACGACGAGAGCCGCTCGAGCGGAGTCGACGCGCGATGATAGAACGTGTTCTCCTTGATGGTCCCGTCCGGCTGCCTCACGCGGAACGGCAGGCCGGGAAACTCGCCGTAATTGCCGACGTCGAACGGTCCCTCATACCGATACGAGCCCGCCGCGCCCGCCGGGTTGTTCAGCCCGGTGAAGACCGTGCCCGTGCCGTCGGGTGTGCGGTTGATGTAGAACGTCGCGTTGTTCGGCACGCCGAGATTCACGCCGTTCGCGTCGGTCGGGCAGACACCGGGCAGGCGGATCCCGACGAACGGCGGAGGATCGTTCGGGTTCGGCGCGCACGGCAGTGCGTTCACGCCGTCTGCGAAGAGCGCGTTGACGACGTTCTGGTCCGGATAGTTGAACGTAAGGTCGGCGAAGAACGCCTGATTGCTGACCGCCGTCTCGGTGACGAATCCGTTCGTGCCAGGGGTGCGGGGGTTCGCGTAGTCCGCGACGCGCCAATCGCGCTGCCACAGGAACTGCTCCGCTCGGGTCGAGCGCTCGACGCCGAGGAGCAGGTTGCCGCGCTCGGACGCGAGCCCGATCAGTCCCGAGATCGTCACCTCCTGATTGCCGCCGTGCTCCGTGTCGGAGAAGCGAAGACTGACCTCGGCACCCTCGAAGTCGTCCTTCAGGATGAAGTTCACGACGCCGCCGACGGCGTCCGCGCCGTACACGGCCGACGCGCCGCCCGAGATGACCTCGACGCGTTCGATCGCCGCGGCCGGGATCGTGTTCGTGTCGACGACCATCGTCGGGTTGATCGGCATTGCGCGCCGCCCGTCGATCAGGACGAGATTCCGGTTCGCGCCGAGACCGCGCAAGCTCACGGTCGACGCGCCGACCGTCGACACGGCGTTCGAGTCCACCTGACCCGCCGAGTTGAACTGCGTGACGGCCGGGACGAATTGCGGCAGCTGGTTCAGGATCGTCTCGACGCCGATCGCACCCGTCTCCTCGAACGTGCTGCGATCGA
>CAZKNH010000262.1:0-3613 GCA_964553875.1 uncultured Gammaproteobacteria bacterium | reverse complement strand
TCCGCTCGCCGGCGCCGCGCGAGCTGTTCTACCGGCAGACGTTCCAGGGCGGCGGATACGGCGGCTTCGGTCAGCCGCCAAACCCGTGGCGCGAGGTGAACCCGACCGGCGATACGTGGGACACGATCATCGGCTCGAATCCGAACCTGCAGAACGAGGAGTCGAGGACGGAGACGTTCGGCCTCGTGATCACGCCGGGCGGCTTCGGCAGCGGCCTGCAGTTCGCGATCGATTACGTCGAGACGTACATCAAGGGCGGCATCTCGTACGACACCGGCTCGGATCCCGAGAACGAGGACAATCTGCCGTACACGGTGTTCCGCTGCTACCAGTACAACGACCCGTACTACTGCGGTCTGATCGAGTTCGGTCCGCCGACGCTCGAGGAGCCGAACAATCCGCGCAGCGACATCGTGTCGATCACGACGACGCAGGAGAACACGGAGCCGTTCTGGACGAAGGCGATCGATCTCTCGGCGAGCTATCGCAAGCAGCTCCGCCGCGGCGGCAGCTTCAACATCCGCCTGCTCGGCACGTACACGATCGAGCAGATGGTGTGCACCGACACGACGCGCATCTCGCCGACCGAGACGGTCTGCAACGCCCGGCAGGATGTCGTCGGCCAGACCGGCGGCCTGTACTCCGGCGGCAGCGTCTTCTCGAACTACACCGCGACGCCGGAGTGGTCCGCGAACCTGTACGGCACGTACCGAAAGGGTCCGTTCTCCGTCACGGCCCAGGCCCGCTACATCGGCGAAGGCAAGGTATCGACGCTATGGGTCGGTCCCGAGGATCCGCGCTGGGGGCCGGAGCTCTGGTACACGATGGACATCAACACGCTGCCGAGCTGGACGACGTGGAATGCGACGTTCAACTACGACTTCTCGCAGTCGCGGTTCGCGTCGTCGCGCTTCCAGAGCTTCCGTCTCGGTCTCGTCGTCGACAACGTGTTCGACCGTCAACCGGGCTTCTGGTCCGGCGGCGGCATAGGGGGCATCAACCAGCGCTTCTTCAGCGGCATGGGACGCTCGTACCGGCTGAACCTGAACATGGAGTTCTGAGCGGCGAGGCGAGAACGGACCGGGGCCGCGCTGCGTTTGCAGCGCGGCCCCTTATTCTTCTGTCCGAAGATCGTGTCAGACACCTTTTTCGTCGAAAAAGGTGTCCCACACCTTTTTCAGACGTCGACGCTCCAGCGCTTCTGCTCGAGGAGCTTCTTGACGAGGGCGAGAAACGCTCCGGAGTACGCGCCGTCGACCGCGCGATGGTCGAACGACTGCGCGAGGATGCCGACGGGCCGGATCGCAATCGAATCGCCCTCCGGCGCCTCGATCACGATCGGTTTCTTGCGCACGCCGTCGGTCGACAGGATCGCGACCTGCGGCTGGTTGATGATCGGCGCGGTGATCAGCGTGCCGAACGAGCCGTTGTTCGAGATCGTATACGTGCCGCCCGCGAGATCGTCGGGTTTCAGGCGTCCCTGACGGGCCCGACCTGCGATCTCGTGGATCGCCTCCGCGAGCTCCGCGACGGACAGCGTCTCGGCCTGCCGGATCACTGGCGCGACGAGGCCCTCGGGGCCGAGATCGACGGCGATCGCGAGGTTCACGTGCGGGTGCAGCACGAGCGCGTCACCCTCGACGCTCGAGTTCAGGTTCGGAAACTCGCCGAGCGCCTCGCATACCGCGCTCGCGATGAACGGCAGATAGGTCAGCGAGTAGCCGCGACGGCCTTTCCAGGCGTCGCGGACTTGCCGGCGGACGACGTCGACGTTCGCGAAATCGACCTCGACGGCCTGGAGCACGTGCGGGCTCGTCGCCTTCGAGCGCACCATGTGCTCGGCCGTGAGCTTGCGAATGCGCGTGAACGGGACGATGCCGCCGGAGGGTGTCGTGCCGGCGGTGTCTCGCGCGGCCACGGGCGCTGCCGCCGCGGTCGCCGCGACGCCGCGGGCCGCGGCCGGCTGCGCGTCACGCGCGATCGCGGGAGGATTCTGCAGATAGCGGATCACGTCTCGCCGGGTGATCCGTCCGTTCCGCCCGGTGCCCTCGATCCGGCCGAGCTCGAGGCCATGCTCGGCCGCGAGCCTTCGAACTGCAGGCGACAGTCGCTCGCCCGGCCGGCGTCCGATCGCGTGGGCCGAGGCCCGTCCGGGCCGCGTCGCGGCGGCCGCGGTCGCCGTCGGCCCGTCGTTCGCCGTCACGGTCGCCGCGCCGTTGCCGGCCCGGCCGCTCTGCGAGGACCCTGCGCTCGCGCTTGCCGTCGCCGGCGCGGCCGACGATGCGCCCCGTCCCGACGCACCTGCCGCCGCCTCGCCCGCGACCTCGACGACCGCAAGCACCGTTCCGACCGGCACCGTCTCGCCGGCCTGGACCAGGATCTTCGTGAGCGTGCCGCTGCCGGGAGAAGGGATCTCCATCGAGACCTTGTCCGTCTCGACGTCGAGAAGAATCTCGTCGGCCTCGACCCGGTCGCCGACCTGCTTGTGCCAGTTCGCGACGGTTCCCTCGGTGACCGTCTCACCGAGTTGCGGCATCAATACGTCCATCGAGCTCTACCACCCCGATTTCTTGTTCGATCTCGCGGCAGCCGCGAACGCGCGTTCGCGGCGGTCCCGGCGATCCGCGGGTGCCCCTGTCACCCGCGGGCGCCTTCAGTCCACGAGCTCCCTGACCCGCGCGACGATCTTGTCCGCGTTCGGAAGCTGCGCGTCTTCCAGGTTGTTCGCCGCGGCGAGCGGAACGTGCGGCGTCGTGATCCGCACGATCGGACCGTCGAGGTCCCAGAAGAGCTCCTCGGCGACGATCGACGCGATCTCGGCACCCCAGCCGCAGAGCCGCGGGTTCTCCTCGACGGTGACGAGACGGCCGGTGCGGGCGACCTCGGTCAGGATCGTCTGCGTGTCGAGCGGCACGAGCGAGCGGACATCGACGACGGTCGCCGTGATGCCGTGCTGCTCCTCGAGAATCTTCGCCGCCTGCATCGCCCTCGGGACCATCAGCGCGAGCGCGCAGATCGTCACATCGTCGCCGCGCCTTAGCACGTTCGCCTGACCGAGCGGCACGACGTGCTCGCCGTCCGGCACTTCGCCCTTCGTCGCGTACAGCGACTTCTGCTCGAAGAAGAGGACCGGATCATCGTCGCGGATCGACGCGGCGAGCAGCCCCTTGACGTCCGCCGGCGACGACGGCGCGACGACCTTGAGGCCGGGCACGGCCATCGCCCAGTTCTCGACGCTCTGCGAGTGCTGCGCGCCGAAGCGCGAGCCGCCGCCGTTGCCCGAGCGGATCACGAGCGGCAGCGTCACCTGACCGTCGGTCATGTAGCGGGTCTTCGCGATCTCGTTCGCGACGATGTCCCAGCAGACGGCGAAGAAGTCGGAGAACATGATTTCCGCGATCGGGCGGAGACCCGTCATCGCGGCGCCCATCGCGGCGCCGAGGATCGCCTGCTCCGAGATCGGCGTGTCCCGGACACGCTCCGGGCCGAACTCGTCGAAGAGGCCGACCGTCGCCTTGAACACGCCGCCTGCACGGGCGACGTCCTCGCCGAGGAACACGACACTGGGATCGCGGCGCATCTCCTGCGCGATGCCGGCCGCGACGGCTTCGCG
>CAZKNH010000261.1:0-3643 GCA_964553875.1 uncultured Gammaproteobacteria bacterium | reverse complement strand
TTGCGAAGAACGTGAACGGCGACGTGATGACCTCGTCGCCCGGGCCGATGCCGAGCGCCATCAACGCGAGAAGCAGCGCGTCGGTGCCTGACGAGACGCCTACCGCGTGGCGCGCGTGGGAGTATTCCGCGACCTGCGCCTCGAGCGCTTGCACGCGCGGGCCCAGGATGAATTGCTGGCTGTCGCACACCTCGCGCATCGCGCGTTCGATGTCGTCGCGCAACGGCGCGTACTGCGCACGCAGATCGAGCAGCGGAACCTCGAGCGGATTGTCGCGGGAATCACCCATCGTCTCGGAGCGGTCGCAAACAGGCGTCGATCACGGGGCGCCGAGAGTGAATGGAAATGAAACGAGGGCGCCACTGCCGAGGCTCGAGTCAGGAAACCGACCGCCGACACGCGGGACTACCCATGGCTTCCAACCGGCTCGAGCCCGGCAGCGCGCCCTCAAAGTGAATCTCCGAAGCGCGCCCCTGGAACAGTCGTGGCAGGAGGATACCCGGAGGCGGTCGTTCCGCCAAGGGCACAGAAAAATTGCCCGAATTAACAAAGTATTAACGCTCGAACGACGGCGACGGACGGGGTCGGCGGACTCGCGGCGAGATTGTATGCTTTCCGCAACTTCAAAAACTTAGCCTTTGAAAAGCAATCGTTTAGTTCGCTTCTTATGTTGCATAATCGCAACTTGACGCCAAAAGCCCGCAAAACGTGCTCCGCATCGCATCTCGTTCCGGGACGGCCGCCCGAAACCCGAACTCAAACGTACGCTTTGCCGCCGCCCGAAAGTTTGCGGCCCGATCACTGGACCTCGAAGCGAACGCGCATCCGCACGCGGCGCTCGTAGACGCGTCCGTCGAGCAGAAACGGCTCGTAGCGGTGACTCTCGACCGCATCGATCGCAGCGTCGACGAAACGACGTCCCGGGCGACTGTCGACGACGACGATGTCTCGCGGTCGCCCTTCCCTGTCGACGACGTACTCGACATCGACCCAGCCTTCGATGCCGGCCGCAAGCGCATCGTCCGGATAGACGGGTGCCGCGAACTCGATCAACCGAAGCTCGCCCGCCGCAATCGGTGTCGCGAGGAACTCCGCTTGCCTCGCCTCGAACTCGAGCTCTGCCGCGAGAGCGGGATCGCCGCCGGGGATCGCGAGCGCGGACGCCCAGCGTCTCGCCGCAGCGTAGTCTCCCGTGTCGATCGCCGCGGATACTTCCGCGGCCACGACCGCGGTCACCTCGCGCCACACATCGTCGAGTCCGACGACACTCGAGCGTTCGCGGCGCAGCTCCGCGACCGTCGCAAGCGCACCGCCCCCGTCCGCATCGAGCAGCCGGCCCTGCCGCAGCAGCGTGCGCGCGGCCGCGAGGCGCTCCGCTTGCCGGGCGAGCGTCTGCTCGCGCCGCGCCGCATCGAGCTCGCGGTCGAATCGTGCGAGCGCCGTGCGGTCGGCGCCGAGCCGGAAGGCTTCGTCGGCGAAATCGACGGCCTCGACGAGATCGCCGCGCTCGAGCGCGGCATGGGCGGCATCGACGAGCCCCGCGGCGATCACGTCGCGCCGCGTCAGGAGCCGCGGATCGAGCGGGTTCAGCGCCATCGCCTGCTCGAAATAGCCGACCGCGCTGTCGCCGTACGGTGCGAGCAAGCGACCATCGACGAGCCGCGCGTCGATGAGATCGAGCAGGAAGTCGATCTCGGTGCCCGCGGCGGCAGCAGGCATTTCGCTCGCATCGGGCTCGTCGGCCGCGCGAGAAGCGCTCGTCTGCGGCCCGGGCGGCAGCGGCACGTCGTACCGTTCGTCGGTGACGGGAGGTATCACGGCGAACTCGGGCGTCGCAGCATCGGAGCCCGACGAAGATGCAGCCGCGGCCGACACGCTTCCGGCCGGCTCGTTCGCGCTCGGGGCCTCGAAGACGACGGTCAGCACGGTATCGGTCGTCGCAGTGACGGACACGCCGTCGTCGGCTGCCGATGCACGAAGCGGCGCGGGCGTCGCGCTCCCGGCCGCAAGGCCGTCCGACGGTTCGGGCAACCCCTCCCGTTCGCGCCCGCCCTCCGCGCCGCGAACGACAAGCCGCTCGATCGCTTCCTGCCATCCGAACCCACGCATCTCCGCAACGACGACCGCCCCGGCCGTCGCGAGCACGAGCGCCGCCGCGAGCCGCCACGCCGACCACGAGCTTCTCGATTTGCGGTACCGACGCCGGGGACGAACCTCGTCGACGAACACGGGAGGCGGAATGGATTGCTCGCGAAGGGCGAGATACCGTTCGATCGCGGATTCGAGCAGCAGTCGCGTCATGCCGTCCGTGGCCGGCTTGACGAGCAGCCGATGGACCTTGCGCTCGGCCATCAGGCTCATCACGGTGCCGGCCGTATCACGCCTTGCCGCGACCAGCACGACGATCGTCGGTGCCGCGCCATGGAGCGTTGCGACGGCATCGGGCAGCGGCACCGGCAACGAGTCGGCGTCGAGCAGCAAGATATGCGCACGCTCGCGAGCCACCGCATCGACGAGCTCGTCCCAACCGGCGATCGAACGGATCGGATACCGCTCTCCGCCCGACCGAACGACGGTCTCGGTCAGCTCGTGATCGGCGGAGAACACGAAGATCGCTGCGCCGTCGAGCTCGAGCAGCTCGCGCAGCGGGCTCGGCGGCAGGGTGCCATCGAGCGAGACCGAAGAGCCTGGCGGCATCCGGCCCGAGACGGCCGACGCAGCCTGCCGGCCGTCCTCGAGTTCGGGTGACAGGGAGTCGCGGTTCACTCCCATTCCTTTCGTGCTCGCCGAGCCCGGAGCAGGCTCCTCGCAGAGTCGCCCCGCCTACGGGCGGGTGGGTCCGCTATCGTCGCACAGATGTCTCGACAGCCAAAACGCGAGACTCGCGGCAGGGCACGGAGCTCATGCTGCACCTTCGAAAGCGCGCTCAAGTCGCGATTCCCTAAGACGCACCATTCGACTCGAGCGATTTCACGAGCGCGGCGTGCCCGGCAGGATCGTCGATACTGCGGAGCTTCGCGGGATCGCTCGGGGCAATCAGCGCGACGGCATGAGCCTCGAGGAAGCGACGAAGCGACGCGTCGCCGGCGGCCAAACGCTCGAGCAACGGACCGCGGGCGGCAGGCTCCCAGATCGTGCAAAGCGGCTCGATGACGCCGTCGTCATGCCGAAAGGCGGTCGCGCACGCCGACGGATCGCGCGCCGCGACCAGCTCGTCGAGCAGCGCGCGATCGACGAGCGGCATGTCGACGGCGAGCGTGAGCCATGCGGCATTCGGATGCCGCTCCCAGGCGGCCTCGAGTCCCGAGGCGGGACCGCGATATTCGCCGACGTCGACGATCAACGGCAGACCCGAGTAAGGCGCCTCGGCCGCGCGCCGCGCGTTCGTCGAGACGTACGCGCGGCCGCAGACATCGGTCAGAAGCTGCCACGCATGGACGGCCTGCGGCGCGTCATGGTAGCGGAGGGTGCCCTTGTCACGGCTCATGCGGCGACTTGCGCCGCCGGCGAGAACGAGGCCGAGAAGCTGCGGGATCGAACGCATCGGGCCACGTGCGAGATTGGCGTCCGCACGGCGATTCGACAGACGACACCAACTGCCGTCCGGGCCGTGAAGCCGGGTGTCTGAAGATGGCGTCCCCAC
>CAZKNH010000260.1:0-3653 GCA_964553875.1 uncultured Gammaproteobacteria bacterium | reverse complement strand
CGAAGCGCGCTCAGGTGTGGACCTCGCAGTCCGTGACCCACAGCTGCGGCGGCGAGAACTCGAGCGCGAACGGCTCGAGGCGCTTCAATGCGCTGAGCCCGAGGATGTCGCGGGCACCCGACGGGAGCACGACAACCTCGACGTCGGTCAGCCGGCACGCCGCGCCGATCGAGAGCTCGCCGATGCGATAGACCGGTACCTTCAGCAGCTTGCCGTTCGCCATCTCGCCGTAGATGTCCCGCACGTGCTCGACCGGCGCGTTCCGACGCAGCGTGTCGAAGGTCGTTCTCGACAACGCGACGTATCCCGAGCCCGTGTCGACGAGAAACTCCGTCTCGACGCTGCCGCTCAGCACGCCTTCGACGTAGAGCTGCCCCGACGTGTGCTCGCGCAGCGGCACGATGTGCCCGAACGGCTCGCCGGCGGAGCCGGGCGGAGCGCCGAGCACCGCCGGCGTCCCGAATACGACGACCGCTCGCACGGCGAAAGCGAAGCGAAGGCGCATTGCGCGGCTCTCCTCGACGACTCGGGAAAGCCCATTGCAACTCGAGGACCACGTCCGCTCGACGTAGGATCAAGCGTTTAAGTCCGCCAGCGCCGTGCCGGCGCACTATTGCGGAGCACCGAGGCCGGCACACTGCACCACTTCGGCGCATTGAGCTTCCGTTTCACGCCGCGCTCGTCTACGATCTAATTTCTTGATTTTCAAGAAATATCGACATAGACGGAGACTCAGTGTAGTGACGCGTGTGCAAAGGACCTGCAATCTGTGGACGAGGGTTGGGTTCGGGCTCGCCGCCGCGCTGATGGCCGCAACGGGCTCCGCGACGGCCGACGAAGCGGTGACCGAACTCAAAAACGGTCGAGTAATGATCACGGAGTTCAGCGGCCATCCGCCGTTCGAACGGCGCGTGCTCTCCCGCGGCGACCTGTCCGCCACGGAGCTTGCGCGCTTCGAGGAGGTCAGCCCCGTCGGTGCGGCCGACGAGAGCCGCATCGGCGAGCGTGTCACGGTCGTCGGTTTCCGCGGCCATCCGCCGTTCAAGCGGCGCGTGGTCGAGGTGGAGGCGTCGAACGTCACCGAGCTCGCGCGCTTCGAGCCGGTCACCGAGGAGCGTGCCGCGCCTCGTCGTTCGCGATTCCCCGGCAAGCCGTTCCCGCTACGTCCTCGCCGCTGAACGCAGGGCGCGTGACACGCCGCTATGCGAAGCCGAATCTCGCAGCTCATCTACGCATAGAGCCGCCCGCTTCCTGCTCCGTCGCCTCGGCGAGCAGGATCGGCGGCCGGCGGGCGTGCGCCTGACTGCCGGCAGGCCGGCTTGCGCCCGTCCTCGATTTCGCCGCGGTGCCGGTTTCCACCCGCGATCATCACGCCCGAGTCCGGTTGCTTCTCCTATGTGACGTTACCCATAATCCGCGCGGCGACGCCGCTCTTTCCGATTCCGGCCCTTTCCTTCGGTCGAGCATGTCCAACGCCCAAGGTGACGCTTGAAGCAACGAACGTCTGCCCACGTCTGGCAATTTTTTCGCGCCGGAGACTTCGACCAGGTCGCATTGACCTCCGGTGCCGACCTGCTGGCACTCGATCAGCTCGACCAGAAGCTTTGGGCGGCGCTCGGCTGTCCGGTTCACGGGCTCCATTTCGACGAGCGCACGCTCGAGCTGATCGACACCGACGGCGACGGACGCGTACGCGCGAGGGAGCTCATCGAGGCGGTCAAATGGGCCGGCGCCCGACTCAAGAATCCCGATGACCTCGTGAACCCTCAGGAGGCATTGCCGCTCGACGCCATCGACGATTCGACGGAGGAGGGCGCTGCGATGCTCGGCGCCGCGCGGCACGTGCTCGCGCTGCTCGGCAAGCCCGATGCGACCTCGATCAGCGTCGCCGACACGGACGACGCACTTGCCCGGTTCGCGCAGATGCCGTTCAACGGCGACGGCATCGTGACGTCCGCGACGGCGGCGGATGACGAGGCCGTCCGCGCGCTGATCGACGATGTGATCGGCTGCGTCGGCGGCGAGATCGAGGCGTCGGGCAACGTCGGCGTGTCGGCGGCCAAGCTCGACGAGTTCATGACGGAGGTCCGGGCTCAACTCGCGCTGCGGGCGCGGGCGGAAGAGGATCCCGCGATCCGCGTCCTCGGCGACGCCACCGGCGCGGCTGCCGAGGCCCTGGCGGCCGTGGCCGACAAGATCACGGACTACTTCACGCGCTGCCGCCTTGCCGAGTTCGACCCGCGCGCCGCCGATGCGCTGAACCGCACGGAGACGGTCTACGAGACGCTCGCGTCGACGCCGTTCGTGCAGAGCGCGGCCGAGATCGCGGCGCTGCCGCTCGCTCACGTCGAGCCCGGCAAGCCGCTCGACCTCACCGCCGGCATCAATCCGGCGTGGGAGGAGCGCATCGCACGGTTCCGCGATACCGTTGTCGTGCCGCTCGGAGGCGACGGCAAGACGCTCACGCAGGAGGAGTTCCGCGCGATCCAGGCGAAGCTCACGCCCTACGTCGAATGGAGCGCCGCGCTCGCCGCGTCGAAGTGCGCTGCGCTCCCCGTCGAGCGGCTCGAGGAGATCGCGCGCGGCGAGGCCGAGCAGCGGTTACGCGCGCTGATCGAGCGCGACTCGGCCGAGGCGGGCACGGCCGCGTTGATCGAGGACGTCGACCGGTTCGTCCGCTATTGCCGGTACCTCAAGGATCTCTGCGAGAACTTCGTCAACTTCAAGCAGTTCTACACGCCGGGCCAGAAGGGAATCTTTCAGGCGGGCACGCTCTACATCGACCAGCGCAGCTGCGAGCTGACGCTCTATGTCGACGACGAAGCGAAGGCGGCACCGATGGTGTCAATGGCCGGCACCTATCTCCTCTACTGCGACATCACGCGGCGCGCGTCGGGCGAGAAGAAGCAGATCGTCGCGGCGGTCACGAACGGCGACTCCGACAATCTCATGGTCGGGCGCAACGGCATTTTCTACGACCGCGCGGGCCGGGACTGGGATGCGACGATCACGAAGATCGTCGATAACCCGATCAGCCTTCGGCAGGCCTTCTGGTCGCCGTACAAGAAACTCGTGCGCCTGATCGAAGAGCAGGTCGCGAAACGCGCAGCCGCGGCCGATGCGGCCGCCTCGCAGCGGCTCGAGACGACGGCCGAGACCGTCGCGACCGTAGACAAGACGAAGCCCGAGCAAGCGAAGAAGATCGATGTCGGCACCGTCGCGGCGCTCGGCGTCGCGTTCGGCGCGCTCGCGACGGCGACCGCCGCGATCGCGGGTTACGCCAGCGGTCTCATGAGCCTGCCGTTCTGGCAGCTCTGCATCGCGCTCGGCGTGCTCGTGCTGATCGTATCCGGGCCGTCGGTGCTGATCGCGTGGCTCAAGCTCCGCAAGCGCAATCTCGGCCCGATTCTCGACGCGAACGGCTGGGCCGTGAACGCCCGCGCGCGTCTCAACGTGCCATTCGGGGAGTCGCTGACGGGCATCGCGAAGCTGCCGCGCGGGGCACGGATCGTCAGCCGGGACCGTTTCGGTCAGCGGCCGGCGGCCTGGCCGCGGCTCGTCGCCTTCCTCATCGTTCTCGGCTTCATCTACAGCCTGCTGAACGACTACGGCTTGATTCGCCGGTGGACCGGCGGCCTGATCGGCGACGAGGC
>CAZKNH010000259.1:0-3680 GCA_964553875.1 uncultured Gammaproteobacteria bacterium | reverse complement strand
AGCGCCTTCTTGCAATCCATCATCCCCGCGCCGGTACGCTCGCGGAGCTCTTTGACCAATGCCGGTTTGATGTCCATGCCGGTCCTCGTTCGGTAGCCGGCCCGTCACGCGGGCCCTAGGTATCGACAGCGGCCCGCTGTGCGGGCCGTCATCCAGGGTGGCCGACGCCCGCGCCGCCGTAAAGGCGGGCGGACGACGGGTGACAAACGCGCCGCGGAAAGGTATCTGGAACCTCGATCCGCGGACGGCCGTTTACTGCTGGCTCTCCGCCTCCGCAGCCCGAGGCGCGTCGGCTGCCGGAGCCGGGGCGTCCGCCGACTCCGCTGCGGGCGCCGATTCCGCGGCGGCGCCGGATCCGGCGTCGCCCGAGGGTTTCGCCTCGGCGGCCTTCGGCCGCGGCTTCGCGGCGCGGCCCGGCCGCTTCTTCGACGCGGCCTTCTTCCGGCTCGTGCCGACCTTCGGCCGGCCCTCCTCGTCGAGCTCGACGAAGTCGTCCTCGCCGGCCGGCACCTCCGGGATCGACGCCTTGCCCGCGAGCACCGCATCGGCAATGCCTTCGGCGTACAGATGAATCGCGCGCATCGCGTCGTCGTTGCCCGGAATCGGGTAATCGATCCCCTCCGGCGAGCAATTCGTGTCGACGACCGCGACGACCGGGATGCCGAGCTTCTTCGCCTCCTTGACGGCGATTTCCTCGTGGCCGACGTCGATGACGAAGACCGCGTCCGGCAGCGAGTCCATCTCCTTGATGCCGCCCAGCGAGCGCTGCAGCTTGTCGCGCTCGCGCGCGAGGGTCAGCATCTCCTTCTTCGTGAACTCCCGGCCGCCGCCCTCGGTGATTTCCTCGAGCTCCTTCAGCCGCTTGATCGACTGGCGGATCGTCTTGAAGTTCGTCAACATGCCGCCGAGCCAGCGCTGGCTGACGTACGGCATGCCGCAGCGCGTCGCCTCCTCGGTGATCGCCTGGCGGGCCGCGCGTTTCGACCCGACGAACAGCACGACGCCGCCGTCCGCGACGAGCTTGCGGACGAACTCCGCCGCCTCGAGGTACATCGGCAGCGTCTTCTCGAGATTGATGATGTGAATCTTGTTACGTTCGCCGAAGATGTAAGGGGCCATCTTCGGGTTCCAGAAGCGGGTCTGGTGTCCGAAATGGACGCCCGCTTCCAGCATACGCCGCATCGTGATGTCGGCCATCGGAAGCTCCTGTCGTCGGGTTGATCCTCCACGCACCCCCGCAGCGACCTCTTGCCCTTCCGGGCGAGGCACCCGGCTGACGGGTGAACGGCGCGTGTGTGTCGTTGATTGCCTGAAAGGCGCGCGCTTTATACCATAGCACGCTCGGCGCAACAAACGCGGCTCGCCGCCGGAGCCGCCTCACCCCTACCCCATGGCCATCACCGTCAAGACGCCTGAGGAACAGGACAAGATGCGTGTCGCCGGCCGCCTCGCGGCCGACGTGCTCGACATGATCGGCGAGCATGTCCGCCCCGGCGTTTCGACCGACGAGCTGAACCGCATCTGCCACGAGTACATCGTCGACGAGCTCGGTGCGGTGCCGGCGCCGCTCAACTATCGCGGCTTCCCGAAGTCGATCTGCACATCGGTGAACCACGTCGTGTGCCACGGGATCCCGAGTGACAGGCGGTTGAAGAACGGCGACATCCTGAACATCGACGTCACGGTCATCAAGGACGGCTTCCACGGCGACACGAGCCGGATGTTCTTCGTCGGCGAGCCGACCGTGATCGGCGAGCGGCTGACGCGGATCTGCTACGACGCGATGTGGCGCGGCATCAACGTGGTGCGCCCGGGGGCCCGCGTCGGTGACATCGGGCACGCGATCCAGACCTTCGTCGAGCAGCACCGGTTCTCGGTGGTCCGCGAATACTGCGGCCACGGCATCGGCCGGCAATTCCACGAGGATCCGCAAATCCTGCATTACGGCAAGCCCGGCACCGGCGTCGAGCTCGTGCCCGGCATGACGTTCACGGTCGAGCCGATGATCAACGCCGGCCGCCGCGAGGTGAAGCTCCTCGCGGACGGCTGGACCGTCGTGACGAAGGATCACTCTCTGTCCGCACAATGGGAGCACACGGTCCTCGTGACCGAGGACGGCTACGAGGTGCTGACCCTGGGCGCGGAAGACCGCCGGAGCTGACATGTCCACGCCGCTCGAGTCGACCGGCGTTCAGGCCTCGGCCGCTCCGCCGGTCGACCGCGACGCGCTCACGGCCGCGCTCGGCGGTCCCAGTCCGCTCGCGACGTTCAAGGACGCGCTCGCCGCGGCCGACGCGTGGCTCAAGCAGCGCTTCCTCGAGAACGAGCCGATCGAGACGCTCGTGCAGGAACGCGCGCGCATCGTCGACGACGTCATCGTCGCGTCGTGGCGTCACTTCGCGCGCCGCATCGCGAACGTCGCGGACCTCGTCGCCGTCGGCGGGTACGGCCGCGGCGAGCTCCACCCCGCGTCCGATATCGATTTGCTCGTGCTGATCGACGACGCCGCGGACCCCGGCACCGACGAGCCGATCAGCCGGTTCCTGACGTTCCTGTGGGATATCGGCCTCGAGGTCGGCCACAGCGTGCGCACGCTCGAGGATTGCGAGACGCAGGCGCGAAACGACGTGTCGATCATGACCGCGTTGATGGAGACACGGCTCCTCGACGGCCCCGGCCTGCTGTTCCGCGAGCTGCCGGGCCGGCTCGCGCCGGACCGGTTATGGGACTCTGCCGCGTTCTATCGGGCAAAGGTCGAAGAGCAGCAGGCGCGGCACCGTCACTTTCACGATACCGCGTACAACCTCGAGCCGAACGTCAAAGGCAGCCCCGGGGGCCTACGCGACATCCAGACGATCGGCTGGGTCGCGCGCCGGCATCTCGGCGTCGAACGTCTCGAGCAGCTCGTCGAGCATGATTTCCTGACGGAAGGTCAGCTCCGGATCCTGCTGAACGGACGATCGTTCCTGTGGCGCATCCGCTGGGGCCTGCACCTCTTGACCGGCCGCCGGGAGGACCGGCTGCTCTTCGACTATCAGATCAAGCTCGCCGCGATGCTCGGCTACGAGGACGCGAGCTTCACGCTCGCCGTCGAGCAGCTGATGCAGCGCTACTACCGCACCGTGATGGAGATTTCGCGCCTCAACGAGATGCTGCTGCAGCTCTTCGAGGAAGCGATCCTCCTCGACAAGGACGCACCCGCGGTGCCGATCAACGCGCGCTTCCAGGAACGGCACGGCTACATCGAGGTCGTCGACGAGAACGTGTTCGCGCGTGACCCGTCGGCGCTGCTCGAGATCTTCCTGCTGCTCGAGCGGAACCTCGATCTCAAGGGCATCAGCGCGCGGACGATCGCGCTGATCAAGCAGCACCTGTGGCTGATCGACGAGGAGTTCAGGCAGAACCCGCGGAACCACCGGCTCTTTCTCGACATCCTTCGCGCGCCGCAGGGCGTGACGCGTACGTTGAAGCGGATGAACACGTACGGCGTCCTCGGTCTCTACATTCCGGCGTTCGGCCGCGTCGTCGGCCGTATGCAGTACGACCTCTTCCACGCGTACACGGTCGACGCGCACACGCTGTTCGTCGTCGAGAACCTGCGCCGTTTCGCGCTAGAGCGCTTCAATCACGAGTTCCCGCACTGCAGCGCCGTGATGCAGCAGCTCGAGTAGCCGGAGATC
>CAZKNH010000258.1:0-3689 GCA_964553875.1 uncultured Gammaproteobacteria bacterium | reverse complement strand
GGCTCGGCGCGCTCACGGGCGCTGCCGTCGGCTCCTACATGGACCGGCAGGAGGCGCGCCTGCGCCAGGAGCTCGAGCGGACGGGCGTCAGCGTCACCCGCATCGGTGACAACATCACGCTGAACATGCCTGCGAACATCACGTTCGGCTTCGATCAGGCGGAGCTCAGGGCGGAGTTCTACGACGTGCTCTCCTCCGTCGCGCTCGTGCTGAACGAGTTCGAGCAGACGGTCATCGAGGTCGCAGGGCATACCGACAGCACCGGCAGCGAAGAGTACAACCAGCGGCTGTCCGAGCGGCGGGCGGCCTCCGTCGCGGCGTACCTGCGCACGCGCGGCGTCAGGCCGGACCGCATCATCGAGGTCGGCATGGGTGAGCTGCGCCCGATCGCGTCGAACGACACCGAGGCGGGCCGGCAGCAGAACCGGCGAGTCGAGCTGACGCTGGTGCCGCTGACGCTGAGCTGACGGGCGGAACGGCCCGAAAGGCCGCGGCGAGCGGGGAGGAAAGGGGCCCCTTTCCTCCCCGCGAACGTTTGGAAAGTCCTGAAACGCGAAGGCCGACCGGCCTATGCGACGCGGACCGCGGCGGTCATGCCGCGGCCATCATCGTCTTGAGCTTTCCGATCGCGTTCGCTTCGATCTGACGAATGCGCTCCGCCGAGACGTTGTACTCGGCCGCGAGCTCGTGCAGCGTCGCCTTGTTCTCCGTGAGCCAGCGACGGGTCAGGATGTCGCGGCTGCGCGGATCGAGCCGCTCGAGCGCGCCGTCGAGCCGGTCGTGCGCGTTCGCTGCCCAGTCGTCCTGCTCGATCGTATCGGCCGGGTCCGCATTCGGCGCCGGCAGGAACGCGATCGGCGCGTAGTCATCGTCGTCGGCCGGATCCGGGTCGAGCGACAAGTCCTGGCCGGCGAGCCGCTGCTCCATCTCGGTGACTTCGCGCGGCGTGACCCCGAGATCCCGCGCGACCGCCTCGGTTTCCTCCTTGCTGAGCCAGCCGAGGTGCCGCTTGGCCTTGCGGAGGTTGAAGAAAAGCTTCCGCTGGGCCTTCGTCGTCGCGACCTTGACGAGGCGCCAGTTGCGCAGGACGAACTCGTGGATCTCCGCGCGGATCCAGTGCACCGCGAACGACACGAGCCGCACGCCGACGCGCGGGTCGAAGCGCCGGACGGCCTTCATCAGGCCGATGTTGCCTTCCTGGATCAGATCGCCGAGCGGCAGGCCGTAGCCTGCGTAACCCCGCGCGATGTGCACGACGAAGCGCAGGTGAGAGAGGACGAGCCTGCGCGCTGCGTCGAGATCGTTGTGCTCGCGCAGCCGCGTCGCGAGCTCGTGCTCCTCCTCGGCGCTCAGCATCGGCACGGAATTGACCGCCTGGATGTAGTGATCCAGGCTGCCGACCGGGCCGATCAGCATGTGTTCGCTGCTTCTCAGAGCTACCGCAGTGGTCATCTCTTTCCTCCCTTCGGCGGGGATATTAGCACTCGTACCATTAGAGTGCTAATGCCGCGCCGCGTTCGCTGATGGACTGCACAAAACCGTGCCCCGTCAGGGGGTTACCCCTCAGCGCGGCTCGATTTCCTGCAAGTGGCGAGACGTCGCGAGCGCCGCCCCGGCGAGTCCCAGGAGGGCCCCTCCGGCGACCAGCACGCCCGCGTCCAAAGGCCTTAGACCAGCGAGACGGAAATCGCTCCCGTACAGGTCGGCGAGCGCCGAGGCGGGCTCGCGGAGCAGCGCCAGGGCAACCGTGATCAGGAGCGCCGCGGCGCCGGCCCCGGCGAGACCGTACGTGAAGCCGAGGTAGAGAAACGGGCGCCGGATGAACGCGTCGGTTGCGCCGACGAGCTTCATGACCTCGATCTCGGCGGCCCGGTTGTTGATTTCGAGCCGGATCGTGTTGCCGATCACGACCGCGACGCCGACGCCGAGCATCGCGCTCACGACGTCGACGACGTACGTCGCGAGCTCGAGGATCGCGCGAAGCCTTCGGACCCACTCGGTGTCGAGCTGCACGAAATCGACGTCGGGCAGCGCGCCGAGCGCGGCCGCGAGGCCTTCGACGTCGGCTTCGGCGCCGCCGGCGGGGCGGACGACGAGGGTATGCGGCAGCGGGTTGTGCTCGAGCGCGTCGAGGGCAGCGCCGAACCCCGAGCGGGCGCGAAAGTCGGCGAGCGCTTGGTCGCTCGTCACGAGGTCGACGTGCGCGACGTCGGGCCGGCCGGCGATCTCGTTCGCGAGCGCGCGGGCGCGGGCTTCGGCCGTGCCGGGCTCGAGATAGACGCCGAAATCCGCGGCCCCCTCCCAGCCGGCGCTCAGCGTCGAGACGTTCTGTACGAAGACCCGCAGCCCCGACGGCAGCGCGAGCGCGATTGCGATCACGAGCACCGTCATCGCGGTCGCGATGGGCTCGCGGGCCAGGCGCGCGAGGGCGCTCGCGAAGCTTTGCACGTGCAGCGAAGCCCAGCGACGCACCGCTCGCCTCATGAGACGGCCATCGGCGCGAAGGCGTCGTCGGCCTCGAGCATCCCGTCGACGAGGCGAAGCCGCCGGCCGCCGAAGCGATCGATCAGCTCGAGATCGTGGGTCGCGATCAGCAGCGTGACGCCGACCTCGTTGAAGCGCGCGAAGAGCCGCATGATGTCGAGCGAAAGCTCCGGATCGAGGTTACCGGTCGGCTCGTCGGCCACGACGACCTCGGGGCGGCTCGCGATCGCGCGCGCGATGCCGACGCGCTGTTGCTCGCCCGTCGACAGTGTGATCGGCGCGTGACGCTCGTGGCCGAGCAGGCCGACCTGATCGAGCGCGGCGCGCACGCGGCGCGCGATCTCCCGAGGGCCGAGGCCGAGGATCACGAGGGGCAGCGCGACGTTGTCGAACACGGAACGGTCGTAGAGCAGCTTGTGATCCTGGAACACGATGCCGATCTTCTGGCGGAACGCCGCGATCCCGCGCCGCGAGATGCGCGACGTGTTCCGTCCGTTCACGACCACCGTGCCGCGCGTCGGTTTCTCGATCAGCGTGACGAGCTTGAGCAGCGTGCTCTTGCCAGCGCCCGATGGGCCCGTGAGGAACGCCATCTCGCCACGCTCGATGTGGAAGCTCACGCCGCGCAGCGCCTCGCGGCCGCCGGGATATCGTTTGTATACGCCCTCGAACCGGATCAAGCGCGCCGCTCCTCGACGAGCGCGCGTGCGAACTGGTCCGCGTCGAACACGTCGAGGTCGTCGACGCCTTCGCCGATGCCGACGTAGCGGATCGGCACGCGCAGCTTCTTCGCGATCGCGAGCACGACGCCGCCTTTCGCGGTGCCGTCGAGCTTCGTGACCGCAAGACCCGTGACGCCGAGCCGCTGATGGAACTCGGTCGCCTGCGCGAGCGCGTTCTGGCCCTGGCTCGCGTCGATCACGAGCAGCACCTCGTGCGGCGCGCTCGGATCGAACCGCGCGACGATGCGCTTGACCTTCTCGAGCTCGTCCATGAGCCCCGAGGCCGTGTGGAGCCTTCCGGCCGTGTCGGCGATCAGGATGTCGACGTCGCGGGCGCGGGCCGCGGCGAGGGCGTCGTGCACGACCGCCGCGGGGTCGGCGCCCGGCGCCTGCGATACGACGGGCGGGTTCGTGCGCGTGCCCCATTCGGCGAGCTGCTCGACGGCGGCCGCGCGGAAGGTGTCGGCCGCGCCGACGATGACG
>CAZKNH010000257.1:0-3714 GCA_964553875.1 uncultured Gammaproteobacteria bacterium | reverse complement strand
AGCGCGAGGCGTTCGAGATGTTCTCGAGCATGCTCGACCGCGTGAAGCACGACACGATCGCGATCCTGTCGAAGATCCAGATCCGCCGCCCGGAGGACGTGCAGGCCGTCGAGCGGCCGACGAGCGATCCGTCGACGTTGCGCGCGCAGCATGCGGAGGCGCCGTCGCTGATCGCACCGCCGCCGCCGCCGCAGGGCGCGCCCCTCGGCATGCCGAGGCCGCGTGTCGCCGTCGGCGGCACCGCGGTCGGCGCCGGGCCCGCGAACCCGTCCGCGGCCGCTCGGCTCGCCGTCGAGCCCGCGACGCCGTATGTCCGCGAGGAGCGCAAGATCGGACGCAACGAGCCGTGCCCGTGCGGCTCCGGGAAGAAGTACAAGCAGTGTCACGGGCGGCTCGTGTAGCCCGCGCCTGCGCGACGCGAAGGGTACGATTCGCCCGGTGACGGAGAAGCCCGCCGACGACGAGGTGCACGTCCTCGTCGGCATCGTCGAGGACGCGCAAGGCCGGGTGCTCGTCAACCAGCGCCGGCCGGGCACGCACATGGCCGGGTTCTGGGAGTTTCCCGGCGGCAAGCGCGCGCAAGGCGAAGGCCGCCGCGAGGCGCTGGACCGCGAGCTCGCGGAAGAGCTCGGCATCGAGGTGCAGCACGCGCTGCCGCTGCTCGAGCTCTCGCACGCGTATCCCGAGAAGCGCGTCCGGCTCGACGTGTGGCTCGTCGTGCGCTATGTCGGCGAGCCGCGCGGCGTCGAGGGGCAGCCGCTCAAATGGGTGCCGGTCGAAGAGCTGCTCGACGTCGGGCTCATCCCCGCCGATGCGCCGATCGTTCACGCGCTTCGCGAACGGCGACGCGCGATCTCGAACGGCTGACGGCTCGGTTGTAACGCGAGAACGAAGCGTCTTCGGCTCGCCGCCGCGCGAGCCGATGCCGCCGCAAGCTCAAACGAGCGACAGCAGGAACCGCACGTCGTGGTTCGCCTGCGCGGAGCGCTGGTCGACGCCCTGCCACTTCACGAAGCGGATCGTGAAGCGATGCTGACCGGCGCTGATCTCGGGATAGAGGCCGGTCTTCGGAGGCACGATCACGCGGAGCAGGTTGAACTGCTCGTTGCGCGGAAGGCTGTACTGGTAAAGCCCGCCCGAAGCGACCCGCTCGACCGGCTCCGCCGTCTCGCGCGTCAGCCACAGCACCTGCGCGACGGGATCGCAGACTCGGCGAAGCTGCTGGATCCAGTCATCGAACTGCCGCCGCCGCTCCGCGAAAGGCAGATTCAGCCAGTACGCGTAATCCGGCAGGTCGAACGCGCACGTGCCGCCGGGGATCGCGGCGCGATGCCGGATCGCGGTCAGAAAGTCGCATTCTTTCAACGGGTTGATGAACTGCGGCCCCGCCTCCGAGAGCTGCGTGCGGAGTGCGTGCAGATTGTCGATCAGCTCGTCGAGCCGCGCCGTGTCGACGCCGGGCTTCGCGCGGTAGCGGCCGAGCAGCTCGGCCTGCCGCTCGAGCTCTTTCATGACCTCGGCGCGGATGTCGCCGCGGCCGAGGATCGTCAGGATCTCGAGAACGCTCGCGATCGCCGCGCGCGTGCCGTATTCGGTGGAGTCCTGCGCGTGATAGGACGCCTGCTCGAACAGGAACTCGATCCGGAGGAACGTGCGCATCCTCTCGGTGAGCGGCTGCTCGTACGTGAGGCGCCCATGCTCGGGCGACGGCGTGGCGGTGCTGCTGAGCTGCGGGGCGACATCTACCATAACGCGCTATTCTGCGCGTCCTTACTCGTCTCGGCAAACCGTCGCGAGTTGGAGATAGCGTCGGTGCAAAGTTTCGACCTGTGCGCGCGTCGAGGCGAGGTCGCCGCTGTTGTCGATGACGTCGTCGGCGTGCGCAAGGCGGGTTTCGCGGTCGACCTGCGCGTCGATGATCGCCTGCGCCTCCGCGCGAGTGCTGCCGTCACGCGCCATCAGCCGATCGAGCTGCACGTCGACCGGAACGTCCACGACGAGAATGCGATCGACGAGCTTTGCGAAGTCCGTCTCGATCAGCAGCGGCACCGCGATGATCACGTACGGCGCGTCGAGGCGGCCGAGCTCGGCGATGACGCGTTCGCGGATCAGCGGATGCAGGATCGCTTCGAGGCGGCGGCGTTTCTCGTCGTCGGCAAAGACGATCGAGCGGAGCTTCCGGCGGTCGAGGCGGCCGTCCTCGGTCAGCACGTCTGGACCGAAGGCTTTGCAGACCGCGTCGAGCCCCGCTTCACCGGGCTCGACGACCTCGCGGGCGAGGACATCCGTGTCGATCAGCGGCGCGCCGAGCGCGCGGAAGAGATCGGCGACGGTCGATTTGCCGCTCGCGACGCCGCCGGTGAGGCCGATCTTCAGCATCGCACGAAGCGTCTCATCGGGGCGCAGGCTTACGTGTTCGGGCAGCTCGAGTGATTGGGCCGCGCCGACCGGATCCGGCGCCTAAAAGAAACCGAGATACCAATCGATCAGGTCGTCGCCCCACAGTAAGCCGATCCACCCGGCCGCGGCAAGGTAGGGACCGAACGGTATCGGCGTGTGTCGGGACCGGCCGCTCGCGAGCAGGAAGACGATGCCGACGACCGCGCCAACCGCCGCGGACAGCAGGACCACGAGCGGCAGCATCTGCCATCCGAGCCACGCGCCGAGCGCGGCGAGCAGCTTGAAGTCGCCGTAACCCATGCCCTCCTTGCCGGTGAGGAGCTTGAACAGGTGGAAGACGAGCCACAGGCTGAGATAGCCGGCGGCGGCCCCGATCACCGCGGAAGACACGTCCGCGAACAACGGCGCGCCGTCGACCGGGAGGACGTTGACGAGGAGCCCCGCCCACAACAGCGGCAGCGTGATGGAATCAGGCAGCAACTGGTGATCGAGATCGATCAACGCGAGCGCGAGCAGCGCCCACGTGAATCCGGCTGCCGCAACGAACTGCCACGATGGCCCGAACACGATCGCGACGACGGCGGTGAGCGCCGCGGTGACGGCTTCGACGATCGGATAGCGCGGCGAGATCCGGCCGCCGCAGTGCGCGCAGCGGCCGCGCAACCAGAGGTAGCTCAGGACGGGGACGTTGTGGTGAGGCGCGATCCGTGCGCCGCAGCTCGGGCACGACGACGGCGGCCAGGTCAGGCTGATCGGCCGGCCGTCGATCTCGGCGCCCGGCGGGCCGGGAGGCAACGTGACGTTGGCTTCCGCGGCCAGCTCGGCGCACTGCTCGCGCCACGCGCGCTCCATCATCAACGGCAGCCGGTGGGCAACGACGTTGAGGAAACTGCCGACGAGCAGGCCAATGACGGCCGCGGCGATGGGGAGGGCGGGCGGCCAGAGTTCGAAGAGTTCCACGATCGATAAACGGACGGTGTCGGTGCCGCACGCCTGCCGGCCTCGAGGGCGGCCGTGCGGAGCCGCCGCCCGAAGCCGAAGCGTGGATGGTTAGATGGCCTGGCCCATCTTGAAGATCGGCAGGTACATCGCGACGACGAGCCCGCCGACGAGGATGCCGAGGATCGCCATGATGAACGGCTCGAGGAGGCTCGACATGCTGTCGACCGCGTTGTCGACTTCCTGCTCGTAGAAGTCGGCGACTTTGGACGCCATCTCGTCGAGCGAGCCCGACTCTTCGCCGACGGCGATCATTTGATTCACCATGTTCGGGAAGAGGTCCGTGTTCTCCATCGCGCGCTGCAGACGCTGGCC
>CAZKNH010000256.1:0-3730 GCA_964553875.1 uncultured Gammaproteobacteria bacterium | reverse complement strand
CGTTGGCCGCTTGGGTACCCCTCCGCGGACGTAAGCGGCGTATTTTCTGGTCTCGCACGGGGAGTGTCAACCGGCGATCGAGGCTCGTCCGCCTCGCGTTGCACGAGCAAACCCCGCACTCGCCGCGACGGTAAAGAATACCGCGCTGCACGCCGCGTCGCCAACCGTCTTTTGCGTGAAGTCGCCGGCCGATCGCGTGTCGCCGGCGGCGGCACCCTCGCGCGAAGGCGCTGACATAAGACGTCACGCGCGGATCGCGCCTCCCGAACGGTTGGCGCGATTCGAGCGAGCATGCGGCCAAACGCGCTGGCCGGACGCGGCGTCCCGCCGATGCGCGAGCGGTCGCGCGACCGCAAGGCTTGATTTCCGCTTCTCGCCGCGCATGCTTGATCGTGGCTGCCAGCCGATCCGAGCGTTGTTCTGGGGCGTTGGGATGGAACGTCGTCTACTGGCGAGAAGCAAAGTTTCGACCACGGTCTACCTGTCGGTGCCGGGTGGCCGCCTGCATCGGTGTCGGGCGAGAAACCTGTCCGCAATGGGGGTATTCCTCGAGATCAAGTCGCTCGGCCTCCCGGCCGGCACGGTGGTCAACCTCGTCTTCGCCGTCAACGTCGGCGGCGTCGTCCGGCTGCATCGTCGCCGGGCCGTCGTCGCGCACGTCAACGAGCACGGCGCCGGGCTCATGATGCAGGCGCGCACGCGGAGCCGGCCGAGCGCCTAGCCCGCTTCGCGCCCGGGCCGAAGCGCGGGGGCCCGCCTCAAGTTTCCGGCCCGAGCGGCCGACAACTCGGTGTCGGATTACTCGGAGGGGACCCTATGGTGTCGAGCGCCCATGCGACTGCGTTCGGATTCGTCGAGCGGCTGGCCCGTGATTTAAAGGACGACCGCCTCGAGCTGCCCGCGTTCCCGGACGCGGTGCTACGCATCCAGCACGCGTTGCAGTCCCCGGATACCGGCATCAACGACATCGTGACGATCGTGCAGTCCGATGCCGCGTTGGCTGCCCGGATCCTGAAAACCGCGAATTCCGCGGCCGTGCGCCGCAGCGACAAGGAGATCACCGACCTGCGCACCGCGGTGACGAGGATGGGGCTCGGCCTGGTGCGCACGACCGCCATCGCGTTCGCGATGCGCCAGATGCGGCTCAAGGACACGTACTCGCCGGCCGGTCGGGCCGAGATCGAGAACATCTGGCACGACAGTATCCGGATTGCCGCCGTCTGCGCGGTGCTCGCGAAACGCTACACGCGCCTCAACGCGGACCAGGCCCTGCTGACCGGGCTGCTCCATGTCCTCGGCCGCCTCTACGTCGTGATGCGGGCGGAGGAGCACGCGAAGGAGAAACCCCTCGAGCGGATCGACGTTCGCGAGATCGCGGCCGACTGGCACGCCGCGATCTGCACGGCGATCGTCACGAGCTGGGGGCTCCCCGAGGCGCTGCAGCACGCGGTCGAGAAGCAGGACGAAGTCGATCTCGCGCTCGAAGGAGACGTCACGCTGACGGACGTGCTGATCGCGGCGAAAGCGCTCGTCGCCGCGGCCGATCCTGCGGAGCTCGCCGGCAAGTGCCCGGCGCTCGAACGGCTCTCGGGCGGCAGACGCGACGCGCTCGCGGCGCTCGACGTCCACCGTGACGAGATCGACGCGCTCAGGGCTTCGCTCGCGGAGTGACGCCGAGCCTTCAGGTATCCGCGCCGGCGCGGGGCCGGTGCAGCGTCACGACGAGCTCGGCCTCGCTCCGGCTCAATCCGAACGTGCTCATCAACGCATCGACCGACGCGCCGCCGCATGCCGCCCGCACGGCTTGCATATAGCGGCCTGCGTCCGGATCCCGTAGCAGCATCTGCTCCTGCTGCCGCGCGAGCAGCGCGATCTGCTCGGTCAGCTCGAGCTCCCGCCGCCGCACGTCGTCCGCGTCGGCGCTCGCCCGTCCGACCTCGCGGCGCAACGCGTCGAGCTCGGCGCCGTATGCGTCGAGCTTGCTCGCCAGCGCGTCGAGCTCGGCGCGGAGGCTCCGCTGCACCGACAGCACGAGCGCGAACGCGACGGCGATCGCGGTGCCGGAGATCAAGGCGATCAGCTCGAGGTGCTCCACTGCGTTCGCTTCGTTACCTCAGACGTACTCGTCGACGACGCCGCCTCCCCGGGGACGCTTCGGCGGCTTGCGGCGCGCACCGTCCCGCGGCGGCGCCGTCGGAGCCCGGCGGGCGGGTGCGTCGTCGGTCGCGGGGGGAGTATGCCTGACGTGCGGCACGCGCGACACCGGCGGCAGTTTCGCGTTGTCGCCGACGCGGCGCATCGGTCACTCCGGTGCGGCGCCGACGAGGGCCTCGGGCTCGACGAGGAACGCGATCTGCGAGCCCACCGTCCACGTGCCGCGGACCGCCAGACGCGCGGCACCGGGCGGATGCGTCGGACCCGGCTGCTCGAGCGCCGCGGGATCGACGGAGATGATGTCGTCGACCGCGTCGACGAGCGCGCCGATCCATTCTCCGCGCTGATCGAGCACGAGCACGCGCGCTTGCGGTCCGTGCGGCGTTCCCGCGAGGCCGAGCATCGCGCGGCTGTTCATCACCGTGACGACGTTGCCGCGCAGGTTGATCACGCCGACGATCTCGGGTCCTGCACCCGGCACCGGCACGACCGTCGGCGGGACGATCACCTCGCGGACGACCGAAAGCTCGATCGCATAGAGCTCGCCGCCGACGCGAAACGAGATACACCGACTGCCGATCCCCTGCGCGCGACGCTCGTCGACCGTCGCGTCGAGCTCGGCGCGGGCATCGAGCATCGCCTTGAGCAGCGGATGCGCTTGCGTTCCTGACATCACGCCTCCTGCACGGGAAATCGCATCGAGACCGCGGCTACGCGGCGCACGACCCGGGTGCTCATGTCTTCTCCGCGATCGCCGGCTCCTCGGTCCGGAGCGGCGTCGGCAGGCGCCAGGTTTCAGGCGGGTCCCGATCGAGCACTCGCTCGCGGTCGGCCATCACGACGATGACGACTCGCCGGTTCTCCTGCCGCCCGGACGGCGTGGCGTTGTCCGCGATCGGATGAAACTCTCCGAGGCCGACGGCGGCCATGCGCTCCGGTGCGACGCCCTGATCCTGGAAAATGCGGACGACGCGCGCGGCCCGCGCCGCCGAGAGCTCCCAATTCGACGGGAAAACCAGCGTATTGATCGGCCGCTCGTCCGTATGCCCCTCGACGTGCGTCCGGACCGGATTGCCGGCGAGGATCGCGCCGAGCCGCTCGAGCACCGGGCGCGCTTCAGGCGAGACGTCGGCGCGGCCCGACGGGAACAGCACGCTCGTGTTGATCTCGATCTCGATCCAGAAGCGGTCGCGCCGCAGCCGCACGAGGTCCTCTGAGACGAGATCGCCGAGGGCCTCGACGATCGCCGTGTCGATCTCCGCGATCAGCGCTGCCGCCGTGTCGAGCTCGTCGGCCGAGAAGCCCGCACGGTGCAAAGCCGTAAGCTCCGGAATGCGCTCGAGCAGGTCGAGCGGCAGCTGATCGATCTCGAGGGGCACGAGCGTGCGCGGCTGGCGCGTCTGCAGCTCGTTCTCGGCCTTCGACATCTCGCCGATCTGGATCGGCTCGAGCGACTTCGGCGCCGCACGGAACGCCGCGACGAGCGAATCCGAAAGCACGCGATACTTGCCCTCGTTCACGGACGAGATCGCGTACATCACGACGAAGAACGCGAGCAGCAGCGTGACGAGGTCGC
>CAZKNH010000255.1:0-3755 GCA_964553875.1 uncultured Gammaproteobacteria bacterium | reverse complement strand
CGCCGCGCGCGACGTCCTCGAGCGACAGCACCGGGAACGTGAGCCGATAGATCTCACCGGTCCGCGGATCGATCGACGCAGGCCCGGTCGAGCCGAAGCAGCTGCCGAGCGAGTTCACGCAGATCACGAAGTAACGGCGCGTGTCGATCGGCCGGCCGGGGCCGATGATCTCCTCCCACCAGCCCGGCGTCGGGTCGAGCGCGCTCGACGCGGCGTGCGCGGAGGGCGACATCCCGGTGAAGATCAGCACCGCGTTGCTGCGCGCGTCGTCGAGCTCGCCCCAGGTCTCGTAGGCGATCGTGGGCCGAAGCAGGGAGCCGCCCCGATACATCGGAAACTCGCCCGGCACGGTGTAGTGACGGCGTGCTTTGGCCAAGGGGCTTTCTCCAACAACAAAGCGCGAATCCGAGGAGCCGGAGTGTAAGACCGCGCGCCCGCCGGCAACGTAACTTCTCGTTATGACAATAGTGCGCGAACGTCGGGTCGCGCCATCGGTGGCGGGACGGTCTACTTCCGCGAGTGACGAATCACGCGCCGCCGGCGCGCCTTCTGACGCGGCGTCAGCACGTTACGCCGGCCCGCGAACGGGTTCTCGCCGCTCCGAAGCTCGATCCGGATCGGCGTCCCCTCGAGCCTCAATCCCTTGCGGAACGCGTTCTCGAGATAGCGCCGGTAATGGTCCGGCGTCCGTTCGGCCTGCGTGCCGTGGATCACGATGATCGGCGGGTAACGCCCGCCCTGGTGCGCATACCGGAGACGGATCTGGCGCCCGCGGATCATCGGCGGCGCATGCGCCGTCGTCGCCTGGTGCAGGAGCTCCGTGAGACGCGGCGTCGGCAGGTCCGCACCTGCCGCCTCGGCCGCCGCAAGCGCCGAGCGCACGAGCTCGGCGATGCCGCTGCCGTGGAGCGCGGAGACGTAATGCCGCCTCGCGTAGCTCACGAAGTCGAGCTTGCGCTCGACCTCGGCCTGCACCCGCTCGCGCTCGGCCGCGCCGAGACCGTCCCACTTGTTGATCCCGATGACGAGCGCCCGTCCCCGCTCGACCGCGAGGCCGATCAGGTGCAGGTCCTGATCCGTCACGCCCTCGCGCGCGTCGAGCATGACGATCACGACCTCGGCCTCCTCGATCGCCTTGAGGCTCTGCACGACGCTGAACTTCTCGACCGCGTCGCTGACGCGCGCCCTGCGACGAATGCCGGCGGTATCGATCAGCGCGAACCTGCGGCCGTCGCGTTCGCACGGCACGACGATGCTGTCGCGCGTCGTGCCGGGCTCGTCCGACGTCACGAGACGCTCGTCGCCGATCAGCCGATTGATCAAGGTCGACTTGCCGACGTTCGGTCTGCCGATGACGGCGACCTTGGGGCCCTCGACCTCGGCGATCTCGTCGGCCTCGCCCGGCTCGAACGGCGCGAGCACGGCTTCGATCAGCGCGTCGACGCCCTGACCGTGCAGCGCCGAGATCGCGAACGGCGTGCCGAAACCGAGCCGGAAGAAGTCCGCGCCCGCGAGCGCCGGTTCCACGCCCTCCGCCTTGTTCACGGCCACCGCGACCCGCTTGCCGGAGCGGCGCAGGCGCTCGGCGATCCGCTCGTCCTCGGCCGTGATGCCGTCGCGATGATCGACGACGAGGATCACGACGTCGGCCTGCTCGAGCGCCGCGTCGACCTGCTTCTCGACGAGCGGCTCGAGGCCGCCGCCGGCGCCGAGGCCGCCCGTGTCGATCACGAGGTAGGGACGGTCACCGAAGCGTGCGTAGCCGTAGCGGCGATCGCGGGTGACGCCGGGGTAGTCCGCGACGAGCGCATCGCGGGTGCGCGTCAGGCGATTGAACAGCGTCGACTTACCGACGTTCGGCCGGCCGATCAACGCGACGGCAGGGAGCATCGTTCCGCTCCTCAGCCCCGTTCCTCTTCCGGTTCTTCCTCGACGACGCTGAACGCAGCGATGCGGCCGTCCTCCGCCTGCACGACGAGGTTACGGCCGACGATGATCGGCGCGGACGGGATCCGCGCGGACGACGCGCGAGCCCGCGCGACGAAGCGGCCGTCGTCGACGTCCATGAAATGGAGATACCCTTCGAAGTCGCCGACGACGATCGTGTTCATGAATCGGACCGGCGCCGTCAGATCACGGAGCCGCAGCGCCTCCTGCGTCCATTGCACGATGCCGTTTTGGCGCGCGAGCGACAAGACATAGCTCACGTCGCTCGTGATGTACACGCTGCGGGCATCGACGCCGAGCCCCGCGAGCGACGACATCTCCTGCTCCCACAGCACGAAGCCGCTCTGGAGGTCCACGTTGACCGCACGGCCCTGGTAGCCGACCGCGTACACGTCCGTGCCGATGACCTGCATGTCCCCGCCGATGTCGACGAGGCGATCGAGCTCGCTGCGGCCGCCGGGAGAGCCGATCGCGAGCTCCCACAGGGGCTCGCCGGACGTGAGCCGGTACGCGCCGATCCGCCCGTTATCGAAGCCGGCGACGACCGTCTGCCCCGCGATCTCGGGTTTCGTGTCACCGCGGACGATCAGCGCGGGCTGCGAGTGCTCGACCGTCCACATCTCGCGCCCGTCCGTGATCGAGAAGCCCCGCAGCCGCCCGTCCGTCGAGCGCAGCGCGATCACGTTCCCGCCGACCGCGGGCGCCGCGAGCACCTCGCTGCCGACCGGAACGCGCCACCGCTCCTCGCCGGTGTCCGCCTCGAGCGCGATCAGCTCTCCGTCGCTCGTGCCGAACACGAGGACGCCGTTGCCGTAGCCCGGCCCGGCCGAGAGCGGCGCGTTCGTCCGCACCGACCAGACCGTGCGGCCCGTCGCGCCGTCGAGCGCCGCGACGCGCCCGTCGTAAGACCCGGCGTAGACATGGACGCCGTCCGTGGCCGGCCGCAGCCCGAGCCTCAAGCCCTCCGTGCCCCGGCCGACCCGCGCGCTCCACACCCGCCGGATTTCGAGCGTTTGCTCGATGTCGACGAGCTCCGCCGGCGGCTCGACCGTCGAGTCGCGGCCTCCGAAGAGCGAGCAGCCGGCGACGATCGCGGCGGATGCCGCGACAACGAGGCCACGCGCGATCGTCACGTGCCCGTCTCCGCGCTATCGCCCGCGACCTCGAGCGCGTCGAGCTTCATCTCGACGAACGTGCGGTTCAGCCACTCCGCGCCGGGCGCGCGCAGCGCCTCCTCGTAGGCCGCGCGTGCGGCATCGGTGTTGCCGAGCGCATAGTGCGCATCCCCCGCCGCCTCGCGGTACTGCGCCGTGAACGGGCCGAGATCGGCCACGTCGAGCAGCCGCAGCGCCTCTTCGTGCCGGCCCTGATACATCAGCACGCGGGCGAGCCTGAGCCGTGCGATCCGGCCGAGATCGCGGTCGCCAGTGCGTTCCATCACGAAGCGCAGCTCGTCCGCGGCGCGGCTCGGCTCGCTCGTCAGGTAGTAGCCCGCGAGCAGCATGCCCGCCTGATCCGTGTATGGGCTCTTCGGATGCTCCTCGCGAAGCTCCGCGAGCAAGGCCTCGGCCGCCGTCCGGTCGTCATCCTCGAGCACGTCCTGCAGATCGAGGTAGAGCGCGGCCGCCGCCTCGGCGCGTGCCTCGACGTAATTGCGGTACTGCTTGAAGCCGAAGATCGCGACGGCACCGAGCGCCGCGCCTGCAACGAGGTACCAGCCGTTCTCGCGCCACCACTCGCGTATGCGTTCCAGTTGTTCCTTTTCCGACAGATATTCGTCCACGGTTCCTCCGACGGAGTGTTGGCGG
>CAZKNH010000254.1:0-3761 GCA_964553875.1 uncultured Gammaproteobacteria bacterium | reverse complement strand
GGCACGCGGGTGAGCTCGAAGACATCGTCGCTGACCAGCACGCGGTCGCGCACGGCATCGAGCACCGGCGGGACGAAGGGTGAGCTCCCCGTCGCGACCACCATCGCCTTCGCATCGAGCTCGAGCTCCTCGCCGACGCGCACGGTCGTCGGACCGACGAAGCGGGCCCGGCCAAGCATGCGCCGGCCAGCCGGCAGCCGCTCGGTGTCCGAGACGGCGCCGGCCACGAAACGGTCGCGCTCGCGGCGAACTCGCGCGAAGACGGCTTCGCCGTCGATCTCGACGTGGCGTGCGCGGATGCCGAAGATCTTCGCGCGCTCGACGGCCTCCGCGGCTTCTGCCGCCGCGATGAGCAGCTTCGACGGCATGCAGCCGACGCGTGCGCAGGTCGTGCCGTACTGCGCTGCCTCGACGAGCAGCCAATCTACGCCCGCTTTCTCGAGCTCTGCGGCCGCATTGAGCCCGGCGCTGCCCGCACCGATCACGATTGCATCGACCGATCGCTTTTGCATCGTCTTCCTCACTCAGACCCGCGTCCTCGCGCGGTCCCTTCCTCTGGAACACGGCAAGGCTAGCGCAAGCGCCCGGCATAATCTCGGCTTCGGGTTGCCGGCATACCCCGTTCTGCGCCGACGCGTGCACTAGGAATGCCGCGCGGTTCGAATGCCGCTCTCGAGCTTCGGATGCTCATCGGGCGCGCGGGCTCGCTCGCCGAGTCCGCTCCCAAGGCGGCGTGCGCCCGAGCGCCTCTACGAGCAGATCCACGAACGCGCGCACGCGCGGCAGCACGAGCCGGCGCTGCGGCATCACCGCGTAGATGCCGCTTTCCGGAAGCGCATAGTCCGGCAGCACGGTCCTGAGACGGCCCGTGCGCAGGTCGTCGCAAACATGCCATGTCGACAGGAGCGCGATGCCTTCGCCCGCGAGCACCGCATCGCGGATCACCTCGCCGGAGTTGCTTTGCAGCCGTCCGCGCACGTGCACCACGTGCTCGCGTCCGTCGGCACCGCGCAGGGACCAGCTGTCGATCGGGCCGTTCCTGCCCCAGAGCACGAGACAAGCGTGGCTTGCGAGATCCTCTGGCGTCCTCGGCGTGCCATGCCGCCGCAGATAGCTCGGCGCCGCGCACAGTATCCGGCGATTCGTCGCGATCTTGCGCGACACGAGGCTCGAGTCCTCGAGGGCGCCGATGCGGATTGCGAGGTCCAGACCTTCTCGGGCGAGGTCGAGCATCTGGTCTGCAACGATCATGTGGACGTCGAGCGCAGGATAGCGGGCGAGAAATCGCGGCAGCAGCGGAGACACGTAGCGCCTCCCGAAGGCCGCGGGCATCGTTACCCTGAGCGTGCCGGAAATCTCGCGTCCCGCGCGAGCGAGGCCCGTCGTGAGCGCGTCGAGATCCTCGAGCAGCGGCCGGCCCTGCTCGAGAAGCACGGCGCCTTCGGGCGTCAGCTTGAGCCGCCGCGTCGTGCGGTAGAAAAGCCGCACGCCGAGCCGCTGCTCGAGGCGCTTCAGGCGCTGACTCGCGACGGATAACGATACGTTCAGGCTACGCGCCGCCGCGGTGATCGAGCCCATCTCCGCGACGCGCACGAACAAGCCGAGCTCGTCGAGCCGGTCCATCGATTCTTCGCAATTCAAAAAGAATCGCTTTCCATCTTGCGGGTTCTTCGTGCGCGTTGTCGAGCGTAGCGTTACCGGCCTCGACAACGTTTGCGGAGATCGTCATGGAGTATCGTTTTCTGGGTTCATCCGGCTTCAAGGTCCCCGTCCTCGGGCTCGGCACCGGCACTTTCGGCGGCAGGGGCGCCCTGTTTTCCGCGTGGGGCGACACCGACGTCGCCGGCGCGCGCCGCCTGATCGACATCTGCTTCGACGCGGGCGTGACGTTGTTCGACTCCGCCGACGTGTACTCGGACGGTGCGGCCGAGTCGATCCTCGGCGCCGCGTTAGAGGGCCGGCGCGACCGAGCGATCGTTTCCACGAAGGTCAGCCTGCGCTCGGGAGACGATCCAAATGCGGTTGGTGCATCGCGAAGCCACTTGCTTCGGAGCGTGCACGGCGCGCTCGAGCGGCTGCGCACCGACTACATCGACGTGCTGCAGATCCATCATTTCGACTCGATGACGCCCGTCGAGGAGATGATGTCCACCCTCGACGACCTCGTGCGTGCGGGCAAGGTGCGCTACGTCGGCGTGTCGAACTTCTCCGGCTGGCAGGTCATGAAGTCGCTCGCGGTATCCGAGCGCAGGGGCTATGTGCGCATCGCGGCTCAGCAGGTGTACTACTCGCTGGTCGGCCGCGATTACGAGTGGGAGCTGATGCCGCTCGCGCTCGCCGAGAACATCGGCGCGATCGTATGGAGTCCCCTCGGCTGGGGCCGGCTGACCGGCAAGATCCGGCGCGATCGATCCGAGCCGCCGTCACGCCGGCTGAGTGAAACGGCAGCGTTCGCGCCGCCGGTGGACGACGAGCGGTTGTACCGCGTCGTGGACGCGCTCGAGGCGATCGCCGAGGAAACGGGCAAGTCGGTCCCGCAGATCGCGATCAACTGGCTGCTCAACCGTCCCACGGTCGCCACGGTGCTGATCGGTGCGCGCGACGAGCGGCAGCTGCGCGAGAACCTCGGCGCCGCCGGATGGACGCTCAGCGCCGAGCAGATCGCGCGCCTCGACGAGGCAAGCTACGTCACGCCGCCGTATCCCTACTATCCGTATTGGAACGGTCAATTCGCCGAGCGCACGCCGCCGCCGGTGCCTCCGCGATCCGGAGCCGGTCGCACCCGCGGCGGCGCGCTCGAACGAGGCTAGTCGGAATTCAGAGCACGCCGCGCTGCCGCGCGTATCCTCGCACGCGCTGCTGCGCGCGCTCGACTTCCTCTCGGCTGATCGCACCATCACCGTTCGCGTCGAATCGCTCGAGCAACGGATTGTTCGCTTCGAGGAACTCCGCTTCCGAGATGCGGCCGTCCCCGTCGACGTCGAGGCGACGGACGCGCTCGTCGACGTCCGGCATTCGCCTGCGCCCGAGCCCGCTCCCGAGGCCACCTCGCCGAGTGCGCATCGAGTCGCCGCGGACGTCGGCGAGTGCGTCGAGCTCATTGCCGGCTACGAAGCCGTCCCCGTCCTTGTCGGCGCGCCGGAACGCCTCGCGCCGCGCCGACAGGAGCTCGTCGGCGTCCGCGATCCCGTCGCCGTTCGTATCGAGCCGTTCGAAGAGCTGGCCTCGCTCGCGCGTCTGCGCCTCCGCGGCGCCGGCGATCAGCATCGCGGAGGCGAGAAGGAGCGCGAGCGGCCCGCGCCTTGCGTCGGATAGCGCAAGGCAGAGCGGTCTTCGGGCCTGGCCGATGAGGGTACGATCCTTCGTCATCGTTCATCTCCATGAAACGTATCGAACGGATCATTTAACGTTCGCGACGACGATCGGTTGACACGGGCTCGAAGTCGTACTCGGCGTCGAGCAGCGTGCCCGTCCATACGATCCGCAGCGCGCCGGAAGCGTCGTGCCATCCGACCTCGCCGTAGCTCGGCACACGCATGCCCGATCGGACGTCGCGGTCGGCGGGAGACGGGGCGCGGAAAGACGGAAAGAGGGGCACGAACCTGGACGGTCGAGCCGAAAGCACGCGCCGGGCGGGCGCCGAGGCAACGTGACTTGACTGACCGCGTGCGGTCGGGCCTAATATAAACGTAATTCACATTTATAAGGGCGGCGCATGCGGGCGAAGCCGGTGAATCAGGGCCGGTCCCGGGAGAAGCGCG
>CAZKNH010000253.1:0-3796 GCA_964553875.1 uncultured Gammaproteobacteria bacterium | reverse complement strand
CTTGCAGGATCGCCCGAATATTATCGGCTACCGTCAGCTTGCGGAAAACCGAAGCTTCCTGGGGCAGATAACCTAGTCCGAGGCGCGCCCGGCGGTGCACGGGGAGCCGCGTCACGTCCTGCCCGTTCAACACGATCTTGCCGCGATCGCACGAGACGAGGCCGACGATCATATAGAACGCCGTCGTCTTCCCCGCGCCGTTCGGTCCGAGCAGGCCGACGACTTCGCCGCTCTCGATCGTCAGAGAAAGATCGTTGACGACCTGCCGTGACCGATAGCGCTTTGCGATCCCTAGCGCTTCGAGCTTGCTCATTGCCCTTGGCGGCCGTTGCCGTTCGCGTCCGGTGCCATTCTGATGATCTGCAGCGGCTGTTCGCACTCGGATGCGCCCGAGGACACTTCCTCGGCGCCGAACTCGTAGACGAGGTCGCAGCCGCGGAACTCGTTCTGGCCGACGACGACGCGCACGTCCCCTTCGAGGCTGACGACCCCGGTCGCGGCGTCGTACACGAGCCGTTCAGCCTCGCCGAACGCCTGACCGGAGCGCTCCGCGGCGCGGTCCTCGAATCTGGCCGGGTTCCCCGACAGCACGAACCGATCGAGCCGGCCGCTCCGCGCGACGAATTCGGCAACGTCGCCGGTGATGCGCGCGGCCGCGCTCTCGAGCCGCACGTTGCCTTCGAGGCGGTAGTCGACGCCGACCTCGGCGCCGTCCTCGTGGATCTCGAGCGCGGACCCGCGATCGGCCGTGATCGACAGATCTCCCTGCGTGATGCTGAGCTGCGTCAGCTCCAATCGGCCGGTCGCGCCGTTGTACCGGGCGCCGCCGGGCGCTTCGACGACGAGGTCGCCGGGACCTGCGTCCTGAGCCCCTGCGAGACCCGCGGCGAGGCACGCGACGGCGATCACGAGGGGACGAGCGGCCCGGTCAGGGGCGAACGGCGCCACGCACATTCCTTTCGAGCTCCAGCCGATCTTCCTGAAGAAACGCAACGAGGCCGACGGCGGTCAACGTGCTCGCGCCGACCTCGAGGCGAACGTCGCCGTCGGCGCGCGCGACGTGACGCTCCGGCTCGAGCACGAGCCGCTCGGTGCGTACGACCGCGACGTCGCCGTCGTCGCGCGGCTCCCGCACGAGCTCGACGCCGTGCTCGAGCTCGAGGAGGCGACGCTCGACCGATACGACGGCTCGGCCGGCTTTGACGACCCACGGCACCGCCTCGGTTTCTCGCCACTCGAGCTCGATCTCGTCGGCGACGAGCGCACCGTCGTCCGGCCGTTCCTCGACGAGCTTCGCTCGGATCTGGTAGAGCACACGGCCGTCCTCGTTCGTCTCGAGCAGGGTCGCATCCTTGAGGTAATAGCTCGGCGGCTGCTCGCCGGCGGAACGGAGCGCGGGCGATGTGTCGTCTCCCGGACGGCTCCAATACCAGGTCGCGGCGGCGACCCCCGCGAGCACGCAGAGCGCGAGCAGGTTCAGGATGCGTCGATACAACGGAAGGTGCTCCGACCGGTGATGGCCGAGACATCGATTCTACCCGGATTCCCGGCAAGCACCGTCGACTGCCGCACGCGGCGCGATGAGCTAGACTAGGCGCGGCCGGATCGACGCTCGCGGCGACGCGAGCCGCTCGGTGCCGGATCACGTGGGAATCGGTGAAGACGAATGGATCCGGACGACATCAAGTCGCTGATCGAGCAGAACCTCGCCGGCAGCACCGCCGAGGTGCGCACGGACGGGATGGGGCACTACGAGGCCGTCGTCGTCTGTGCCGCTTTCGAGGGGAAACGCAGCCTTGCCCGCCACCAGATGGTGTACGGCGCACTCGGCCAGCGGGTCGGCCGCGAGATTCACGCGCTGCAGCTCAAGACTTACACGCCCGAGGAGTGGCGTGCCGCGGGCGGCTGACACGTATCACGTGCCGCCGACGATGACCGAACCGAGCGTTACCGCGCTTCGACCCCGGCGGGCTCGCCCGCATGGATAAGCTCGAGATCCGCGGCGGCATCCCGCTCGAGGGCGACGTCAGGATCTCGGGCGCGAAGAACGCCGCGCTGCCGATTCTCGCGGGCTCGCTGCTCGCGGGCGGTCCCGTGGTGCTGTCGAACGTCCCGCACCTGAACGACGTCACGACAACCGTCAAGCTGCTCGCGCGCATGGGCGTCGAGGTCGCGCCGCGCGACGGCGGCGTGCTCGAGGTCGATGCGACGCGCGTCACGGAGCATGTCGCGCCTTACGAGCTCGTGAAGACGATGCGGGCGTCGATCCTCGTGCTCGGCCCGCTCGTCGGGCGCTACGGCCGCGCGGACGTGTCGCTGCCGGGCGGCTGCGCGATCGGCGCACGGCCCGTGGACCTGCACGTCGCGGGGCTCAGCGCGATGGGCGCGTCGATCTCGATCGAGGACGGCTACATCCGCGCCCGTGCGAAGCGGCTGTCGGGCGCGCGGCTCGTGCTCGACACCGTGACCGTGACCGGCACCGAGAACCTGATGATGGCGGCCGTCTTCGCGCGCGGCGAAACGCTGATCGAGAACGCGGCGCGCGAGCCCGAGGTCGTCGATCTCGCGAACTTCCTCAACGGGCTCGGCGCACGCATCGAAGGCGCGGGCACCGCGACGATCCGCGTGCAGGGCGTCGACGAGCTCGCGGGCGGCCGCTACACGATCATGCCCGACCGCATCGAGACCGGGACGTATCTCGTCGCCGGCGCGATCACGTCCGGCCGCGTCCGCGCGCTCGGCACGTGCCCGGACACGCTCGACGCGGTGCTGCAGAAGCTGCGCGAGGCGGGCGCCGCGATCGAGACGGGGCCCGACTGGATCGAGCTCGACATGCGCGGCAGACGGCCGCTCGCCGTTGACATCAGGACGGCTCCGTTCCCCGGCTTTCCGACCGACATGCAGGCGCAGTTCTGCGCGCTCGACGCGGTCGCGATAGGCACCGGCACGATCACCGAGACGATCTTCGAGAACCGCTTCCAGCACGCGCTCGAGCTGCAGAGGATGGGCGCGCGGATGTCGATCCAGGGCAACACGGTCGTTTGGCGCGGCGTCGAGCGGCTGAACGGCGCGCCGGTCATGGCGACGGATCTGCGCGCGTCGGCTTCGCTCGTGCTTGCCGGTCTCGCGGCGCGCGGCATGACGACGATCGACCGGATCTACCACATCGATCGCGGCTACGAGCGGATCGAGGAGAAGCTGTCGCGCCTCGGCGCGGATATCCGGCGCATCCGCTGATCCGTCCCCAACGGTCCGGTCGCGTGGCGCGGCAACGATGCTTCGGGGCGCCGCGGTGGGCATTTGAAGCGGCGCGGCGCCGGCGCCGCCGTGGCGGCTCAGCTGCCCGCGCTCGTCTCGCGCTCCGCGCGATCCGTGAGCACCGCCTCGACCTCGAACGGCTCCCCGTTGCGCCGTATCCCGGCGATCAGGATTCGGTCGCCCGGACGGCGGCCGCCGACCAGGCTCCGGGCGTGACGGTCGTCACGCAGCCGGTCGCCGTCGATGTGGGTCAGGATGTCGCCCGGCCGGATCCCGGCGGCAGCGGCGGGGCCGGCGACGCCGGTCACGCGGATCGCCCAGCCGTCGATGCCGTAGGCGCTCGCATGCGCCGCCGGCAGCGGGTCGAAGCTCCTGATGCCGAGGTATCCGCGGATGACGCGGCCGTGCGCGATCAGCTGCTCGGTGACGCCGCGCACGAGATCGACCGGGATCGCGAAGCCGATGCCTTCGGGCGTCGTGCCCCCGCTGCGCTCCGTGACGGCCGCGTTGATGCCGACGAGCTCGCCTCGCGTGTTGA
>CAZKNH010000252.1:0-3813 GCA_964553875.1 uncultured Gammaproteobacteria bacterium | reverse complement strand
GCGATGCTGACGCACCGCAACATGGTCGCGAACACGCTGCAGGCGGCGGCCTGGGCGACGCCCTTCTACACGAACACGAACGGCGTCGTGATCACGCCGCTGCCGCTCTATCACATCTACTCGCTGACCGCGAATCTTTTCTGCTTCGTCGAGCTCGGCGGGCACGACGTGCTGATCACGGATCCGCGCGACATCAAGGGCTTCATCGCGGAGCTCAAGAAGCGGCCGTTCGCATACATGACGGGCGTCAACACGCTGTTCAACGCGCTCCTGAACGCGCCCGGCTTCGAGACGATCGATTTCAGCTCGCTCCAGGCCTGCCTCGGCGGCGGCATGGCCGTGCAGCGCAGCGTCGCCGAGCGCTGGCTCGCGGCGACTGGCGTGCCGATCGCGCAGGGTTACGGTCTGACGGAGGCGTCGCCGATCGTCTCGGCGAATCCGCTCGATGCGAAGGAATTCGACGGCTCGGTCGGCGTGCCGCTGCCGTCGACCGAAGTCGCGATCATGGGCGACGGCGGCGAGTGGGTCGACGCGAACGAGGTCGGCGAGATTTGCGTCAGGGGCCCGCAGGTCATGGCGGGCTACTGGAACCGTCCCGAGGAGACCGCGGCCGTGCTCACGGAGGACGGTTGGCTCAAGACCGGCGATCTCGGCCGGCTCGACGAGCGCGGCTTCCTGTTCATCGAGGATCGGAAGAAGGACGTGATCGTCGTCTCGGGCTTCAAGGTGTACCCGAACGAGGTCGAGGACGTGGCCGTCTCGCATCCGGGTATCCTCGAGGCGGCGGCCGTCGGTGTGCCGCACCCGCAGTCGGGCGAGGCGGTGAAGCTCTACGTCGTGAAAAAGGACCCGTCGCTGACCGAGGCCGACGTGATCGCCCATTGCCGCGCCGGGCTGACGGGCTACAAGGTGCCTCACCAGATCGAGTTCATCGACGCGCTGCCGAAGTCGAACGTCGGCAAAGTCCTGCGGCGCGAGCTGAAGAAGGCCGGCTGACGAAGAAAATCGGGGTCAGACCCCGTTTTTAGAAATCGGGGTCAGACCCCGTTTTTCGGGGGGCCATCCTCAGACGATCGAAGAATCGGGGTCTGACCCCGATTTTTTCGGGTCAGGCGATCGCGCCCCAGACGACGTGGATCAGCACTCCCACGAGCCCGCCGACGAGCGTGCCGTTGATCCGGATGAACTGCAGGTCCCGGCCGATGTGGAGCTCGATCCGCTCGGCCGTCGCGACCGGGTCCCACTGCTCGATCGTCTCCGAGATCACCGCGCTCAGCGCGTCGCGATAGTTCTCGATCAGATAGATCAGGAGGTCCTCGAGCCGCCGGTTGAGCCGGGCGGCGACCTCTTGGTCCTCCGCGAGCCGCCTGCCGATCGCCCGAATCTCGCGCTCGATGCCGAGGCGGAGCGCCGATTCGGGTGTCGTCAGCGACGTATGCAGATACTCGCGAACCCTGGACCACACGTCGCCGAGATAGCGCTGCACGTCCGGATGCTCGACGAGGTCGTCCCACAGGGACTTACCCTTGCGGATCAGCTCCTCGTCGTGCTCGAGCGAGGTCTTCAGCGAGAAGAGCTGCTCGTTGAACTGAATACGGGCCGGGTGATCCGGGTTCTTGGCGACCTCGTTCAGAATCCGCTCGAACTCGCTGACGAGCTGGTCGTAGATCTTCTCGTCGACGAACTTCGGCATCCACCACGGGCTCTGCGCGCGGATGCGGAGCCGGATCGCGAACTTGTTCTTGTCGAGCTGGTCGCGCCCGAGCTCGACGAGCTGATCGATCAGCCGCTGCCCGTGGTTACCGGCGAGGGCGACGTCGATCAGCGTCGCGAGCGCAAGATGGACGGGCACGTGCTCGAGCGCTTCGCGGATGCCGGTCCGGATCGCATGCCGCAGGTCGTCGCTGTCGATGGCGCGCATCAGCCAGTCGAGCGCGACCGACGCGTCGCGGCTCAAAAGCCGTGCGTTACGCTCCTTCTCGAGCCAGGCGCCGGCGCGGGACACGATATCCGCGCGCTCCAAACGGCCCGCGATCGCCTCGCGGGTCAGGAAGTGATCGCGGATGAAGCGCGCGAGCGCGCGGCCGATCTCGTTCTTTCTCGTCGGCACGATCGCGGTGTGCGGGATCGGCAAGCCGAGCGGATGCCGGAAGAGCGCGGTCACGGCGAACCAGTCCGCGAGCGCGCCGATCATCGCGGCTTCCGCGAACGCCTCGACGATGCCGAGCGCCGGAAAGGTCGGCCGCAACAGGCTCGAGACGACGAACAGGACGGCCATCGCGACCAGGAGGCCGGTCGCGAGCCGCTTCATGCGTTTCAGGCGAAGCACCCGATCCGCGGGCGCGTCGTTCACGCGAAGCAGTCCGCGATCTCCTGTTGGATGCTGCGCGCCGCCGCGAGCGGATCCCGAGCCGCGCGGATCGGTCGGCCGACGACGATGTAGTCGGCACCGGCCTCGAACGCCGCGCGCGGCGTCACGATGCGCCGCTGATCGTCGCTGCCCGGCGTCGCGTCGGCGGGCCTTATGCCGGGCGTCACGATCAGCGCGTCCGCGCCGAGATCCTGCCGAAGCTGCCGCGCCTCCTGTCCGGAAGCGATCACGCCGTCGCACCCTGCGGCGAGCGCGTCCGCCGCGCGTCGCCGCGCGAGCGTCTCGATATCGACGTCGATGCCGACGCGGGCGAGGTCGGCCTGCTCGACGCTCGTCAGCACGGTGACCGCGAGGATCTTCAAATCGCCCTTCTCGCGCGCCGCGGCCTCCAGGATCGAGCGCTCGCCGTGCACGGTCAGGAACGTCGCACCGCGATGGCGGATCTGCCGGACCGCCGCGCCGACGGTCGCCGGGATGTCGTAGAACTTGAGATCGGCGAACACGCGCTTGCCCTGCTCGAGCAGCCAGTCGAGCAGCTCGAAGTAGCGGCCGGACATCGCGAGCTCGAGCCCGATCTTGTAGAACACGACGGTGTCGCCGAGCGTGCGCACCAGCGCCTTCGCCGCGTCGACGTCGGGCACGTCGAGGGCGACGATCAGCCGTTCGCGGGTCGGGATGGTCACTGTACGGGGGCTCCGTAAACGACGGCGCCCATTCTAGCAGCCCGCGGCGGCCGGGACCGCCTAGGTGCCTTCGGCGCCGAAGAGCCGCTCGCGGGTGTGGAGCGCGAAGCGGTCCGTCATCCCCGCGATGTAGTCCGCGATCACGCGCGCCGCGCCGGCCGTGCCGGACGCGGCCTCCGCGGCGGCTGCTCGGGCCGCGTGCTTGTCGGGCATCCTCGCGTAATCCTCGCTGAACGCCGCGAACAGGAGACGGATCGTCTCGCGGGCCATGTCCGTCATCCGGCGCACGTGCGGATGCGTGTAGAGGTGCTCACGGAGGAAGCGCTTGAGCGTCGTCTGCGCGGCCAGGTACGGCTCGCTGAAACCGATCAGCGGCCGCGTCATCGCGCGCACGTCGTCGATGTGCGCGGGCCCGGCTTCGGCGATCGCCGCTTCGCTCGTGCGGATCAGATCGCCGACGAGCTCGCCGATCATCCGCCGGACGACCTCGCGGGCGAGCATCTCCCGGTCGAGGCCCGGGTGCTCGCGCTCGACCGCCCGAAGCTGCTCGGCGAAGAACGGCACGTCGGTGAGCTGCTCGAGCGTCAGGAGGCCCGAGCGCAGGCCGTCGTCGACGTCGTGGTTGTTGTATGCGATCTCGTCCGCGATGTTCGCGATCTGCGCCTCGAGACCGGGCTGGCGCCGCTCGACGAAGCGGCGGCCGACGTCGCCGAGCTCGACCGCGTTGCGCAGCGCGCAGTGCTTCAGGATGCCTTCCCG
>CAZKNH010000251.1:0-3830 GCA_964553875.1 uncultured Gammaproteobacteria bacterium | reverse complement strand
TCTTCGGCAAGGAGCCGCGTAAGGACGTCAACCCGGACGAGGCGGTCGCGATCGGTGCCGCGATCCAGGCGGGCGTGCTTGCCGGCGAGGTCAAGGACGTGCTGCTCCTCGACGTGACGCCGCTGTCGCTCGGCATCGAGACGCTCGGCGGCGTGATGACGAAGCTGATCGAGAAGAACACGACGATCCCGACGAAGGCGACGCAGGTCTTCTCGACGGCGGAGGACAATCAGACGGCGGTCACGATCCACGTGCTGCAGGGCGAGCGCAGCCGCGCGCGCGACAACAAGTCGCTCGGCCGGTTCGACCTGACGGACATCCCGCCGGCGCCGCGCGGCGTGCCGCAGATCGAGGTCACGTTCGACATCGACGCGAACGGCATCCTGAACGTGTCGGCCAAGGACAAGGCGACCGGCAAGGAGCAGAAGATCGTGATCAAGGCGTCGTCCGGCCTGACCGAGGAAGAGATCCAGCGGATGATCAAGGACGCCGAGGCGCACGCGGCCGAGGACGAGAAGTTCAAGGAGCTCGTCAATGTCCGCAACCAGGGCGATGCGCTGGTGCATGCGACCGAGAAGTCGCTCGCGGACCTCGGCGACAAGGTGCCTGCGGACGAGCGGGCGAAGATCGAGAGTGCGCTGGCCGAGCTCAAGGAGGCGCTCAAGGGCGACAGCAAGACCGGCATCGAGGCGAAGATCCGGGCGCTCTCCGATGCCTCGGCGAGCCTGATGCAGAAGGTCTACAGCGACCAGGGCGCGGCCGGCGGCGGCGACACGCAGAAGGCCGGCGACGACAACGTCGTCGATGCCGAGTTCGAGGAAGTCAAGGACGACGAGCAGAAGCGGGCCTGAGGTTAGCTGGCCCGAAAGGGAAGGAGAAAGGCGTCAGAGGCCTTTTGCCTTCCCGGCACCAGCCGCCGATGGGCGCAGGGGAAAAAGGGGTCTGACCCCTTTTTCCCCGTTCGCCGAGTCCGGGGGGTTACCCGAAACAGCGACGTCGAACGGCCCACGGACGGCCGATTTCGGCGAAAATCTGCGCCGACCTGATGGGGCAAAGGCCGACCGCGGCCGGGGACTTTGGGGATGATCGAGGATATGGCCAAGCGCGACTACTACGAAGTGCTCGGCGTGAATCGCGATGCGAGCGCCGAGGACCTGAAGAAGGCCTACCGCCGCTTGGCGATGAAGTATCACCCGGATCGCAATCCGAACGATCCGGAGGCCGAGGCCAAGTTCAAGGAGGTCAAGGAGGCCTACGAGGTCCTGTCGGATGACGGCAAGCGCGCGGCTTACGATCGGTTCGGCCATGCGGGTGTCGGGGCAGGCGGCGGCTTCGGCTCGAATGGATTCGGCGCGGACGCATTCAGCGACATCTTCGGCGACGTGTTCGGCGACATTTTCGGCGTCGGACCGCGCAGCCGGACGCAGATGTACCGCGGCGCTGACCTGCGCTACGAGCTCGAGCTCACGCTCGAGCAGGCGGTCACGGGCGACACGGTCGAGATCGAGATTCCGAGCCGGGTCACGTGCGGAACGTGCGACGGCACGGGGGCGGCGCCCGGCACGCAGCGCGTCACGTGCTCGACGTGCGCCGGCCACGGCAACGTGCGTGTGCAGCAGGGCTTTTTCTCGATCCAGCAGACGTGCCCGGTCTGCCGCGGCGCGGGTTCGCGCGTCGAGAAGCCGTGCCCCGATTGCTCGGGCGCGGGTGTCGTCCGCAAGATCAGGACGCTTTCGGTCAAGGTGCCGGCAGGCGTCGACAACGGCGACCGCATCCGGTTGGCGCGCGAGGGCGAGCCGGGCCGTAACGGCGGGCCGCCGGGTGACCTCTACGTCGACATCGTCGTGAAGCCGCACCCGATCTTCACGCGCGACGGTCAGGACCTGTCGTGCGAGGTGCCGATCAGCTTCGCGACGGCGGCGCTCGGCGGCACGGTCGAGGTGCCGACGCTCGACGGTCACGTCGTGCTGAAGATCCCGCCCGAGACGCAGTCGGGCAAGGTGTTCCGGCTGAAGGGCAAGGGCGTCCGCTCGGTGCGGTCGCCGGGCTACGGCGATCTCTTCTGCCGCGTGCAGGTCGAGACGCCGGTCAATTTGACGCCGGAGCAGAAAGAGGCGCTGCGACGCTTCGACGAGTCGATCTCGCGCGGCGGGGAGCGGCACAGCCCGCGCGCACGCTCGTGGTTCGCCGGCGTAAAGAGCTTCTTCGAGCGGATGGGGGCGTAGGGCGTTGTTGAGAATCGCGATGCTCGGCGCGTCCGGGCGCATGGGGCGCGCGATCCTCGCGTGCATCGCAGAGCTGCCGGATGTGAAGCTGGTCGGCGCGGTGACGCAGACCGGTGACCCCGCGATCGGGCGGGACGCGGGCGAGGCTGCCGGCCTCAAGGCGTTCGGCGTGCCGCTGACGGATGATCGCAATCAAGCGCTGCACAACGCGCAGGTCGCGATCGATTTCACGCTTCCCGCCGCCCTCGACGCGAACGTCAAAGCGTGCACGGAACACGGCGCCGCGCTCGTCGTCGGCACGACGGGCCTCGAGCCCAAGCACTTCGAGACGATGGAGCGCGCGGCGCGCGAGATCCCGATCGTCTACGGGCGCAACATGAGCGTCGGCGTGAATCTCTTCATGGACCTCGTCGCACGGGCAGCGCGCGCGCTCGGCCAGGAGTACGACGTCGAGATCGTCGAGGCGCACCACCGTTACAAGGTCGACGCGCCGTCGGGCACCGCGCTCGCGCTCGGCGAGCGGGTCGCGGAGGCGCGCGGACATCCGCTGCGCGACCTCGCGGTCTACGCACGCGAGGGCCGTACCGGCCCCCGGGTGCCCGGCACGATCGGCTTCTCGGTGATCCGCGGCGGACAGATCGTCGGCGATCACACGGTGATGTTCATCGCGGGCGACGAGCAGGTGGAGCTCACGCACCGTGCTCGCGACCGCGCCGCGTTCGCGCGCGGGGCGCTGCGCGCCGCGCGTTGGGTCGCCGGGCGCGCACCCGGCTACTACTCGATGGCGGACGTGCTCGGCATGACTTCGGAGCGCTGATCCGCGCGAATCGTTGAACTCACGGGCACGGCGCCGCTCGAAGGTCCGGGCGGACGCGGATGGCCGCCCCCGAACGGCGAGAGCCGGCGCGCACGATCGCGTTCGCATCGCTCACGCGGCGTGCAAGTCGGACCATCGACCGGGTACAATGGCGTCCTGAGCCCCCACTAGCTAAAGCCCTCCGGGTTGCTGCGCGCATGCGGCGGACCCGCGGCCTCTTGCAAGGCGCATACCGTAGAATCAGGAGCTCAGCGTGACAGAGCCGGCGATACTAGCGCTCGAAGACGGAACCGTGTTCCGCGGCATCTCCGTCGGTGCCCCCGGTCGCAGCCTCGGCGAAGTGGTGTTCAACACCGCGATGACCGGCTATCAGGAAATACTGACCGACCCGTCGTACTACCGGCAGATCGTCACGCTGACGTATCCGCACATCGGCAACGTCGGCACGAACTCCGACGACTTCGAGTCGCGGAGCACGTTCGCGGCCGGCCTCGTGATTCGCGACCTTTCCCGGCTCGTCAGCAATTGGCGGAGCGAGTGGGCGTTGCGCGATTTTCTGATCCGCAGCGAAACCGTCGCGATCGCGGACATCGACACGCGCCAGCTCACGCGGATCATCCGCGACAAGGGCGCGCAGGCGGGCTGCATCCTGACGGGCCCTGACGCGACGCCCGAGGAGGCCGTGCGCGCGGCGCGCAAGTTCCCGGGCATCAACGGCATGGATCTCGCGCGTCTCGTGACGACGAAGCAGGTCTATCAGTGGAACCAGGGCAGCATCTGGCCGCAGC
>CAZKNH010000250.1:0-3840 GCA_964553875.1 uncultured Gammaproteobacteria bacterium | reverse complement strand
CGACGCCCTCTTCCAATTGGGGATGGATTTGGACGCTCCAAAGACCGCCCAAAAGGAAGACCTGGTACGAATCAGGCCGACCCGTGACGTTTCGCGGCCGGCCGTGAAGAAATCCGCCACCCCGGGTCCGACCGACGCTGCGTACGACTTCTTCATCGAGAAGAACGGCGTTCGCTGTGCCGGCTCGCACTACATCATCGACATCTACGGCGGGAAACGGCTCGACGACCTCGAACACGTCGAGCGCACCCTCATCGAATGCGTCGAGGCCGCCGGCGCGACCCTGCTTCACGTCCATCTGCATCCGTTCGAGCCGAACGGCGGCATCAGCGGCGTGGCCGTGCTCGCGGAGAGCCACATCTCGATTCATTCGTGGCCCGAACGAAACTATGCGGCGCTCGATATTTTCATGTGCGGGAGGACTCGCCCCGAGCGCTGCCTGGACGTGCTGAAGCGCGCGTTCAGCGCCGAGCGGATGACCGTCCGCGAAATCCTGCGAGGCAAGGAAGCGTGCTAGGCCCGAGGGCGGGTCTGCCCGCGCGCCGAGGCCGAAATGCGCGATGAAAGCTGGTTCGCCGAGACGCTGACGCCGCACACGCGGCTCGCGCTCGAGGCGAGCCGCGTGCTCGTGCACGAGCGCACCGGAGAGCACGAGCTCGCGCTGATCGAGAACGACGTGTTCGGCCGCGTGCTGCTGCTCGACGGGGCCGTCCAGCTCACGACCAGCGACGAGTTCATCTATCACGAGATGATGGCGCACGTGCCGATCCTCGCGCACGGCAGCGCGCGCGACGTGCTGATCGTCGGCGGCGGCGACTGCGGTCTCGCGGAGGAGGTGCTGAAGCACGCGTCCGTGCGGCGGCTCGTGCAGGTCGAGATCGACCCGAAGGTGGTCGAGTTCGCGCGCGAGCATTTCGCCGAGATGAACGCGCCCGTTTTCACCGATCCGCGCTTCGAGCTCACGATCGGCGACGGTGCGGCGTACGCGCGCGACGCGGCGGACCGCTTCGACGTCGTGCTCGTCGATTCGACGGATCCGGTCGGACCGGGCGCGGTGCTCTTCACGCGCGAGTTCTACCGGAACGTGCGCGAGCGGCTGAAGCCGGGCGGCCTCCTCGTCACGCAGAACGGCGTGCCGTTCCTGCAGACGTCCGAGTTCGCGGCGGCGATGCGCAATCTCGGCGCGACGTTCCGGCACGTTGCGGCGTACGCGATCGCCGTGCCGACCTACTTCGGCGGGCATCTCGTGCTCGGCATGAGCTCCGACGACGACGCTGCGCTGCGCGTCGACGCCGGCACGCTCGAGCGCCGCTACGCCGACGCGAAGCTCGAGACGCGTTACTACAGCCCGCGGCATCATCCGGCGGCGTTCGCGCTGCCGCGCTACATCGACGACGCGCTCGCCGCCGCCGTCGCGGCCGGACGCGCGGAGTCGACGGGCTCCTGACGCCCTCACGCGTCCGCGCTCGGCGTGGGGCGCGGCCGGTCGGGCCGCGAGACGTCGCGCCGCGGGCGGAGCGGCCACAGCGATGCGGCCGGACGCACGGTGCGCGACTCGATCTCGTAGGTGACCGAAACCATCCACGGCTGGTATTCCTCGTTCTGACGCTTGAGCGTCGCAACGAGCTCCTGCACGAACGTCGTCTCGATCGGGCCGCCGCGGTTCGGCCAGATGCGGAACTTGAGCCGGCAGATTTCCTTGCCGGACGCGAAGCGGTAGCGGCCCTCGATCGACGGCGGCGTGATCAGGATGCCGGGGAACTGCTCGTGGAACGCGGTCATGAGCTCCGCGGCCGCATCCTGCATGCGCCGTCGCGCCGGACCGTCACCGAGCAGCGTGACGTCGACGAGGCAGCGCACGTATCCGCGCGGATAGTTCACGACGTTGCTGATCGTCCGGTTCGGGATGTACACCGTCGCGCCGAGCGCGTTCTCGAGCTCGACGAAGCGCATCGAGATGCTGCGGACGACGCCCACCTGCCCCGAGATCTCGACGAGATCGCCCACGTCGATCAGGTCGGAGAAGATCAGCGTCAGGCCCGTGACGACGTCCTGCACGATGCCCTGCGAGCCGAAGCCGATCGCGAGCGCGATGACGGACGCGCTCGCGAAATAGGTCGTCCATTCGAAGTTCGGGAAGAGCTCCTCGACGACGAGCCCGACGACGAGGAAATACAGCGTGAAGACGACCGCGCTCGTCAGCACGGTCGCGATCGAGCGGAGCTTCCGGTTCTTCCGGTGATCCGTCTCCCGCACGAAGCGCGCGACGGCCCGCTTGATGAAGAGCACGAGGAGATGCGTCGCGCCGGCGATCGCGATGTACGCGGGGATGCGCAAGCCGGGCGGTAGCCAGTCCATCGACGCGAATTCCATCGTCCGCACACTCCGTTCGGCGCGGTCAGTATAGGCGGGCACGAATGCCCACGCGCGCGGCCGCGGCCGATCGGACGAGGACGGGCTCGGGAAGCGCTGCGCGAAACCCGTTCAGGAAGGGAGTGTCGAGAGCTCGTTCACGACGTCGTCGACGCCGAAGACGGCCCATGCGTCGAACTCGGCGAGGTCGCGCTCGGTCTCGTTGCGCGCGACGCCCCGCAGCGTCACGACCGAGTTCTTGCACGTCGCGCGCATCTGGCTCGAGTCGAGCAGCGGATCCTTCTCGAGCACGAGCTCGAGCGCGTCGACGATCTCCGCGTCGCTGTCGCGCTCGTCGGGCTCGACGCCGAGCCCGTTGACGACGTCGCGGCTGCCCGGCACCCACCAGGCGATCGCACCGGCGAGACGTTTGTGCGACAAGCTCGGCACGACGCCATCGAGCGTCACCACGCCGTCGTCGACGCGGATCTCGATCCAACATTCCCGGCGTTCGGGCTCCCTGGGCCGGACGACCTCACGCGTCTCGCCGACGGTCTTCATGATCGCGCAGGTGTCGAAGGCGCTGTCCGACGCGATCGCATGCTCGATATGGGACGCGATCTCGCCGTCGCCCATCTTCTCCGCGGGCTTCACGCGCAGCCGGTCGACGATGCCGGAGACGTCGGGAAGCGCGGCTGCCCGCTCGAGCGCGAGCCGCTTCGCCGCGATGCTCTCCACCTCGCCCGACAGCGTCACCGTCCCTTCCGCGAACTCGATCGCGATGTCGGAACGATGAGGATTGACCCGCGGCTCGTGCTCGAGAGCGCTTTCGATGCGCTTGATGACGTCGGTCGCGTCCATCGGATTGACCATACCCCGCTCGCTCGTTCATTTCCGCACACGGGGGTCGGCACCAAAATAGGGATGGCCCGCGATGCCCTACGGCGCAGCGCCGTGCAGTGTCAGACACGATTTTCCGCCGCGGCGAAAAATCGTGTCTGACACAACTACTGCCGCACGGTCGGCGGCAGCGGCTCCGGCGCGCGCACGAGACGCGCGAAGCGCTTGCGCCGCGCGACGCCTTCGTAAGCGATCCACGCGCAGAGCGTCGCCGCGAGCTCCTGCGGCACCGCGGCGAGGCCGAGCGCCGGACCGCCGAACTCCTCCCAGCCGAGCGCGAGATGGCTGCCCCAGAGCGCCGTGCCGACCGTCATCGCGGCGAGCGCCGCGGCTTCGTCGCCTCGTCCGGTGAGGCCGCGCGCGAGCGGCACGAACAGCGCGACCATGCCGATCGCGTACGCGGTCTCGAGGAGCTCGTACGCGCCGGCGCCGGCATACGACACCGCGAGGCTCGCGCCGGCGACGGCGAGGATCGCGAGGCGGCCGAGCGCGATGGGATCGGCGTGCGGCCAAAGCTTCGCGAGCAGATTGTTCGACAGCACGCTGCTCGGCGCGAGGATCGCGCTGTCGATCGTCGACATCACGGCC
>CAZKNH010000249.1:2465-3859 GCA_964553875.1 uncultured Gammaproteobacteria bacterium | reverse complement strand
ACGGCACGTACAACCGGCCGCGCGAGTGGTTCGCGACGGTGCGCGTCGACTTCCCGTAGCGCGTGCGAAGGGCGTCAGAGTCGATCACAGGCTCCGCGTCGGCGGACGAAGCGCTGCTCCGTGACCAGCTTCCCCCACCGGCATCCCGGACGTTCCTCCCGAAGCTTAAACCCCGCCGTCTCGTAAAGATGACGGGCCGCATCCAAGCCGGCAAACGTCCAGAGCTCGACCTCCGGGAAGCCGATGCGATCACAGAACGATAGCGCTTCGGCGAGCAGTTGCCTGCCGGCGCCTCTGCCGCGGCAGGCTTCGTCGACGATGAACCATCGCAGATGGCCGACACCTCGTCGCAAATGCCGACCGTCGATTGCGATGGTGCCCGCGATGCGGGAGCGTTGGACCAGAGACCAGATTCCGTTGCCGTCGTCGTTCAGACGCTCGAGAAACTCGGCCATCTCGGAGGCGACTTGCCCTTCGAAGAAGGAGCCGAATCCGGCGTGCCGCGAATAGAAGAGGGCGTGCATCTCCGCGCATCGTCCGAGCAAGCCCGGGCGATATCCTTGAACGATGCTCCAGGAGGTATCAGCCTCGGCTTGCATGCGCGCACACTCCGAACGGCCCCTTCTCCGCGCGGCACGAAGCGGCACCGCGCCTCGCGAGGCGACCACGTCCTCCGGTGGACAGCCACTCGAGCGTGGCACGCCAGAACCCGTCGCGGTGCTTCGAGTGGAATAGATCGAAATGTCCGATGCGGGCTACGCCGAGGTCGCGCGGTGAGACGAACACCACTCGTTTGGCGGCTCCGGTGTAGTAGGCAAGTGCTCGGTCGATTGCGGACGACGTCGCGAAGGGATCGTCGGTTGCCGCCACGGCCAGCAGCGGCCCCCTGAACGCCGCCAAACGTTCGAGAATCTGCTCGCGCTGCGCCTTGGGAAAGCTCTGCTCTATCCGCGCGGGTCGAAAGGCCCAATCGAATGCCACGCCCGCGGGAAGGTCTTCGAGCCATCCGAGCCGACGCCCAGGGAAATAGCCGAGCGCCGCGGTGATCGCAGGCATGACCGCATGCCACTTCAGAACGTTCGCGAAACGACTGCCGCGCGCATAGTCGCGGTAGTAGGCATATCCTCCGCCGACACTGAGGAATGCCGCGCAACGATCGAATCCGGGCGCGAGCCCCGGCAGAAAGCCGCCGATGCTGTGGCCGACGACCATGATCGGGCGGCCCGATGCGAGCTTCTCGGCTGCATCGAAAACGGCAGCGAAGTCCTTCGTCCCCCAGTCGCTCCAACGATAACCGCAGGACCGGAGATCCCGCGGACGAGACGCGCCGATGCCCCGGTAGTCGAACGTGATGACCTCGAAGCCGTGCTCGGCAAGGAACCTCGCGTAGCGGT
>CAZKNH010000249.1:0-2365 GCA_964553875.1 uncultured Gammaproteobacteria bacterium | reverse complement strand
GCGGTTCCCGGGTCCGGCGCGCGGCTCAAACGATCATTTCCTCCGGCTCGTCGAGCAACGACGCGACGATGCGGAGCGCTCGCTTCAGGTCGCCGCGGCTCATCGTGGCCATGACGGAGAGTCTGATACCTCCGGCGTGCTCGCCGCCGACGAACGATGCGTCCGGCGGCGTCAGTCGGACTCCGCGCTCGGCCGCGAGCCTTGCAAGCTTTTCCGCCCGCGCCGGCTGCATCGGAAGCCACAGGTGCGGCGCGCCCTCGGGCATCGGCACCGACTCCAGGGCGAGTGCTTGCTGCGCCATCTGAATGCGTGCCTTCGCCTCCGTGCGCAGAATCCTCGCGACCGTCGCATCCGCTCCGAGGTCCAATAGGGCGCACGCCATTTCCGCTCCATACGGAGCGGGCCCCCAGACCTGCGCTCGCTGCATTCTCGCGATCTCCGTGCGCCGATCTCGCGGGGGCGCAATGACGCCGATACGGATGAGCGGGGTCAGACACTTCGAGATGCCGTTGAGGTAGTACGTTCTCTCGGGGGCGAGCTCCTTGAAGGTCGGCCCATTCTTCGTCGAGTAGATGGAATAGATGTCGTCTTCGACGATCCACGCGTCGTGCTTCTCGACGACGGCGAGCAGCTCTCGCCGTCGCTCCGGGCCCATCTCGAAACCCAGCGGGTTGTGACAAACCGGAGTCAGGTAAACGATCTTTGCCCCGCTCTTGCGCAGCACGCGATCGAGGTCGTCGGCGAGCATTCCCTCCGTGTCGTGCTGCACCGGAAGCATTTGCATGTCGAGCGCCTTGGCGGCGGCAATTGCGCCCGGATAAGTCGAGCTTTCGGTGATGATCAGGCGCGAAGTTGCTCGGAGGTCCTGAAACGCAAGGTGGACGCCGTGCTGCACGCCTACGGTCAGGATCAATTCATCCTCATCGAGCTCGAGCCGGGTGCGCTGCAGCCAGCCGGCGAACGTTCGGCGCTGCTCGAGCGTGCCCCGCTGACTCGCGTATCCACCGTGAGGAAGCGATAGCGAGTTGCGCATCGCTCGCTCGGCTGCCGCTCTGAAAGTGTCTTCCGCGATCACGTGCGGCGGGCCGTTGATGGCGAGGTCGATGACGCCGCTCTCGGCGGGCACGGGGCGAACATCGTTCACGAACGTGCCGCGCCCCACCTCCCCGCGGAGGATGCCCTGCTCGCCGAGCAGCTCCAACGCTTTGGTGACGGTGCCGATCGAGACGCCCGCCTGCCGCGCGATCTCCCGATGGGTCGGCAAGCGGTCACCGGGTTGGTAACGTTCCTCGCGGATCATCTGCTCAACCGCCTTCGCGAGTCGCTCATGAAGGGCTCCGGGAGCGTTGGGCAGCCGAATTTTCGCTTTCTTGGTCAGGGGCATGATGCCTCGTGATACAATTTGCAAAATTGTATCAACAAGGATACCGGCCCGTGGCTTGCAGAACCAATTGCGATGCGCCGAGACCGGGTTTCACCGTTTGGAAACGCTTTCATCAGCCCGAGTCCTTTCGGCAGGGCCCGGCCTGCCCAGAGCCTCGCTGAGCGCGACCATGTCGAGCGCTCCCAAGTTCAAATCCAATGCGGAGGCATAAAGATCGCGGCACGTGCGGAGCAAAGCTGATCGGGCCCCGGCCGCGGCCGTCGCCTCGCCGATCAGATGGATATTGTTGAGAACGTCCGCGAGCGCAGCCTGAGGGCGCCAATCTTTCGCGATCAGCTTGCGTGACTTGACCTCCGAGACGTTGCTGGTCATCGGGCTCGCGGCAAGGATGTCCCGCAACGCCATGACGTCGATGCCCGCGCACTCGGCGAAGTGAAACGCTTCGACGAGCCCGGTAACCATCACGATCATGAAGAGGTTGACCGCAAGCTTCATTCTCAGGGCGTTCGGCACCGGCCCACAATCGAAGGTCTCCTTGCAGGTGCCGCGGAGCAGCGCGCGCGCGCGTGCGACGGCCTCGGGCTCACCCGCGACCATCGCGACGAGTCGGCGCTCTTCGGCTTGCTGCCGCGAGCCGGACACCGGTGCCTCCACATAGTGACCTCCGGCGGCTTGGACTTCCGCCGCGAGATCCGCGGAATACTCGGGGCGCACGGTCCCGGTGTTGATGATCAGCTTGCCGCTCACCCTCCGTCGAAATCGGTCGTCACCGCGTCCGAGAACGGCATCGATGGCGGCTGACGACGAAAGCATCAGAAAGATCGACCCGCATTCCGAAAAGACCTCGTCGACTTCGCGCAGCGGCACCGCGCCGGCCGCGATGACGGGCTCGAGCTTTTCACGCGTTCGGTTCCATACCTTCAGCGGTATCGAGGATCGAGCAAGGTTGATGGCCATCGGCTGTCCCATGAGGCCGAGGCC
>CAZKNH010000248.1:0-3871 GCA_964553875.1 uncultured Gammaproteobacteria bacterium | reverse complement strand
TCGAGGTGCTGCGCGGCCCGCAGGGCACGCGCTACGGCGCGAACGCGCTCGGCGGCCTCGTTTACGTGCGCTCGGCCGGACCGACGGAGACGCCGTCGGCCGACTTCGAGCTCACGCGCGGCAACGACGACACCGTCGCGGTCGGCGCGGCCGTCGGCGGGCCGCTCGGCGAATCGGCGGGCTACCGAGTCTCGCTGCGCCGCTACGAAAGCAATGGTTTCCGCGACAACGTCTATCTCGGCCGCGACGACACGTACGGCCGGGACGAGGTCGCCGCCCGCGCGAAGCTCACCTTCGAGCCCGGCGACCGTGTGCGCGTCGAGACGACCGCGCTCTATCTCGACATGGACAACGGCTACGACGCGTGGACGATCGACAACGGCTTCGACGTGCACTCCGATCGGCCGGGGCGCGACGCCCAGCGCTCCGTCGCGGGCTCCGTGCGCGTCGACGCCGAGCTCGACCGGTTCGATCTCGTCGGCATCACGGGCTTGAACTCGACGGAGGCGACGTACAGCTTCGATGCGGATTGGGGCAACCCGGATCTCTGGGCGCCGGTCGTTTACGACTTCTTCTCGCGCACCGAGCGCGAGCGACGGATGCTGAACCACGAGCTCCGGCTCCTCTCGAAGCCGGGCGCGATCGCGGGCGGCCGCGGCGACTGGCTCGTCGGCGTCTATGCGCTCGAGCTCGACGAGACGAATGACCGACTGAGCGAGGGCGTGCTCGACGACGGCGTGTTCGACCCCTTCGTGCTCGAAGAGGCGGCCGCGACCGACTACGACGCGTCGACCGTCGCCGTTTTCGGTCAGATCGACCTCGCATTGACGAGGCGGGTGCAGCTCGTGACGGGCCTGCGCTGGGAGCGGCGCACGTCGGATTACGCCGACACGCACGGCAATCTCTTCTCGCCCGAGGACCGCATGCTCGGCGGCGAGGTCGCCGTGTCTTGGCGCTTCCGCGACGACTGGACGACGTACGCGCGGCTCGCGCGCGGCTACAAGGCCGGCGGGTTCAACGTGTCGTTCGCCGGCGTCGACTTCGACGAGGTCGACGGCGTGACGCCCGACCAGATCGAGTTCGACCCGGAGGGGCTCTGGAGCCTCGAGGCGGGCGTGAAAGGGGAGTGGCTCGACGGCCGCTTGCGTGCCGACGTCGGGCTCTTCCACTCGCGCCGCGACGATGTGCAGATCAAGATTCCGCTGCAGCTTCGCCTCGGCGATCCGTCGTCGTTCCTGTTCCTGACGGAGAACGCCGAGGAGGGCGTGAACCGGGGCGTCGAGGCGAGCGTCGACTGGTTGCCGACGGAGCGCCTGCGCGTTTTCGGTCACGTCGGCTTTCTCGACACGGAAATCGTCGAGTTCTCGGTGTATCCGGCGCTCGAGGGCCGCGAGCAGGCGCACGCGCCTCGCTCGAGCTACACGGTCGGCGCGGAGTACCGTGACGACAGGGGCTGGTTCGGCCGGATCGAGATCGGCGGACGCGACGGCTTCTACTTCGACTACTCGCACGATCAGAAGTCGGGCGACTACACGCTCGTGAACCTGAAGCTCGGCCGGACGATCGGCCGGCTCGGCATCGAGCTCTGGGCGCGCAACCTGCTCGACGAGGAATACGCCGTGCGCGGCTTCTTCTTCGGCAACGAGCCGCCGGATTTTCCGGACAAGCTCTATATCCGCCTCGGTGATCCGCGCCACGTCGGCGTGACGTTCAAGTACGCGCTGTAGCTTCCGCGATGGCGCTCGTCGAGATCGCCGCCGTCCTGCTCGCCGTGCTGTACCTCGTGCTCGTGATCCGCGAGAACGTGTGGTGCTGGCCGGCCGCGCTCGTCGGCACGCTGCTGTCGCTCGTCGTGTTCGTCGACGCGAAGCTCTACATGGAAGCGGCGCTGCAGCTCTTCTACGCGGCAATGGCCGTGTACGGATGGCGGCAGTGGCTGCACGGCGGGCCGCGGGGCGAGCCGGTCTCGATCGGCGTATGGCCGTGGCAGCGACACGTGCTCGCGCTCGCCGCGATCGCCGTGCTCACGTACGGCTTCGGCGCCGTGCTGTCGGCGAGAACGGACGCGGCGCTGCCGTACGTCGATTCGTTCACGACGGTCGCGGCGCTCGTCACGACCTACATGGTCGCGAAGAAGGTGCTCGAGAACTGGATCTACTGGTTCGTGATCGACTCGGTGTCGATCTATCTCTACGTGTCGCGAGAGCTCTTCTGGTTCGCGGCGCTCTTCGCGTTCTATCTCGTGCTGATCGTGATCGGTTATCGCGCGTGGGCGCGGCAATGGCACAGCACGCGGATCGGAGGGGCGGCGGCGAGCGGCGCGCTTCACTGAGCGGGGTCGGCGACGGATAGCGACTCGAGCGTCTCGGCGACCTGTCCCCGAGCACGCGTTCGTACGGCAATACCTGCCGCTCGCCGACGTTTTCGCAGTCCGAAAAAAAGCGGCGGGCCGAAGCCCGCCGCCAAACGGACAAGAACGCGCTTTTTTAGAAGCGCATGCTGAGACCGACGAAGTAGCGGCGTCCGAGCGTGTCGTAGTAGCCCGGATTCATCGTTCCGGCGCCCGGCAGGCTGTACCCGAACGGGTTCTGGCAGCCCTGGCGGTTGCTCGCCGTGTAGCCGAGGCTGTCGCAGACGCTCGTCAGGTCGGTGCCGATCGGGTAGCCGGTGCTCCTGCCGACGACCTCGGGCTCGGTGTCGAACAGGTTCGTGACACCGCCGCGCAGCGTAATCGCGTCCGTCAGATCCCAACGGAACGACAAGTCGAAGACGTTGTAGTCGTCCGACTTGATTTCCGTCGTCGGGGTCCAGCTCAGCATGATGCCCGGACCGCCGGCCGCGACCCTCGCGTTGTTCTCCTTGATCGCCTGCTGCTGCGCATACGTCGCACTCCAGACGGACGGCAGGTGCCGCCAGCGGAGCGAGACGTTCCAGTTGTTGCGCGAGTAGCCGACCGAGCCGAACAAGCGATAGTCGAACGCACCCGGGTTCGTTCCCGTGAGACCGATCGGGCCGAGCGAGCCCTTCCAGTCGATCTCCGGATCGAACGGCGCCGGCGACGCCTTCGTCTTGTACTCGTTGAGGACCGTGGCCTGCAGGTTGAAGTTCAGGCTCGCGTTGCTGAGCGGCTTCAGCCAGTTCCACGCGATGTCCATGCCGGACGTCTTGATCGTGGCCTGGTTGTCGTACGACAGCATCGCGTTCAGCGCGGCACCGTTGTTCAGGTCGCGCGGAACGAGCTTACAGGCAGTCGTCGCCGCCTGCTCGGCCGCCTCCTCGGGCGTCGTGACGATCCGCGTGCCGAAGCAGCGGTAGCCCGCGTACGTCACCGAGTACAACATGATCGCGTCCTCGATCTCGACCTTGTACCAGTCGAACGCCCACGTCATGTTGTTCCTGAGGTTCAGCACGAGGCCCCACGTCCACGTGTCCGCGACCTCCGACCGGAGCTCGGGGTTGCCCGTCTGCAGCACCCACGCGAAGCCGCCGCCGCCCGACGGCGGAGCGTTGTTCAGGTTATAGAACTGATTGACCGCGGAGCTGCCGGGGCCGCCCATCATCGCCTCGCAGATCAACCGCGTGCTGCGCGCACCTTCCGGCGTCTGGCCGGCCGCGAGCGGCGGCGGGTTGGTCTCGCCTGGCGTCAGGACCGGGTCGTCGGACGTGCCGCCCGCGCCGAACGGCGAATTCGAGCGGACACCGCACGGGTCGCCGAACATGCCGCCGCCCGTGAAGATTTCCTGGGGATTCAGGAAAAGCTCGCCGAGGTTCGGCGCACGGGTCGCGCGGTTGAAGCCGCCGCGGAACCTGAGCATGTCGTTGACCTGCCAGTTGATCAGCGACTTCCACGTGGTCTCTTCCTCGGTGTGCT
>CAZKNH010000247.1:0-3915 GCA_964553875.1 uncultured Gammaproteobacteria bacterium | reverse complement strand
AGCCCGGCAAGTACGTGCCGCTCGCGGACACGATCCGCGGCTTCAAGGCGATCGTGCAGGGCGAATACGACCACCTGCCGGAGCAGGCGTTCTACATGGTCGGCCGCATCGAGGAAGCCGTCGAGCGCGCGAAGACGCTCGCCTGACGGCGGAGGTATTGATCGATGACGATCCACGTCGACATCGTCAGCGCCGAGGGCGCGATCTACTCGGGCGAGGCGAAGATGGTGTTCGCCCCGGCGAAGATGGGCGACGTCGGCATCGCGCCGCGCCATGCACCGCTCCTCACGGACCTGCGCCCCGGCGAGGTGCGGGTGCAGCCCGCGGAAGGGCCGGAGCTCTTCTTCTACGTGACCGGCGGCATGCTCGAAGTGCAGCCGCACGTCGTCACAGTGCTCGCGGATAGCGCGCTTCGCGCCGAGGACCTCGACGAGGCCGCGGCGCTCGAAGCCCGCGAGCGCGCGCGCCAGGCGCTCGAGGGCAGGACCGGCGAGGTCGACCTCGAGCAGGCGCAGCGCCAGCTCGTCGAGGCCGAGGCGCGCTACCGTGCGGCGCAGAAGCTCAAGGGCAAGCGCGCGGGATAAATCAAGAACTTTCCCGCGCCCTGCTCTTTTTGCGTGCGTTGAAACGGCGCCGGCGCGCGCGTCAACCTGTCGCTAAACGCGCGTACTCTTTCGCATTCTCGACCGCGCGCCGCGCGCTATCATGAGCGCTGGCTCGCGTTCGAGGAGCGGTCATTGCCCCTATCGGTCGTTCTCCTGGCCGCTGGCCAGGGCAAGCGCATGCACTCGGATCTGCCGAAAGTGCTTCAGCCGCTTTCGGGAAGGCCCCTGCTCGCGCATGTGATCGACGCGGCCCGTGCGCTCGACCCCGCGGCGATACACGTCGTCTACGGGTACGGCGGCGACCGCGTGCGCGCCGCGTTCCCGGATCCCGATCTCGTCTGGTGTCTGCAGGCCGAGCAGCTCGGCACCGGCCACGCCGTCGCCCAGGCACTGCCGGCGATTCCTGATGACCACACCGTGCTCATCCTCTGCGGCGACGTGCCCCTCGTCCGTCAGGACACGTTGCGCCGCGTCGTCGCGGCCGCCGACGGCGGGCTCGCGCTCTTGACCGCGAGGGTCGATCCGCCGACCGGCTACGGCCGCGTGCTGCGTGACACCTCGGGCCGCGTCACGCGCATCGTCGAGGAGCGCGACGCGACGGAAGAGGAGCGGCGCATCGACGAGGTCAACACCGGGCTGATGGCGATGAGCGCCGCGAACCTGCGTCGATGGCTCGCGCGCGTCACGAACGACAACGCCCAGGGCGAGTACTATCTGACGGATATCGTCGCGATGGCCTTCGACGAAGGCCTCGACGTGCGAGGCGAGCCGGCCGGGGATCCGCTCGAAGCGATGGGCATCAACGACAAGGCCCAGCTTGCCGCCGCGGAACGTGCGTATCAGCGCGCCCAGGCCGAGCGGCTCATGGCGCAGGGCGTCACGATCGCCGATCCGAGCCGGATCGACATCCGCGGAACGGTCGACGTCGGCCGCGACGTGTTCCTCGACGTCGGCGTCGTCCTCGAGGGACACGTGACCCTCGGCGACCGCGCGCGGGTCGGCGCGTACAGCGTGCTGACCGACGTGCAGCTCGGCGCGGACAGCGTCGTCCATCCGCATTCGGTCCTGCAGGGCCTCGATGCGGGAGCAGGCTGCGAAATCGGCCCGTTCGCTCGAATCCGTCCGGGCACCGAGCTCGCGGACCGCGTGAAGGTCGGCAATTTCGTCGAGATGAAGAAGGCGAACGTCGCGGCGGGCAGCAAGATCAACCATCTGAGCTACGTCGGGGACGCGACGGTCGGCGCGAATGTCAACGTCGGCGCCGGCACGATCACGTGCAACTACGACGGCGCGAACAAGCATCGAACCATCATCGGCGACGGCGCCTTCATCGGCTCGAACACGGCCCTCGTCGCACCGGTCGAGATCGGAGCCGGCGCGACGATCGGGGCCGGATCCACGATCACGAAGGAGGCGCCCGCCGGCCAGCTGACCGTCGCCCGCGCGCGCCAGATCACCGTTCCGGGCTGGAAGCGGCCCGTCAAGAACAAGAAGTGAGTGCTACATGTGCGGAATAGTCGGAGCGGTCGCCGAGCGGAACATCGTGCCGGTCCTGCTCGAGGGCCTGAGACGTCTCGAGTACCGCGGCTACGACTCGGCCGGGCTCGCCGTCCTGCAAGCGGACAACAGCATCGCGCTGTGTCGCACGGTCGGTAAGGTCTCGCAGCTCGCGGAGAAGCTCGAGAAATCGCCGTGCGCTGGCCGGCTCGGCGTCGCCCACACACGCTGGGCGACGCACGGCGGAGTCACGGAGCAGAACGCGCACCCGCACCTTTCGGGGGACCGCGTCGCGGTGATCCACAACGGCATCATCGAGAACTACCAGCCGATCAAGGACGAGCTGATCGCGAAGGGGTACGAGTTCAAGTCCGAAACGGATACCGAGGTCGCCGCGCATCTCATTCACGAGTACTTGAAGCAGGGACACGATCTGCTCGAGGCCGTGCAGGCCGCGACGAAGCGCTTCGTCGGGGCCTATGCGCTCCTCGTGTTCGACGCGCTCGATCCGGACCGGATCGTCGTCACGCGGGTCGCGAGCCCGCTCGTGATCGGGCTCGGTATCGGCGAGAACTTCGTGGCAAGCGGCGTTCCGGCGCTGCTTCCGGTCACGCAGCGCTTCATCTATCTCGAGCAAGGCGACGTCGGCGAGATTCGCCGTGAGTCCGTTCGGATTTTAGATTCGGAAGGCAATCCCGTCGAGCGCCAGGTGCACGAGACGCACTGGAGCCCCGAGGCGGCGGAGAAGGGCCCTTACCGCCACTTCATGCTGAAGGAAATCTTCGAGCAGCCCGCCGCGCTTGCCGATACGCTTTACGGCCGCGTCTCGAACCGGCAGGTCGTGCCCGAGTCGCTCGGACCGCGCGCGCTCGAGGTACTGGCGAACGTGAAGAACGTGCACATAGTTGCGTGCGGCACGAGCTACCACGCGGGCATGGTCGGCCGCTACTGGCTCGAGGCGCTGGCCGGCGTGCCGTGCAGCGTAGAGATCGCGAGCGAATACCGCTACCGCAGACCCGTTGTGCCCCCAGGCACGCTGTTCGTGACGTTGTCGCAGTCGGGCGAGACCGCCGACACGCTCGAGGCGCTGCGCGCATCGAAATCGCTCGGGTACACGGGGTCGTTGACGATCTGCAACAGCCCGCACAGCTCGATCGTGCGCGAATCCGATCTCGTGATGATGACGCAGGCGGGCCCGGAGATCGGCGTCGCGAGCACGAAAGCCTTTACGACGCAGCTGTTATCGCTGCTACTCGTGACGTTGATGCTCGCACGTCAGCGCGGGATGGCCCCTGAGCGCGAAGAAGAGTTCGTCGCGCACCTCTATCATGCCGCGGCTGCGGTCGAGCAAGTGCTCTCGATGAACGAGGCGTTGCAGCTTCTCGCCGAGGATTTCGCGGAGAAGCAGCACGCGCTCTTCCTCGGCCGTGGCCCGATGTGGCCGATCGCGATGGAGGGCGCGTTGAAGCTCAAGGAGATTTCGTACATCCATGCCGAGGCGTATGCCGCCGGCGAGTTGAAACATGGTCCGCTCGCGCTGATCGACGAGGAAATGCCGGTGATCGTCGTCGCGCCGAACAACGATCTGCTCGACAAGCTGCAGTCGAACATGCAGGTCGTGCGGGCGCGCGGCGGGCAGCTTTATGTGTTCGCGGATCGTAACACCGGGATCGTATCGGAGAGCGGCGTGAAGGTCGTCACGATGCCGCATGCGGATCGGTTGATTGCGCCGATCGTTTACACGGTGCCGTTGCAGCTGTTGGCCTACCACGTTGCGGTGCTGAAGGGCACCGATGTGGATCAGCCTAGGAAT
>CAZKNH010000246.1:0-3931 GCA_964553875.1 uncultured Gammaproteobacteria bacterium | reverse complement strand
TGAACGAGGCCTTCAAGTTCCGCAACCCGAACGTCAAGGGCGAGTGCGGTTGCGGCGAAAGCTTCAGCGTCTGAGCGGCGCCGGGCCTCGGCCCGGCGTTTTTCTTCCGTTATTCCCCTCGGGGATCATTGGCCACAGCAGGTGAACGATGGCGATTGAACGTACGCTTTCCATCATCAAGCCCGACGGTGTCGCAAAGAATCTGATCGGCGAGATCTACCGGCGTTTCGAGCAGGCGGGCTTAAGGATCGTCGCGGCGAAGATGATGCGGCTGCGCCAGGATCAGGCCGAGGGCTTTTATGCCGTCCATCGCGAGCGTCCGTTCTTCAAGGATCTCGTGGCCTACATGACGTCGGGACCGGTCATGGTGCAGGTGCTCGAGGGCGAGAACGCGATCCAGAAGAACCGCGAGCTGATGGGTGCGACGGATCCCGCGAAGGCCGACCCTGGCACGATCCGCAGGGATTTCGCGACGTCGATCGAGGAGAACGTCGTGCACGGCTCGGACGGTCCGGACACGGCCGCCGCCGAGATCCGTTTCTTCTTCGGTGAGGCCGACATTTGTCCGCGAACCCGCTGATCATCGAAGCGGCCGGCGGCGATCGCAGGACGAACCTGCTGAGTCTGCCGCCGGAGCGTCTCGCCGAGTTCTTCGTCTCGCTCGGCGAGAAGCCTTATCGCGCGCGCCAGATCATGCGCTGGGTGTACCAGCGCGGCGTGACCGACTTCGCGGTGATGACCGATCTCTCCGCGAAGCTGCGCGCGCGGCTCGACGCGATCGCGGAGATCGCAACGCCCAAAGTGCTCCGTCACGAGCGTTCCGCGGACGGGACGCGCAAATGGCTCCTCGACGTGGGCGCAGGGCAGGCCGTCGAGACCGTCTTCATCCCGGAGCCGAATCGGGGAACCCTCTGCATCTCGTCGCAGGCGGGCTGCGCGCTCGACTGCGCGTTCTGCGCGACCGGACGCCAGGGCTTCAACCGTAACCTCGAGATCGCCGAGATCCTGGGTCAGGTGATGCACGCTCGGCGCGAGGTCGCGCCGGCCGAGATCACGAACGTCGTGTTCATGGGCATGGGCGAGCCGCTCGCGAACTATCGCAACGTCGTGCCCGTCGCGAAGCTGCTGCTCGACGACTTGGCGTTCGGCCTGTCGCGCCGGCGGGTGACGATCAGCACGGCCGGCCTCGTCCCGCAGATCCTGAAGCTCGCCGACGACTGCAACACCGCGCTTGCCGTGTCGCTGCACGCGCCGACGGACGAGCTCAGGGACCGGCTCGTGCCGATCAACAGGATCCATCCGATCGCGGAGCTGCTCGACGCGTGCTGGCGGTATGCGGAGCGCCTCGCGAGCCGGCAGATCACGTTCGAGTACGTGATGCTCGATCGCGTGAACGACGGGCCGGCCGAGGCGCGGCAGCTCGTTCGGCTGCTCCGGAACCGGCCCGCGAAGGTCAACCTGATTCCGTTCAATCCGTTCCGCGACTCCGGATTTGAATGCTCCACACCTGAAGCGATCGACCGTTTCTGGCAGACTCTGCGCTCGGCCGGGATCGTCGCGACGATCCGACGGCCACGCGGCGACGACATCGCGGCGGCCTGCGGCCAGCTCGCAGGCCGGGTCCAGGACCGGCGCCGCGTTCGACTGGGTGAGAAGCTGAGCTGATTCGCGGAGCATTGAAGGCGATGACTGTCGGGAGCTCCTCTCGCACGATGCTCGTGCTCGCCGTGTTCTGTGCGCTCCTCTCCGGGTGCGCCGGGACGAGCGGGCGCACGTCGGACGCGGCCGCCGCGCAGGCGAATCTGAATCTCGGGTCCGCCTATCTGCGCCAGGGCCGGCCGGATCTGGCGGTCCAGAACCTCGAGCGGGCCGTGCGGCTCGACCCTCGCCTCGCCGATGCGCACAGCGCGCTCGCGCTCGCCTACGACGAGCTCGGCCAGCACGACGATGCGGAGCGGCACCACGAGCGGGCGATCCGGCTCGAGCCCGCCAATCCGCGCATCGCGAACGCGTATGCCGTGTCCTTGTGTCGGCGGAATCGCTGGAACGAGGCCGAGCCGTACTTCCGCCGGGCGATCTCGAACCCGCGCTACGAAACGCCGGTGGCCGCGGCGACGAATGCCGGTCACTGCGCGCGCACCGCGGGCGATCTCGAGCGGGCGGAGGAGTACTACCGCGAGGCGCTCGCGAGGGACGCCGGGTTCGCCGATGCGCTCGCGGGCATGATGGAGCTTGCGTACCAGCGCGAGAACTATCTGCAGGCGAGAGCGTTCCTGCAGCGGTATCTGGATGTGCGCCCGGCCACACCGGCCGTCTTGCTCCTGTGCTACAACATCGAGCGCGAGCTTCAGGACCGCGCGGCTGCCGAGCGATGTGCGCAGCGCCTGCGCGCCGAGTTCCCGCAATCCCAGGAGCTCGCGCAGCTGCAACAGTTCGAACGCGATGCGCAATGACGAGCCGTCATCGGCGGACGAAGACGAGGGTTCGGCCCGAGCACCGACCATCGGCGAGACGCTGCGCGCGGCCCGGGAGTTTCACCGCGCGAGCATCGAGCGCGTCGCCGAGTTCCTCCGGATCGAGCCCCGGTTCATCGTCGCGCTCGAAGAGGACCGCTTCGACGACATTGGGCCGCCCGTCTTCGTCAAGGGCTATCTGAAGCACTACTGCGAGCTCCTCGGCATCGATCCCGAGCCGCTGCTCGGCGAGCTGCGCGAGCGGCTCCGCGGCGCGGAGCCGCCGCTCAAGGCACGTCTTCCGGCGGAGCGCGAGAAGGGCCCGTCGAGCGCCGTGACGATCGGCGTCGCGGCCGCCGTGCTCGTGCTCGCGGCGGTCGGCGTGTGGCAGCTCGGCGGGTCGTCGCAGGACAGGGCGGTCGAGCCGCCGACCGTGGCCGCGAGCGAGCCCGCGGAGCCCGCGCGCACCGGCGACTCCGGCGCGTCCGCGGCGGCCGGGACCTCCGCGCGGCCCGCGGCGGTTGCGGCGGTGCTGCCCGGTTCCGCCGGTGTGACCGGCGCCGACGCGGCTTCGGGGCCGGATGCGGAGGGCGTCGAGCCGGGTACGCCCAACGTGACGCCCGAGCCCGGGGCCGACGATGGCGGTGGGTCCGACCCGGCCGGTGCATTGGACCCCGCCGGTGCGTCCGGAGCGGCGACGCCGGGACCGGCCGGCGGCACCGCGGCTTCGCCGGATGCCGCGGCGGACGGCGCCGCCCCCATGCCGACCGGCGGGGAGGCGGCTTCCCCGGCTGCGGCCGCCGCCGCCGTCACGCCAGCCGTCGCCGACACGACCGCGCAGAACCCGGCGACGAGCGCCGCCGGCGGGCTCGAGATCGAGCTCCGGTTCATCGAGGACTCGTGGACCGAGATCACGTCGGCCGGCGGCGACAGGCTGTTCTACGGCCTCGCGCGTGCCGGTGCCGAGGAGCGGATCCGCGCGGACGGCGAGGTTCGAGTGCTGCTCGGCAACGCGGACGGCGTCATCATCCGCGTGAACGGCCAGCCCTTCGCGTATCCTGCCGGCAGCCGGAACGGCGATCTCGCGCGCTTCCGGCTCTCGCCGGAGAATTGAGCCATCATGACTTCGATCATTTCGCCCGTTAAGGGCATGAACGACGTGCTGCCCGACGACGAGCTGCTGTGGGAGCGGCTCGAGACGGCGGCGGCCGAGCTGTTCAAGGCCTACGACTATCACCGCATCCGCATCCCGGTCCTCGAGAAAACGGAGCTCTTTCGCCGCTCGATCGGCGAGGCGACGGACATCGTCGAGAAGGAGATGTACACGTTCGAGGACCGCGGCGGCGACAGCCTGACGCTGCGCCCGGAGGCAACGGCCGGCATCGTCCGCGCGTGCCTGACGCACGGCCTGCTGCACAACCGCCAGCAGAAGCTCTGGTGCAGCGGCCCGATGTTCCGCCGCGAGAAGCCGCAGAAGG
>CAZKNH010000245.1:0-3932 GCA_964553875.1 uncultured Gammaproteobacteria bacterium | reverse complement strand
CGAAGAATCGGGGTCAGACCCCTTTTCCGCAGGGAATTGGGTCAACCGGGCTCTGACCCCCCGGTCAAGCTGCCGCGCGTACGAAAGAAGGGCTCCGATTCTGCGCGTGAGAAAAAGGGGTCTGACCCCGATTTTTTCAGTCGTCGGCGGGGGGCAGCGTCTTGGCGACGGTGGCCGTCAGGCCGCCGCGCGCGAGACGGATCGAGAGGCCGGTGCCCGCGGCGACCGTCGAGCTGTCCGTGACGATGTGGCCGTCGTCGGCGCGGGCGACGATCGCGTAGCCGCGGTCGAGGGTCGCGAGCGGGCTCAGCGAGCGCAGCGTGCGGTTCGTGATCGCGAGGCGGTGCGACAGCCGCTCGATGCGGCGGTGGATCGCGCGCTCGAGCCGCTCCGACGCGAAGCGACAGCGTTGCGCTGCGGCCGTGACGCGGTGCTGCGGGTTCCGCGCGTCGACGCGCGCAGCGAGCCGCACGAGCCGCGCGCGCCGCTCGTCGATCAGACGCTTCAGCGCGCGCCGCGCTCGGCCCTCGAGATCGTCGATCCGCTGCGCCTGCTGCCGCAGCAAGAGGCCCGGATGGCAGCGGTTCAGCCGATGCGCGAGCACGGCGAGCCGCTGCGCGTCGTTCCTGATCCTTCGCGTCGCCGCACGCTCGAGGTGCGCGGCGGCGCGCGCGAGGCGATGCCGCCACTCCGCGCAGTCCGGCACCGCAAGCTCGGCGGCTTGCGAAGGCGTCGGCGCGCGCAGATCCGCGGCGAAGTCGGCGATCGTGAAATCCGTCTCGTGGCCGACGCCGACGATGATCGGGATGCTCACGGCGGCGACGGCACGCGCGACGATCTCCTCGTTGAACGCCCAGAGATCCTCGAGCGAGCCGCCGCCGCGCGTCAGGATCAGCACGTCGCATTCACGGCGCCGGTCCGCGAGCTCGAGCGTGCGCGCGATCTCCTGCGCCGCGCCGTTCCCCTGGACGCTCGTCGGATAGATCAGCACCGGAATCGTCGGAAAGCGGCGCCTCAACGCCGTCAGCACGTCGCGGATCGCCGCGCCCGTCGGCGACGTGATGACGCCGATGCGTTTCGGTACGCGCGGCAGCGGGCGCTTGCGTTCGGGATCGAACAGTCCCTCCGCCTTCAGGCGCCGCTTCAACGCCTCGAAACGGCGACGCAGCAGGCCTTCGCCCGCTTCCTCGACCTCGTCGACGACGAGCTGGAACTCGCCGCGCGCCTCGTAGAAGCTGACGCGCGCGCGCACGACGACCTGCTGGCCGTTCTCGAGCGCGAAGCCGAGATTGCGCGCGGCCTGTCGGAACATCGCGCACCGTACCTGTGCGTTCGCGTCCTTCAAGGACCAGTAGAGATGGCCGGACGTGGGCCGCGACAGGTTCGAGATTTCGCCCTCGACCCAGACCGTGCCGAAGCTGCGCTCGACGAGCAGGCGGGCCTCGCGATTCAGCGCCGAGACCGTGAGAATCTGGCGCCGCTCTTCGACGGAAAGCTCGAGCTCGAGGTTTTCACCGCTCAGCATAACTGCAAGAGTATACGGGACATACGCCTCCGTTCGCGCCCACGGCCATTTACCGTTTCCCGTCCGGGCATTAAACTGCCCCGCTCAAATCCACCACCCGGTTGGAGCTCCCATGCGGATCATTCACGAGGCGCTCACATTCGACGACGTCCTCTTAGAGCCCGCGTACTCGGAGATCCTGCCGCGCGAAGTCGACCTCAGCACGAAGCTCACTCGCTCGCTGACGCTGAATATCCCGATCGTCTCCGCGGCCATGGATACCGTGACGGAGGCGCGGCTCGCGATCACGCTGGCGCAGGAAGGCGGCATCGGGATCATTCACAAGAACATGTCGCCGCGCGAGCAGGCGGGCCAGGTGCGGCGCGTCAAGAAATTCGAGAGTGGGATTATCAAAGACCCGATAACGGTCGGTCCGACGGCGACGATCAGGGAGGTCATTGAACTCACCCGCTCGAAGAACATCTCCGGCGTGCCGGTCGTCGAGGGCGAAGAGCTCGTCGGCATTGTGACGCACCGCGACCTGCGCTTCGAGACGCAGCTCGACGCGCCCGTATCGTCGGTCATGACGCCGAAGGAACGGCTCGTGACGGTTCGCGAGGGCGCGAGCAAGGACGAGGTGCTGACGCTGCTGCACCGCTACCGGATCGAGAAGGTCCCCGTCGTCGACGATCGCTTCCGGCTGCGCGGGATGATCACCGCGAAAGACTTCCAGAAGGCCAGGGACTATCCGTACGCGAGCAAGGACGAGAACGGCAGGCTTCGCGTCGGTGCGGCCGTCGGCACGGGCTACGACACCGACGAGCGCGTCGCGCTGCTGGTCGAGGCCGGCGTCGACGTCGTCGTCGTCGACACCGCGCACGGGCACTCGCGCGGTGTGCTCGAGCGGATCCGCGAGATCAAGCGGGCGTATCCGTCGCTGCAGGTGATCGCGGGCAACATCGTGACGGGCGAGGCGGCGCGCGCGCTCGTCGAAGCAGGCGCCGATGCGGTCAAGGTCGGCATCGGCCCCGGCTCGATCTGCACGACGCGCGTCGTCGCGGGCGTCGGCGTGCCGCAGATCACGGCGGTCGCCGAGGTCGCGTCCGCGCTCGAAGGCACGGGCGTGCCGGTGGTCTCCGACGGCGGCATCCGTTACTCCGGCGACATCGCGAAGGCGATCGCCGCGGGCGCGCACACGACGATGATCGGCAGCCTCTTCGCCGGCACCGAGGAGTCACCTGGCGAGGTCGAGCTCTATCAGGGCCGCTCGTACAAGTCGTATCGCGGGATGGGGTCGCTGGGCGCGATGGCGGGACGCCACGGCTCGGCGGATCGTTACTTCCAGGATGCCGCGGAAGAGCTGCAGAAGCTCGTGCCCGAGGGCATCGAAGGGCGCGTCCCGTACAAGGGCACGCTGGTGACGATCGTGCACCAGCTGATCGGCGGCCTGCGCGCCGCGATGGGCTACACGGGGTGCGCGAACATCGAGGAGATGCGCACGAAGCCGCGCTTCGTGCGGATCACCGCGGCCGGCCGGCGCGAGAGCCACGTCCACGACGTCACGATCACGAAGGAAGCGCCGAATTACCGCATCGACTGATGTCGGATCGTGTCAGACACCATTTTCCGCCTCGCGGAGAATGGTGTCTGACACAGCTTGCGGCGCCTGAAATCTGATGGAACGCAAAATCCTGATCCTCGACTACGGCTCGCAGTACACGCAGCTGATCGCTCGCCGTGTGCGCGAGGCAGGCGTCTACAGCGAGATCTACGCGCACGACGTCTCGGACGACGCGATCAGGTCGTTCGGCGCGGCGGGCATCATTCTCTCCGGCGGTCCCGAGTCGACGACGGCGAGCGGCGCGCCGACGATTCCGGACGCGGTGCTCGAGGCCGGCGTTCCGCTCCTCGGCATCTGCTACGGGATGCAGGCGCTCGCAGCGCGCTTCGGCGGTGAGGTGCGTCCGTCGACCGAGCGCGAGTACGGGTACGCCGAGGTCGAGCTGATTGAGGACGATCCGCTCCTCGCGGGCTTGGGCGGCGCGGACAAGACGCTCAAGGTGTGGATGAGCCACGGCGACCGCGTCGAGCGGCTGCCGCCCGGCTTCAAGGCGATCGCGAGGTCGCGCAACGCGCCGCTCGCGGCGATCGCGAGCCCGGAGCGTCGGATCTACGGTCTGCAATTCCATCCCGAGGTCACGCACACCGAGCACGGCTTCGAGATCCTCACGCGCTTCGTCCGCGACGTCTGCGGCTGCCCGCCGACGTGGACGGCGCGAAACATCATCGCGGATCACATCGAGCGGATCCGCGCGCAGGTCGGCAGCGACCGCGTGCTGCTTGCGCTCTCGGGCGGCGTCGACTCGTCCGTCGTCGCGGCGCTGCTCCATGCGGCGATCGGCGATCAGCTCGTCTGCGTGTTCGTCGA
>CAZKNH010000244.1:0-3956 GCA_964553875.1 uncultured Gammaproteobacteria bacterium | reverse complement strand
CGCGCAGCAGCGCCTTCATCGTCTCGAGGTTCACCCAGATCTCGGCGAGCTTCTCGTGAATGTGCTGGAAGCGCTCGACGCCGATCGTATCGACGAGCAAATACGCGAGCCCGAGCACGAACTCGCACTTCGCGACGTTCTTGACCGCGACCTGGTGCGCCATGTGCACGACCGCGCCCGTGCGCGCGAACGCGCGGTTGCAACGCTCGACGTCGCGATAGAGCAGCACGTTCTCCCACGGGACGCGCACGTCGTCGAAGATCACGACGGCGTCCATCTCCTCGAAACGCGAGCCGAGCGGATGATCGAAATGGGAGCGCCCGTAGTCGACGCTCTCGCGGCAGATGAACCTGAGCCCCGGCATATCGCTCGGGATTATGAAACCAAAGGCGTACGGCGCGTCCTCGTCGCCGCCCTTGAGCAGCGTCGACGGGAACACCATGATCTCGTCCGCGACCGGCAGCGTCGCGAGCATGCGGCAGCCGCGGATCACGAGACCCGCATCCGTCTCCTCCTTCACGCGCGCGGCGAGGAACGGATCCGCCTGTCCCGCGGGCCCGACGGCCCGATTCGCCTGCGGCGGGATCAGCGTATGCGTGAGCGAAAGATCCCGCTCGCGCAGGTGCTCGTGGTAACGCCGAGCGTTCGCGCCGAAACGAGGGTCGGCCTCGGCCAGAAACGACGCGCCGGCGGCGTAGGCCGTGATCGCACGATTCAGGTAATCCGGCGAGCGGCCCATCATCCCGTACGTATGATCGGCCCATATCTTCATCGCGCGGCCGATCGTGCGGAGCTCTTCGTGAGTCCGCGGCATCTGGAAGGACCGGCCGACTTTGCGCCCCGACGTCGGCGAGTCGAAAAGGCAGACGTCCGCGTGCTGCCACTGGAGGTCGTAGAGCTCGGCGAGCGTCGATACGCCGCGTGCGAAGGCCGGGTGCACGGTCACATCGAGCACCCTCTCGCCGCGATACCAAAGCGCCGGCGGCCGCTCGCGCAACCGCTCGAGCACGTCGCTGCCGCGCCGCGCGCCGGTCGGCGCGTCGGGGGCCGCCTGCTTCATCATCGGGCTCCTCCCGCCCTGCTGACCCGCCCTGCCAAGGCGCAGCCTACACTACTTCCGGAAAACCAGTCCCGCTTACATCGATGACACACGAGCAGACGATCATCATCTCGATTCTCGCTGCAACCGTCGCGCTCTTCCTCTGGGGCCGCTGGCGGCACGACATCGTCGCGCTCGCGTCGCTCATCGCGTGTGTGCTCTTCGGCCTCGTGCCGGCCGCGGAAGCGTTCGCCGGTTTCGGGCATCCGGCGGTGATCACGGTGGCATGCGTGCTCGTGATGAGCCGGGGCCTCTTGACGTCGGGTGCCGTCGACGCGCTGGCGCGGAGCATCCTGCCTACGAAGGCAGGGCCGCTGGTCAGCATCGGCACATTCACGGGGCTCGCCGCCGTGCTGTCGGCGTTCATGAACAACGTCGGCGCGCTCGCATTGCTGATGCCCGTCGCGATCCAGATCGCGCAGCGTCTCGGTCTGCCTCCCGGGCGAGTGCTGATGCCGCTATCCTTCGGCTCGATCCTGGGCGGGATGACCACATTGATTGGCACGCCGCCGAACCTGATCGTCTCCGGGTTTCGTGTGCAGGCCGGGGCGGAAGGCTTCGCGATGTTCGACTTCACGCCGGTAGGCGCCGCGGTGGCAGTATCCGGCGTGCTGTTCGTGGCTCTGCTCGGCTGGCGACTCGTGCCAAGCAGGGACCAGACCGCCGGCAAGAGCTTCGAGCTCGGCGCCTATCTGACGGAAGCGCGGGTTCAGGACAAGAGTAAGGCCGTAGACATGACGCTCGCCGAGATCGAAGCGGCGCTCGGCGATGCGGAGGCTCAGGTCGTCGGGCTCGTCCGCGACGAGGTGCGGATTCCCGGACCTTCCCGCGCACGCCGTGTACGCCCCGGCGACATCCTCGTGATCGAGGCGGATCCGGAGGCGCTGGCGTCAGCGTTGTCGACACTCGGCCTGAAGCTCGAGGAAGACGTGCGTCGCGATGACGACGCAGGCAACGGCGACAGAAATGCACGCGGCGATGCGGCGGCCCGCTTGGATCGAGGCGGCGAGAATCCCGATCGAACCGCAAGGAAGGCCCCCAAGGCGGCCAAAAGGGACGACAAGAAGCGCGCGATCCAATCGGACGAAGTCGTCCTGACGGAGCTTGCTGTCCTTCCGAGCTCGAAACTGACCGGGCGATCTGCGACGGACATCGGGCTGCGCACGCGCTTCGGTTTGAACCTCCTCGCAGTCTCGCGGCAAGGACATCGTTCTCTTGCGAGACTGCGCACGATGCCGTTGAAGCCGGGCGACGTGCTGCTGATGCAAGGCAACCCCGATACGATGAACGAGTTTGCGGGCGAGTTCGGCTGCGTGCCGCTCGCCGAACGTCCGCTCCGTCTCCCGGACGCGCGCAAGGCGACGATCGCGATCGTGACGATGCTTGCCGCCGTTGGGGGTGCGGCGATGGGCTTGCTGCCCGCCGCCGTGTCGTTCGCTGCCGGCGCGCTGGTCATGGTGACGACCCGAATCGTATCGCCGGGTAAGGTGTACGATGCCGTGGATTGGTCGGTAATCGTGCTGCTTGCCGCGTTGTTTCCGGTTGCGGGCGCGATGGCGACGACGGGCGCTGCAGATCTGATCGCGCGACTCCTGCTCGACGGCGTCGCTCAGGGGCACGCCGTGATCGCGCTCACGCTGATTCTTGTCGTGACGATGACGCTCAGCGACTTCATGAACAACGCGGCGACTGCAGCCGTGATGTGTCCGATCGCAATCGGCACGGCGACTCAGCTCGGTACCAACACCGATTCGTTCCTGATTGCCGTCGCGCTCGGTGCGTCGTGTGCCTTCCTGACGCCGATCGGCCATCAGAACAACACGCTGATTCTCGGTCCGGGCGGGTTCCGTTTTGGCGACTATTGGAAGCTCGGGCTTCCGCTCGAGCTCCTCGTCGTCGCGGTCGGGGTGCCGATGATCCTCCTCGTGTGGCCGTTGTAAGTCCAACGTGCCTACGCTGCGCTAGACCCGCAACCCCAAGGTTGCCTTTCTACCCTCAGCTCGATACGCTACAGGCAACCCGGAGGTTGCCAATGACGGACGTCACCGATCGCATCGAGAAGAAGGTCTGGCTCCGCGCGAGCCTCGAGCGCGTTTGGCGCGCGATTACGGACGCTAAGCAGTTCGGCACATGGTTCGGCGTCGAGCTCGGGGGCGACTTCGCAGCCGGACGTACGCTGACCGCCAAGATCGTGCCGACGAAGATGGACGCGGAGGTCGCGAAGTCGCAGGAGGCCTACGCCGGCATCGAGTTCGTCATCGTCGTCGAGCGTATCGAGCCGATGCGGCTCTTCTCGTTCCGGTGGCATCCGTACGAGGTCGAGCCCGACCGCGATCCGCTTCAGCAACCGATGACGCTCGTGACGTTCGAGCTCGAGGAAGCGGACGGCGGCGTGATGCTGACGATCACGGAATCCGGATTCGACTCGGTACCGCTCGAGAAGCGTGCGCAAGCGTTCACGTCGAATGCGCAGGGCTGGGAGATTCAGTGCCGGCTGATCGAGAGGTACGTCACGGGAGAAAGCTAGCACGATGGTTCGCTCGAGCCCCTCGGCCGCGGAGGCGCGCGTCGCGGAGACCGCTACGGTCTTCGCGGCGCTCGGCGACGAGACGCGGCTACGCATCGTGACCCGCTTGTGCTGCTCGGGTCCTCAGTCGATCGTGCGCCTCACCGCAGGCACGCGCGTCACGCGCCAGGCGGTGACGAAGCACCTGCGCGCCCTCGCCGCCGCGGGCCTCGTCCGCAGTCAACGCATCGGCCGGGAGACGGTGTGGGAGCTCGAGCCTCGCCGCCTCGCGGAGGTTCGCGGCTACCTCGACACGATCTCGAGGCAGTGGGACGACGCGATCCGGAGGCT
>CAZKNH010000243.1:0-3999 GCA_964553875.1 uncultured Gammaproteobacteria bacterium | reverse complement strand
CTCTCATCGGCGAATGGCCCATCGTGTTGGCGGCGATGTCGGACGACCGCGTCCCGGCGAATTGTAGCTTGTTTCGCCATGCCGCTCGCGTTCGGAAACGCCGTAGTCCGGGCGTATTCGTCACGGACCCTGGAACGATCGCTCGAGTTGGCCGCGTCTGCATATCGTAGGGGCGCGGCGCGGGGCGAGCCCTCCGGCGTTCACCGGATGCGGGCACGTTCCAGCATCCGCGCGCGCTCCTCGAGAACGTTGGGGTTGATCTGCGGCACGACGACCGAGTCACGCAGCCTCAAGCCGCGTTCTTCCGGCAACGTCCTTGTCCGCACGAGCTCGTCGGCCAGCTCCTGGAATTGCTGGCTCGTCGTCGTGACCGCGGAGGTCAACGTGGCAACGTCACGCGATAAGTCGGCATTCGCGGTCGCGACCGCGTTCACCGATTCACCCGCCGCCTCGACCTTCGCGTTCAACTCGTCGATCTGCTGCTCGAACTTCGCGATGAGACGTCCTGCATCGATCTCGAATTGGATGGTTCGGAAGACGGTAAGGCCGACCAGAGCGATCCCCGAGAGACACATCACGGAACCGCCCATGCCGAAAGCTTGCTTGCGAACCCATACCAACGCGACGGCGAGCAAAAGGATGCTTCCCATCACGATGCCGGCATAGAAAGCGACAGTCTGCACCATGGCTGACAATCTCCATTCGGGCACGTGCAACCGATCGCGCTCGAAGCGGGCGGAGCTATCGTCGGATCGAGGTCTCGCCCTTCGTCGGCCTCGTCGGCGGAATTCAGGTGGATGCGGAGTATAGCCGTGTGCACGGTAATTGCAAGAACGAGAGTAATGAAGGTCGGCAATGTGCCGCCGTAATCCCGCGCACTGGCGTGCCGTGGCTCGCGGTCGGCGATCCTGTGCTTCTGCCATCCGTTCAAGACAAGGGATTGGCGATATGCATGCAGGCTGGACCCGAACCGGCGGCGGAGAACTCGGAGGCCGGGGGGGTATCATTGACGTCATGCGATGCAAAAGCCTCGTCCTTTCCGCGGCCGTCGTCGGGGCGGGTTCATTGCCCGGCCCGGCGGGCGCCGAGCCCGCCTGTTACGAGCTCGACCCGGCGCATACCACGGTCGCGTTCCTCGTCGAGCACGCGGGCTTCGCGAAGACGCTCGGGCGGTTTCTCGACGTCCGCGGCAGGTACACGTTCGACGCGGAGGCGTCGGCCTTGTCCGACGTGCGCGTCGTCGTCGACACGGCGAGCGTGAACACGGCGCACGAGGAGCGCGACCGGCACCTGCGGAGCGACGATTTTCTCGACAGCCGTTCTCACCGCGAGATGACTTTCACCGCGCAAGGCGCCGAGCGCACCGGAGAGCGCACATTCGCCGTGACCGGGGAGCTCGAGCTGCTCGGGGTGCGACGACCGCTGACGCTCGAGGCGACGTTGAACAAGCACGCGCCGTATCCGTTCGGCGACCGCGCCGAGGTCATGGGCGTCTCGGCGCGCGGAACATTGAAGCGCAGCGATTTCGATATGACCTACGGCGTCGCCGACAGTCTCGTCGGCGACGAAGTCGAGATCATCATCGAGCTCGAGGCACGCCGCGGATGCAGCGAGAGGCGGTAGTCTGACAAGGGCGAAGCGATGCCCGGCATCGGCGCCGGTTGCCGCTCGGAGCTTCCGAGACGGATCCATACAATCTCGCAGAAAGCCCGGACGGTAAGCACATGATCAGCCTCGACAGTAACATTTGGGCGACGCTCTCTCACGCGTACGGGCCCGCCGAAGATATTCCGGACTTGCTCCGTGCCCTGGAAAACTACCCCCAAAAGTCAGAATACGAAGACGAACCGTATTACACCCTGTGGAGCTCGCTGTGCCATCAGGGGGACGTCTACTCGGCCAGCTACGCCGCGGTTCCGCACGTGCTCGCGCTCGCCGAGAAAGAGCCGCTCCGTGCGACCTATGACTATTTGTTGCTCCCCGTCATGATCGAGATCGCGCGCGCAAAGGGCCGCGGTCCGAAGGTTCCGCCGGAGCTCGAGTCGGACTACCTTGGGGCCTTGCGGAGGATGCCGGCGATCGTCGGTGCCATCGGTGCGCGGCGCCTCGATGAGACGTGGATCGTGACGTGCGGGGCAGCGATAGCGGCGTGCAACGGTCACGCGTTGCTGGCCGAGGCCATCTTGGAGCTCCAGGATTCTGCCGAGGAGTTCTTGGAGTGGAAACTCTCTCGGTGATCATCGGAAGAAAAGAGCCCCAGGCATCGCCGGGGGCTCTTGCTTCGTAGGGCAGTGTTGGCTTACCGGCTGACCTGCACGGTGGTTCCTGGGAACGGTCCGCCGCCGCGCGGGCCGCGGGCCCCGTTGCCGTTGGAGACCACCTTTATCCAAAGCGCATCCTTGTCCTTGAAGAACGAGGTTTCGCGGGCCTGACGAAGCGCATCGAGGCTCTCCTGCTCCGTGCCCGAGGCTGCGGTGGTGAAACCCGGCAGCTCGAAGATCACCCACGAGCCCTCATCCATTTCCGACAGGGTAATGTCCAGCGTCGGCCTTTCGGTCGTCACCCTGATCTCGATGCCGGATCGGACGGTGCCTGCGTTGAAGCTGTACTCCCGGCCGTTGCGGCTCAGAATGACCGGCGGCGGAGCAGGGCGGTTCGCCGCACCAGGACCGATCGTGGCGAGAGCGGGGCCGGCGGGACCATCGGGACCCGCGCTCCGGCCGCCGCCGAACGGACCGCCGCCGGGGCCGCCGAAGCTCACGCGTCCGATATCGCCCGTGCACACCGCGGCGTTCCAGTCGGGCTTCGCCTCACACGCCGTCTCGTCGAAAGCGATGCTGATGTCGTCGACGCCGTCGTGGATGAGGATGTAGGCGTCCGGGACGCCGCCGACCGAGCCGTCCTTGTCGTGGATCACCGCGGTCTTCCAGGCGACGCCGTTCCCATTGTCGTTGCCCCACTTGCGCTCCATCGCCGGGAAGTAGACCGGCTTCGCGTCGATGAACTTCGCACCCTCGATGGAGTTCTCGGTGCTGATCCCGGCGCTCGTATACATCAGGTACGAGATCGCCCCGGCCTTGCGCGTGGCGTTGTCCTCGTAATTCACGAACGTGACGTTCTCGACGTCGTGAATGTAGTCGTAGTACTCGTAGCCCCGGATCGGGAAATCCGGCAATTGCGGCTTCGGCAGGCTGCGTCCGTATTTCTTTTCCGCCTCCGTCCTTGGGTTGCCGACGTTGTCGGTCTCGCCCACGAACAGCGAGTCGACGACCTTGGACGTGAAAGGATGCTTACCGAGCGAACCGGTCGCATGCGTGAATCCCATCGCGTTGTCGGCCAGCTTCGCGTTCCGGAACACGTGCATCTCGCCGCGGCCCCAGATGCCGCCGTTCCGGTTCTTGTAGGCCGTGAGATCGTCGAAGTATGTCTCCAGAGGCTTGCTGTTCGGATCGGCGGGATCTTCGTGGGCGACATGCCAGCTGCCCGTGACGCTGAACGTGTTGTCGGCGTTGATGTTCCGGTCGAACATGAAGCCGTCGTAGTTCGAGTGCGCGACGTTGCCCTTGAACTCGCGGACCGGCATCCGGCGCGGCCACGTGTTCGCACTGATCTCCGTGCCGAGGAACTGACCGTTCGGATGCTCCGGCAGCGACATCCAGAAGCCCGTCACGTCGGAGCCGGCTGCCACGTTGTCGCGGAAGACGTTGTCGGGGTTCGTGATCCAGTACGTCGCCACCGTGTTGTCGGACGGGAGCAGAACGTCCTCCGAGGACTGGCCGCCCTGCCGGATCTCCAGACGATCCTCGTAGCCCGGCGCCTCTCCGGCCGCGGCGAGGATGGTCGGCACGCACGGCTTCGTCGGGTGGCACTTCGTCTGGATGCCGAGGTTGCGGACGAACTCGTTGCCCGTCTCGATGCCGTCCTCGAGGAAGAAGCAGTGACCGACGTTGTTGTAGGTCACGTTGTTCTCGATCCGCAGGTTGTTCGTGCCGTGCACGG
>CAZKNH010000242.1:0-4023 GCA_964553875.1 uncultured Gammaproteobacteria bacterium | reverse complement strand
CCGGAGCTCATGATCGTGAGCTCCTCGGGGTAGTGCATGCTGAAGCCGCGCTCGGGATCGAGCTCGCCGGTGCAGTGCCAGCCTTTCACGAACGTGCCGTCCCGCTCGATGCGCTCGAGCGCGGCCTTGCCCATCCGCGTCATCAGGTACATGTTCGCGACGACGTACGGGCTGTCCGTGATTTCGACGCCGCAGCGCGCGTACGGCGAGTCGAGCGGGCCCATGCAGTACGGGATGACATAAAGCGTCCGTCCGCGCATCGACCCCCGGAAGCACTCGATCATCAGCTGCTTCGCTTCGTCGGGCGGCATCCAGTTGTTGTTCGGCCCGGCGTCCTCCTGGTTGCGCGTGCACACATAAGTCAAATGCTCGACGCGGGCGACGTCCTGCGGGTCGGAGCGGTGCAGGTAGCAGCGGGGATAGGTCTTCTGGTTCAGCTCGATCAAGGTGCCGTCGGCGAGCATCTGCTTGATCAGCGAGCGGTATTCCTGCTCGGAACCGTCGCACCAGTGGATTTTGTCGGGTTGGGTAAGCTCCGCCACCTCGGCGACCCAGTCGCCGAGCGATTTGAGTCTTGTCGTCATCGAGTATTTCGCTGCTGAAGTGGGGGGATGCGTGGGCGGAAGTATAACGCGCGGTTCCCAAAATTGCGGTCGCGAGTTCTACGGACTGAGCAGTTCGTTCGATTCCGGCTCCCCCGCCGGCCTTTAGGCGCGTCCGGTCCGCGCGGTTTCTTTTCGCCATTGGTATCGTTTCTGCGCCGGTCCGTGCCCGATTCCGCGCGCGGGGAGCCGGATTCGGCGCTGCGGCGGGACGCCGCATTCGCGCTATAGTCCGCCGATGCAAGCGGTCGCGGATCTGTTCGGCCCGGAAGGCGTGCTCGCGAGCCGCCTGCCCGGGTTCTCGTATCGCGAGGCCCAGGCGCGCATGGCAAGCATCGTCGCGGACGCGCTCGCCGACCGGGCGCACGTCGTGATCGAGGCCGGCACCGGCATCGGCAAGACCTTCGCGTACCTCGTGCCCGTGCTGCACTCGGGGCTCCGCGCCGTCGTCTCGACCGGGACCCGTACGCTGCAGGATCAGCTCTTCGCACGTGACCTGCCCCGCCTCGGGCGCGTGCTCGGCCGGCCGGTGGACGTCGCACTGCTCAAGGGGCGCAACAACTATCTCTGTTGGCATCGCCTCGAGCTCGCGCGCTCGAGCGGCGACGCGGACGCCGCGACGCTCCGGACGCTCGAGGCCGTGCGGGCCTGGGCCCTCGCCGGCGGGAGCGGCGACTTGACCGAGCTCGACGATCTTCCGGAGCAGCATCCGGCGCGCGGCTGGCTCACTTCGACGGTCGACAATTGCCTCGGCGGGCGCTGCGAGCAGTTCACTCGATGCTTCGTCGCCGAGGCGCGCCGGCGCGCGCTCGCCGCGCAGGTCGTCATCGTGAACCACCACCTGCTGCTCGCGGATCTCGCGCTCAAGGAGTCGGGCTTCGGTGAGCTCCTGCCCGAGGCCGATGCCGTGATCGTCGACGAAGCGCACCTGCTGCCGGACGTCGCGCAGCAGTTTTTCGGCGTCAGCGCGTCGACGCGGGAGCTCGAGCTCATCGCGCGCGACGCGATCGTCGAGGCGCGTGCAGCGGCCCGCTCGCCCGAGGTCGAGGCGGCGGCCGACGCGCTGACGAAGGCCGCGGCCGATGCGCGGATCGCGCTCTACCACGCGCCGCTCGGCCGGCTGCCGTGGGCGGCGGCCGCCGGGCTCGTGCCACACGTCGCCGAATGGCGCGCGCGGCTCGACGCGCTCGACGCGGCGCTCGCGTATGCCGAGCCGCCGACCGCAGGCGTGGCGAGGCTGCGCGAGCGCTGCGAGGACGCGGCACTGCGGCTTGCGCGGATCACCGAGACCGACGACGACGCGGGCCTTCGCTGGGTCGAGCGCACGCCGCGCACGCTGAGCGTGCACTCGACGCCGCTCGACGTCGGCGACGAGCTCTCGGCCGCGATCGCGCGGCAGGGCGGGGCGTGGGTGTTCGCGTCGGCGACGCTCGCGGTCGGCGACGACTTCTCGCATTTCCTGAAGCGCATCGGTTTGCCCCGTGCGGACGGGCACGTGCTGCCGAGTCCTTTCGACTATCAAAGCAACGCACGGCTCTATCTGCCGCAGGGACTGCCGCCGCCCGCGCGGAGCGACTTCATCGATGCGTTCATGCGGGTCGTCTGGCCGCTCGTCGAAGCCGCGGGGGGCGGGGCGTTCCTGCTCTTCACGAGCCATCGCGCGCTTCATCTCGCGAGCGAGTGGATCGCGCTCCGCGACGCGCCGGGACCGGTCCTCGTGCAGGGCAGCGGGCCGCGGCATCAGCTTCTCGAGCGCTTCCGCGAAGCGGGCGACGCGGTGCTGCTCGGCACCGGCAGCTTCTGGCAAGGCGTCGACGTGCCGGGGCCGGCGCTCCGCCTCGTCGCGATCGACAAGCTGCCGTTCGCGGTGCCGAACGATCCGCTCGTGCAGGCGCGTCTCGACGCGATTCGGCGCGGCGGAGGCGACCCTTTCGTCGAGTCGCAGCTGCCCGAGGCCGTGCTCGCATTGAAGCAGGGCGTCGGGCGCCTGATCCGCGACTTCGGCGATCGCGGCATCGTCGTGATCGGCGATCCGCGGTTGCGCACACGCCCTTACGGTCGAATCTTCCTGAAAAGCCTGCCCGACATGCCGATCGTCGACGAGCTCGACGATGCGCTCGAGTTCGCCGCGTCGCTCGCAGCTGACGCACGCGCAGGCGCGGCGACTTGAACGTTCATCGCCGACGCGCTGCATGCCAGAATCTCAGCATCCACTCGAGCGGCTCCGTGACATGAATCTGCTCGCGCTAGAAACGTCGAGTCCCGTTGGCTCGATCGCCCTGCTGCACGGCGACGACGTGCTCGAGCGCTTCATCGCGACGCCGCGCGAGCAGACCGATCTCGTGCTGCCGTTCGTCGACGACGTGCTCGATGCGGCGGGCATTACGCTGCGCGACCTCGACGCGATCGCGTTCGGGCGCGGTCCGGGCTCCTTCACGGGTTTGCGGATTGCTGCGGCCGTCACGCAGGGGCTCGCGCTCGCTTCGGGTGTGCCGGTCGTCGCGGTGTCGAGCCTCGAGGCGCTCGCGCAGCGCGCGTGGCGCGAGCTCGGCATCGATGATGCGCTCGTCTGTGTGGACGCGCGTATGCGCGAGGTCTACGTCGCGCGATACGTCGTGGAGCGGGGAAGGGCTCTGCTCCGCGGCGAGGAACGACTGTGCCCGCCCGAAGCGCTCGTTGCGCCGGGCGGCGTCGACGGCGACGGCTGGGCGGGCGTCGGCAGCGGCTTTGCCGCGTACGCCGACGTGCTCGCACCGCTCGCGTCGCGCGCGTTGCGCGTCGTGCCGGACCTCGTGCCGTCTGCACGTGATCTGCTCGTCGCCGCGGCCGCCGACGTCGCGGCCGGCCGCGTCCTCGCGCCCGAAGAGGCGTTGCCGGTGTACCTGCGCGACGAGAGCGCCTGGCGGCGCGACAAAAATTAGGGTCAGAGCCCGATAGGAAAATCGGTCGCGGAAATCGGGGTCAGGAAATCGGGGTCAGAGCCCTTTTTCCGTTGAGATGGTGCAAGGGAAGACTGTCCTAAGGGCTTCCCTTGGGATCGCGCGGAGGAAAGTGGGCGCCAAACGCCCTTCTTACTGGGATGTGCCAAAGGCAGGCTGTGCGGGTCAGGAGCACTTTCCCTTTGACGAAAGGGCTCTGGTCTGTCCTTCGTGAACTGGGGAGGACACGTGATGCGAACGCCTATCGACGGTCGCCAATGTGTTCTTGGTGTGAGGGGTGCCCGGCACGGCGCTACAGGCGGAGTTTTGCTGCGCGACAGAGGGCTCACGAAAACGGTTTGGCCCAGCTTTTCTCCGCGAGAACGGGGCTCTGATCTCGATTTCCAAGGTGGCGCTCTTGGTGCGAGGCAGAGCGCACCATGGAAGGATGAAAGGCTTCGACCCCGGCTTTTCTCTGAAAAAGGGGTCTGACCCCGATTTCC
>CAZKNH010000241.1:0-4045 GCA_964553875.1 uncultured Gammaproteobacteria bacterium | reverse complement strand
GCGGCGAGGAAGAGCAGCGCCTTGAAGAACGCGTGCGTCATCAGGTGGAAGATGCCCGCGGCGTAAGCCGACGCGCCGAGCGCGACCGTCATGTAGCCGAGCTGGGACAGGGTCGAATACGCGATGACCCGCTTGATGTCCTGCTGCACGAGGCCCAAGAGCCCCGTGAAAAAGGCCGTCGTCGCGCCGATCACGATCACGAACGCGAGCGCGGGCTCGGAGAACTCGTAGAGCGGCGACATGCGCGCGACCATGAAGATGCCTGCCGTGACCATCGTCGCGGCATGGATCAGCGCGGAGATCGGCGTCGGACCCTCCATCGAGTCCGGCAGCCAGACGTGCAACGGCACCTGCGCCGACTTACCCATCGCGCCGATGAAGAGGCAGATACATATGACCGTGAGCGCGGACCACTCGGCCGCGCCGAGGATGTTGATCGTCTCCCCCTGGAGCCCTTCCGCCCGTGCGAACACCTCCGCGTAGTCGAGCGAGCCCGCGAAGTAGAGCACGCCGCCGATGCCCAGCAGGAAGCCGAAGTCGCCGACGCGGTTCACGAGGAACGCCTTCAGGTTCGCGAACACCGCCGACGGCCGCTTGAACCAGAACCCGATCAGGAGGTACGAGACCAGGCCGACCGCTTCCCAGCCGAAGAACAGCTGCATGAAGTTGTTCGACATCACGAGCATGAGCATCGAGAACGTGAACAACGAGATGTAGCTGAAGAAGCGGGTGTAGCCGGGATCGTCGTGCATGTAGCCGATCGTGTAGACGTGCACGGCAAGGGACACGCCCGTCACGACCACCATCATCAGCGCGGTCAGGCTGTCGATCAGGAAGCCAACCGCGATCGTCAAGTTACCGACCGTCGCCCACTCGTAGACGTTGCCGTTGTAAGGCTCCGCGCCGCCGAACGCGAGCCTCCAGAGCACGTACAGCGACAGCGCGAACGAGATCGCGACGCCGGCGATCGTGACGCTGTGCGCTCCGGCCCGTCCGATCTTTCCGCCGGCGAGCCCGGCGATCGCGGAGGCCAGGAGCGGCGCGAGAACGATGATGAGATAGATCGACTCCACCGCTTATCCCTTCAACGAATCGAGCGCATCGACGTTGATGCTGCGCTTGCTGCGGAACAGCACGACCAGGATCGCGAGGCCGATCGCGGCTTCCGCGGCAGCCACCGTCAGGATGAAGAACACGAAGATCTGCCCGAGCGTATCGCCGAGCATCCGCGAGAACGCGACGAAGTTGAAGTTCACCGAGAGCAGCATCAGCTCGATGCACATCAACAGCAGGATCACGTTCTTGCGGTTGATGAAGATGCCGGCCACCGCGAGGCTGAAGAGGATTGCCGCGAGGACGAGGTAGTGGGCAATGGTGATCATCCCGCCTGCTCCTTCACGGGCTCCACCTTGACGACGCGCAGACGATCCTGAGCACGGACGGCCACCTGGGCGGGGACGTCCTGGACCTTGAGCCCCTCGCGCTTGCGCATCGTCAGCGTGATCGCCGCGACGATCGCGAGGAGCAGCAGCATCGCCGCGATCTCGAACGCGTAGACGTGCTCGGTGTAGAGCACCGCGCCGAGCTCCTTCGTGTTGCTGTAGTCCGCCGGATTCCGCTCGGGCGTCACGAACGCCCGTCCGTCCGCGCGGAACCAGATCACGTATGCGATCTCGATCACGACGACGAGGGCCACGCCGATGCCGAGCGGCAGGTACCGCGTGAAGCCGCTGCGAAGCTCCTCGAGGTTGATGTCGAGCATCATCACGACGAAGAGGAACAGCACCATGACCGCGCCGACGTAGACCAGCACCAGCGCGATCGCGAGGAACTCCGCTTCGATCAAGAGCCACAGCACCGCGCTCTGAAGGAACGCGAACACCAGGAACAACGCCGCATACACCGGGTTGCGGCTCGTGATCACGCCCAGCGCGGCGATCACGAGGATCGCGGCAAACGCGTAGAACAGGACCGTCGTAGCCAAGGTGCTTCTCTCGAGTTTGACCTATCGGTAAGGCGCGTCCGCCGCCTTGTCAGCGGCGATCATCGCCTCGTACTTGTCGCCCACCGCAAGGAGCTTGTCCTTCGTCATGATGTTTTCGCCCCGGCGCTCCATGTGGAACTCGTGGATGCGCGTCTCGACGATCGCATCGACCGGGCACGCCTCCTCGCAGAATCCGCAGTAGATGCACTTGAAGAGGTCGATGTCGTAGCGGATCGTGCGTCGCGTGCCGTCGGGGCCGATGCCGGACTCGATCGTGATCGCCTGTGCCGGACAGACCGCCTCGCACAGCTTGCACGCGATGCAGCGCTCCTGCCCGTTCGGGTAGCGGCGAAGCGCGTGCAGCCCGCGGAACCGCGGCGATTTCGGCGTCTTCTCCTCCGGGTAGAGCACCGTCGCCTTGCGCGTGAACAGGTGCTTGAACGTGAGACGAAGCCCGTCGAGGAGCTCCGTCATCAGGAATGTCTTTACCGGATACATGTCGCCTCCTTGGCGGCCGCGCAAGAAATCGTGTCAGGCACGTTTATCGCCATGAGACCGTTCATACGCAGACGGCGCAAATCGAAATACGTATCTGACACGATTTTTCCAATCACGCCGACCACGGGCCCACCTCGAGCGCGGCCATCACGCCCTCGACCGCGATCCAGACGATCGTGATCGGAATGAACACCTTCCAGCCGAGCCGCATGATCTGGTCGTAGCGGTAACGCGGGAACGTCGCGCGGATCCACAGGAAGATGAAGCTGAAGACCGCCATCTTGAGACCCAGCCAGACGACGCTCGGCTCGGCGAGCCACGTGCCGTCGAGCCCGGGAATACCGGCGAACGGCGACAGCCACCCGCCGAGGAAGAAGATCGACGTCAGGGCCGCGATCAGGATCATGTTCGCGTACTCGGCAAGGAAGAAGAGCGCGAACCCCATGCCCGAGTATTCGACGTGGAACCCTGCGACGATCTCCGACTCGCCCTCGGCGACGTCGAACGGGTGTCTGTTCGTCTCGGCAACGCCGGCGACGAAGTAGACGACGAACAACGGGAACAGCGGCAGCCAGAACCAGCTGAAGATGCTCGTTCCCTGCTGCGCCAGCACGATCTGGCCGAGGTTCAGGCTCCCGCCGGCCATCAGCACGCCGACGAGCGCGAACCCCATCGCGATCTCGTACGCGACGATCTGCGCGGCCGAGCGCATCGCGCCGAGAAACGCGTACTTCGAGTTCGACGCCCAGCCCGCGAGGATGACGCCGTATACGCCGAGCGAAGTGAGCGCAAGGATATAGAGGAGCCCCGCATCGATGTTCGCGATGACGAACTCGTCGCTCAACGGCACGGCCGCCCACGTCGCGAACGCCGGCACGAGCGAGACGATCGGCGCGATGACGAACAGGAAGCGGTTCGCGTTCGTCGGAATGACGAGTTCCTTGAACATCATCTTGAACAGGTCCGCGAACGGCTGCAGCAGCCCGCGATAGCCGACGCGGTTCGGTCCGAGACGATGCTGGATGAACCCGATGACCTTGCGCTCGACGTACGTGAAGTACGCGACGCCGAGAATCAGCGGGACGATCACCACGATGATCTTCAGCAAGATCACGATGATGTCCAGGATAAGCGGCCAGTACGGCCCAAACATCTGCGACACGCTGCTCATCCCGCGCTCTGCAATCTCACTTCGGTGACCTGATGCTCGGCGCCCGCGCCGCGCGCGAACACCGTGCGCTGCAGCGGCTCGGATCGCCGCACGACCGCGTCGACGGAATAGATCGGCACGTCGAGCTCCTCCAGCGGTACCTGAGCCGTCTCGACGCCGGCCTCGATCTGCCCGGAGTAGCGATTGTCCGGTCTCACGTCGCCGATCGTGCTCCGCGCCGCATCGAGGACCTCCGCGGCGGAGCGGTAATCGATCTCGTCAATGCCGAGCAGGTTCGCGAGCACGCGCAGGACCCGCCAGCCCGGCCGCGCGTCGCCGACCGGATCGGCCGCGGCCTCGAAGCTCTGCCAGCGCCCTTCCGCGTTCACGAACGTGCCGGCCGTCTCGGCGAA
>CAZKNH010000240.1:0-4059 GCA_964553875.1 uncultured Gammaproteobacteria bacterium | reverse complement strand
CGTCCCGCTTCAGCGCCGAGTACATCGGCGGCGTCTGCTCGATCTCGCCGACGAAAGACCCGACCGCTTCCCGCACGTCGCGCTCGTCCGGCGGCGCCGCATCCGACGTCGCGATCACGTTCCCGTCCGCATCGCCGGTATCGGTGGCGATACCGAGCCTTGCCGTGACGGCATAGGTCTTCCGCGCGTCGAGCAGGTAGCCCGCGAGCTTCGTTGCCGCGCCGAAACAGATCGGCAGCATCCCGGTCGCGAGCGGATCGAGACTGCCGGTGTGCCCCGCCTTCGCGGCCTGAAACAGCCGCTTCGCGCGCTGCAACGCCTGATTCGACGTGAGACCGCTCGGCTTGTCGAGCAGCAATATGCCCCGGACGTTCCGTCCGCGTCTCGAACCCATGGTAAAAACGCTCAGTGCTCGTCGCCGTCGTGCCCGGGGCGCGTACCGTCCTCGTCGGCGCCGCGGTCGTCACTCTCGTCCGCGTCGCGCTCGGCGGCGCGTTCGGCAGCGCGCACGCTGTCGATGAGCCGCGTGAGCTCTGCGCCGCGGCGCGCGCTCTCGTCGCGGATGAAATGGAGCTCGGGCGCGCGTCTGAGCCGTAGGGCCTGGCCGATTCGTCCGCGCAGGAACCCGCTCGCCTTCACGAAACCGCTCTGCGCGTCCTCGGCGGGCGCGTCAGGATCGAGCGTCGAGTAATAGATCTTGGCGACGCTCAGGTCGCCGCTCATCTCGACGTCGTTGACGGTCACGTCCTCGAGGCGCGGGTCTTTGACTTCCGTGCGCAGCAGCTCGTTCAGCAGGCGGTGCAGCTCCGCTCCGACTCGCCTTCTTCTCGTGTCCTGCGTCATGGTCTCGAGCCGCCGGAGCCTCCGCTTCGAGGCTCCAGCGCCGTCTTACAGCGTCCGAGCGACCTCCGTTCGCTCGTAGCACTCGATCTGGTCACCGACCTTCACGTCGTTGTAGTTGCGGACGCCGATGCCGCACTCCGTTCCGGCCCTCACCTCCGTCACGTCGTCCTTGAAGCGCCGCAGCGACTCGAGCTGCCCCTCGTAGATCACGACGTTGTCACGCAGCACGCGAATCGGGTTGTTGCGCCGCACGTAGCCCTCGACGACCATGCAGCCCGCGATGTTGCCGAACTTCGGCGACCGGAAGACCTCGCGCACCTCCGCGAGACCCACGATCTGCTCGCGGATCTCGGGCTTCAGCATGCCGGAGATCGCTGCCTTGATGTCGTCGATCGCCTCGTAGATCACGCTGTAGTAGCGAACGTCGACGCCGGTCTCCTTGATCGCGTTGCGCGCTCCGGCGTCCGCACGGACGTTGAAGCCGATGATGATCGCGTTCGACGTCGCCGCGAGCTGCACGTCCGACTCGGTGATGCCGCCGACGTTCGCGCCGATCACGGTGACCTTGACGTCGTCGGTCGACAGCTTCGAGAGCGCGTCGCGCAGCGCCTCGGCGCTGCCGTGCACGTCGGCCTTGATCAGCAACGAGAGGGACGCGGTGCCCGTCTCCCGCATCTGCGTGAAGATATCGTCGAGCTTCGCCGCCTGCTGCTGCGCAAGCTTCACGTCGCGCTCGCGGCCCCGCCTGAGCTCGGCGACCTCGCGCGCCTTGCGCTCGTCCGGTACGACGAGGACCTCGTCGCCGGCCGAAGGTGTGCCCGAAAGACCGAGCACGACGACCGGCATCGACGGACCCGCGCTTTTGACCGGTGCGCCCGTCTCGTCGAACATCGCACGAATGCGGCCGTACTCCTGCCCGGCGAGCAGGATGTCGCCGACCTTGAGCCGGCCTTTGTTGACGAGCACGGTCGCGACCGCGCCCCGGCCCCGCTCGAGACTGCCCTCGATGACGACGCCGGCAGCCGGTCCCTTGTCCGGCGCCTTGAGCTCGAGCAGCTCGGCTTGCAGCACGAGCGCATCGAGCAGCTCGTCGATGCCCTGGCCGGTATGCGCCGACACGTTGACGAACAACGTGTCGCCGCCCCACTCCTCGGGGATCACGTTCTGCTGCGCGAGCTCGTTGCGAACGCGATCGGGATCCGCGTCCGGACGGTCGATCTTGTTGATCGCAACGACGATCGGCACGCCGGCCGCACGCGCGTGCTGGATCGCCTCGATCGTCTGCGGCATCACACCGTCGTCCGCGGCGACCACGAGCACGACGATATCGGTGACTTGAGCACCGCGCGCGCGCATCGCGGTGAACGCGGCGTGACCCGGCGTATCGAGGAACGTGATCCTTCCCTTCTGCGTCTGCACGTTGTACGCGCCGATGTGCTGGGTGATGCCGCCCGCCTCCGCCGACGCGACGCGTGTGCGGCGGATGTAATCGAGGAGCGAAGTCTTGCCGTGGTCGACGTGTCCCATGACGGTCACGACGGGCGGCCGCGGTACCGGCTCGCCGTATGCGCTCGCGTCGACGGACTCGAGCAGCCGCTCCTCGAGCGCCCTTTCCTTCAGCGGCTTCGCGACGTGGCCGAGCTCCTCGACGACGAGCGTCGCGGTGTCCTGGTCGATCATCTGATTGATCGTGACCATCATGCCCATCTTCATCAGCGTCTTGATGACCTCGGTGCCCTTGACGGCCATCCGCTGAGCGAGCTCGCTGACGCTGATCGTCTCCGGAATTTCGACCTCACGGACGACGGGCGCCGTCGGCTTCGCAAAGCCGTGCTGCGAGTCAACGCTGACCTGCACCGCGCGGCGGCGATCCGGACGCTTCTTCTTGCGGCGGCCGGTGCCGGGCGCGACGTGCAGCGTGTGATCGGGTGCGGCCTTGCCCCGCTTCGGCGGCGCCGCGGCCGCGCGCGCACGCTCCTGCTCGCGAGCCTTCGCCGCCCGCTCGCGCTCGAGGCGCTCGCGCTCCTCACGCTCACGCTGCTCGCGTTCCTGGGCGGCGCGCTTCTCTTCCTCGTCGCGCTCGCGCTCGACCGTGCTCTCCTCGGCCGCGCGGCGAGACTCCTCTTCGGCCCGGCGGCGCGCTTCGAGCTCACGCTCCTCCGCTTCGCGCTGCGCCGCCTCGGCGCGCTCGCGCGCTTCGCGCTCGGCGGCCTCGCGTGCCTCGGCTTCGCGGCGTGCGGCCTCCTCGGCCTCGCGCTTCTCGCGCTCGGCGCGCTCCGCGGCGAGCCGCGCTTCCTCCTCGGCCCGGCGCTTCGCCTCGAGCTCTTCCTGCTGCTTGCGGGCCTGCTCCTCGAGCACGTCCCGCTTGATGTACGTCCGTTTGCTGCGGACCTCGACGCTGATCGTCCGCGCGCGCCCCTGCCCGCTCGGAAGCTTCAGCTCGCTCTGTGACTTGCGCTTCAGCGTGATCCGACGCGGCGCCCCGGCGTCCTCACGTCCGTGCGCACGGCGCAGGTGCGTCAGGAGCTCGAGCTTCGCGTCCTCGCTGATCTTGTCCTCGGCCCCCTTGACTTTGATGCCGGCTTCGTCGAGCTGGACGAGCAGCCGCTCGACGGGGACCTTCAAGACTCGCGCAAATTCCGCGACCGTTACTTCCGCCATTACCTCTCCTCGGCCGTGCTTGTTTGCTCGCCCTCGAACCAGTGCGCACGAGCCGCCATGATCAACTTCGCCGCTCGATCCCGGTCGAGATTCTCGATCCCTTCGAGATCGTCGACGGCCTGTTCCGCAAGATCCTCGCGCGTCACGATCCCCCGGCTCGCGAGCACGTACGCGAGCTCGCGATCCATGCCTTCGACCTCGAGCAGATCCTGCGCCGGCTCCGCCTGATCGATGACTTCCTCGCTGACGATCGCCTGCGTGATCAGGACGTCACGGGCTCTCGACCGCAACTCGCTGACGATGCTCTCGTTGAACTCCTCGATCGCGAGCAGCTCCGACGCCGGCACGTACGCGATCTCCTCGAGCGTCGTGAAACCTTCCTGAGCGAGGATGGTCGCGACGTCCTCATCGACGTCGAGCTCCTTCATGAAGCGGGCGACGACCTCACGCGCCTCCTTCTCGCTCTTCTCCTCGGCCGCCGACTCGGTCATCACGTTCAACTCCCAGCCGGTCAGCTCGCTCGCGAGACGAATGTTCTGCCCGCCGCGGCCGATC
>CAZKNH010000239.1:0-4059 GCA_964553875.1 uncultured Gammaproteobacteria bacterium | reverse complement strand
TTAGGTCAGCTTGAGGGATGGCTCTCTTGAGCCAATCCCCAACAAGGGGGCTGCCCACACGGCTTTGCGGAAGACGCTCCTTGGCAGTAGCAAGGTCGTTTGTCTTTGACGCTAGCGTCGTGAATCAGACGTTCGCATATTTGGTTACTCGCTCCTTGTCTGTACGGGGGCGGAGCCATTGCGCGAACGTCCAAGGACTGGGTCGTTCTGAGCGATAGCGAACGCGCGAGCAGCTGGAGTTCGGGGCGCGACGACGCAAATCGGCTCAAGCGCTCGCCCTTCGGTCTCGAATCGTTTCTTGAATATGCCCGCGAAGAAAGCGTGCCGACCCAGCTCGACATTCACCCCGAGTTCTCCTCCCGCGACGGAGGGAGGTGTCATCGCACTAAGTAGACTGGTACAATCCTGCACAAAAGATTGTCGGAGGAGAGATGGTGCTAAAGACGCTTGGACTGGTGGTCTCCGGAGTGGCGGCCGGCTTAATTCTCGCGACTCTCGTTCACCGGGACCCGGATTGGAGGGCACATAGTGAGGATAGCGCGATTTCGTTAGAGGTCTTGAGCAACGCCTCGCGGGAGGACGTCGAAACATTGCGCGCAGACATCGATCAGCGCTTCGCGACGATCGATGGGCGGTTGACGGCGCTGGTTAGCGAAATCGAGGCGTTGCGGAAGGATGCGGCGTCAACAGAAGAGGTTACAGTCCGCGACACACCGCTTACGCCGCAAGAAGTTTTGGAGCGCAGCGAGAAAGCGGGCCAACTTATCGCCGAGCTGCGCGAAGCTCGGAGCGTTGCTCGAGAACAGCGCGAGACGGAGCAGCTACTCGCGGCCGGCTTCTCACTTGAACGCGTAGCATGGATAAGACGCCGTTCCGAGGAACTGAAGATGGACAGAATACAGGCTGCGTATGAAATGCGCCGCGAAGGTCAGCCGCCAGACCCCAACTATCTGCTGTCGCTGATCGATCCGGACGCCGCGTTGCGCACCGAGATGGGCGATGCCGAGTACGAGCGGTATTTGGCGGCACTAGGCCGACCAACAACGGTTGGCGTTACTCAGGTGCTGGCCGGTTCGCCAGCCGAGCGAGGTGGATTGCTGCCTGGTGACGAAATAGTCCGTTACCGAGGCGAGCGCGTGTTCAGCCTAGCCCAGCTGAACACGCTGTCTGTCGATGGTGGACCTGGTGAGTCGGTCGTCGTCGACGTACGGCGTGACGGGCAGACGATGCAGTTTGTGCTGCCGCGTGGACCGCTCGGCATAGTCAACGAGCCACTGGAACTACTCGAAGTCGTCCGTTAGCTTTAATCAAAAGGTAAGCGCTCCATAAACCGCGTTCTTCCCGCCTGGATTTGATCCGGAGATGCTCTTCACCGCGGCGCTGGTGCCGCGTACGGAGAGCGCGATGGAGATCGACGAGCAGAAGCTGACGGAGCGGGAGCAGCGGTACCTCGAGCACGTTCGCCAGGCGAAGGAACGAGGCATCTCGCTGACGGAGTACTGCGGGGAGCTCGGCATCAAGCCGCGGGCACTGTATTCCACGCGCAGGGACATGGTTCGCAAGGGCATGCTGCCGCGAGTTCGGCCATCGTCTCTCGATGGTCGCGATACCAGAAGGAAGAAGGCGCCATCGAAGTTTGCCGCGGTACGTGTAACGTCGGGATCAGCGTCATCACGAGGGGACGGTGCAGTGCTATGCCGGGTCCGCCATCCGAGCGGTTGCGTGCTCGAGCTCGGGCAGTGGCCAGAGGCGGCGTGGATGAGTGAAGTGTTGGAGGGCCGCAGCGATGCTTCGGCCTGATGGCGACGGAGTTCGCGTGTACCTGCACCGCGAGCCCGTGGACATGCGCTTGCAGAGGACGGGGCTGTCGATGCTCGCACAGGAGGTCATCCGTCAGGACCCGTTCTCGAACGCGATCTTCGCGTTCATCGGCAAGCGCTACGATCGGATCAAGCTGCTCGCGTGGGAGAGGAACGGCTTCGTGCTGTGGTACAAGGTGATCGAGAGCGGCGAGAAGTTCGTATGGCCGCGCGACTTCGAAGATGACGTGGTGACGCTGACCGTGGAGCAGCTGAACTGGCTGCTCGACGGCTACGACGTGTTCCGCCAGCCGCATCGGTTGCTGCAGCTTGCGTATGCGAGCTAATCGCTTTCGCATCATCACGATGACGTTGTGTTGAGAGGCGAGCACGGTATACTTCGCTTCCGTGCTCCCTCCTTCCAATCGTTCCACAAAGGTACTTGAGAAGAACGCCGAGCTTGCAGCGCGGCTGAAGCTTCTCGAGCGCGCGAGCCGCGAGAGGCTCGAGCGGCTGGAACGGCTCGAGGAAGAGAACCGCAGACTCAAGCAAGAGAACGAGCGGTTAACCGAGCGCGCCGTCCTGCTGGAAGAAGAAGCACGGTGGCTGAAGGCACAGTTCTTTGGCCGCTCGAGCGAGCGCAGCGGCGCCGACGTCTCCCCCGATCAGAAGCTGCTGTTCAACGAAGCCGAGGTGCTGGCTGCGATCGCGGCGGCGGAAGAAGCGCACGCGCAGAAGACGACGACGATCGAAGCGCACGAGCGCAAGCGTCGCGGTCACCGCATGGCGATTGCGGAGCATTTCCCGCGGCAGGAGATCGTGCACGATCTGTCGGAGCACGAGAAGGTGTGCCCGCACGATCACACGACACTGGTGCGCTTTGGCGAGGAGACGAGCGAGCGCTATCACTACGAGCGGGCGCGGATCTGGGTCGAGCGGCATGTGCGCCCGAAGTACAGCTGCCCGAAGTGCCGCGAGGGGGTGAAGATCGCGCCGGTGCCGGAGCAACTGCTGCCGAAGAGCGTGGCGAGCGCGTCGTTGCTCGCGCACGTGGCGGCGAGCAAGTTCGTCGACGGGATGCCGATCTTCCGGGTCAATCAGCAGCTGGAGCGACAGGGGCTATCGATCGGCGCCGGGACGCTCGGGAGCTGGATGAACAAGATCGGCGGCGACAAGGTGGTGCCGTTGATCGAGCTGATGCACGAGGAGTTGCTCGCAGCGCCCCTGGTGCAGATGGACGAGACGCCGCTGCAGGTTCTAAAGAGCGAGAAGTCGCCGAGTGCCGATCATTACATGATCGTGCGGACAGGCGGGCCGCCCGGCCGCCGGCTGGTGCTGTTCAACTACGAACCCTCCCGCAACGCCGAGGCAGTGAAGCGGCTGCTGAAGGGCCCTGCAGGTCCCTACGGAGGGAAGCTGCTGACGGATGGGCTCGAACTGTACGACATAGCGGCGACGGACCTCGGGCTGCTGCACTTCGGCTGTCTGACGCATTGCCGGCGCTACTACAAGCAGGCGCAGAAGGTCAGCGAGTTGCCTTCGGGGCGGAGCCTGGCCCGCGTCGCAGTCGAGGATTTCATCGGCAAGGTCTATCAGGTCGAGCGGCATATCAAGGCTCTACGCGAGAAGGGTGAGCGCAGCGGCGAGCCGCTAGCCCTGGAAGAAGTGCGCCGTATTCGACAGGAGCGCTCGGCGCCGCTGATGGTGGCGTTCAAGCAATGGGTGGACGAGCTGCTGCCGGGGATCGCACCAAAGAGCGCACTCGGCAAGGCACTCGCGTACACGGCCAACCAGTGGGAGAAGCTCTCGCGGTTCCTCGAGCATCCGGACGTGCCCGTCGATACGAACTACTGCGAGAACCAGATCCGCCCCTTTGCGGTCGGAAGACGCGCATGGCTGTTCGCAGATACACAATTCGGCGCCCGCGCAAGCGCGAACCTCTACTCGCTCGTGATGACGGCAAAAGCGAACGGGCTCGAGCCGCACGGTTATCTGCTACAGCTGTTCGAACGACTGCCGGCTGCTCGGACCGTCGAGGACCTCGAGGCGCTGCTGCCCTGGAACGTCAAAGCGCAGCTGAAGCAGACCGCTTGATCGCTGCCCGCGCTACCACGCCCGTTCCGGGCATACCATTACGCGGTTAATCGAATGCCTTCCGGGGCGGTCACGAAAGGCGCCGTCAACGACGGGTTGTTGGAGCGCTTACCGGCCACCGGCGCGCTGATCGCACAGATCCTCGAGCGCCGCCGCCATCCGCAGC
>CAZKNH010000238.1:0-4092 GCA_964553875.1 uncultured Gammaproteobacteria bacterium | reverse complement strand
ACTACATCCCATAGTTTCTGGCCAGCATGTAGATCTCGCGGCTTTCGGGCCGCGAAGCCTTGGGTTTGACGAGGCGAACCGTCCGAAACTCGTCGCGTGCACGCTGCACGAACTCGGGGAAACCCTCGCCCTGAAACAGCTTGACAAGAAACGTGCCGCCGCGCGCGAGAACCTCCATTGCGAACCACAAGGCCTCCTCGGCGAGCGCCATGCTCCGCGGCTGGTCGACCGCCCGCATGCCGCTGATATTTGGGGCCATGTCTGACATAACAAGGTCCACTTTCTCCGGGCCGATCGCGCGTTTCAGGGCCTCGAGGACGTCGGGATCGGTAAAGTCACCGAGCAAGAACTCGACGCCCGGAACGGGATCCATCGGCAGGAGGTCGATGGCCCAGATCCGCCCCTTAGGTCCGACGATCCGGGCCGCATACTGGCTCCAGCCGCCCGGGCTCGCGCCGAGGTCGACGATGCGCATGCCGGGGCGCAGCAAACGCTCCTTCTCGTGAATCTGAGCGAGCTTGAAGACCGCCCGGGAGCGCCAGCCTTCACGCACGGCGCGCTCGACGTACGGGTCTCGCTCCTGCCGCTGCTTCCATCGGCTACTGGACCCGCCGCGTCGACTCATCTATCCTCGTCCGACGGCGCCGGCGAGGGCGGCGCGCACAACAAAAAACGGATGCATCTTACCGAAGAGCAATCCAACTACCTGCGCATCCTCGGTCATACCCTGACACCGGTCATCGACGTGGGCCCCGGCGGCGTCACTGACTCGCTGCGCAAGGAGCTCGACAAGGCGCTTGCCGACCACGAGCTCGTCAAGGTTCGCGTTCGATTCGGGGACAAGCAACGCAGAGCGCGCATTTTCGCCGAGCTCGCGCCGATGGCGGAAGCGTGCCTCGTCAAGGAAGCGGGTTACGTCGCGTTGCTGTACCGACCCGCGAATCCGTCGTCGATTCGTCTCCCGCAATCCTGAGCTCCTCCGTCGTGTTTCGCCGACCGTGTCGGCCTTGACTGCTCATCACCGAGGAACCGAGGCGTGCCTTCATTGAGCGCATCGCGTGGCCGACCTTCGTTGCGTTGAGGGCATCGCGGCGGGAACGTGCACGGCCCCTTCCATACGTCTGCGGCGCTTCGATGGCTTTCTCAGGGGGCGTGAGCGGCCATGGATGGCCGCGACCGAGCGGCAGGGGCGCTCTTCCCGCGTCCCCCTGAAAGCCATCGTCGAAGACGCACCCTCCGCGCGGACCTCAAGGAAAGGAAGAGAACCTCGGCGACGTCGAAGCTCAGATGTACTCGACGCGCGCGATCTCGTACCTGCGTCGGCCGCTCGGCGTCACGACCTCGGCCGTGTCGCCCTCCTCCTTGCCGATCAGCGCACGCGCGATCGGCGAGCTGATGGACAAGAGCCCGTCCTTGATGTCGGACTCGTCCTCGCCGACGATCTGATACTTCGTCGACTCGCCGCTCTCGACGTCGACGAGGTGCACCGTCGCGCCGAATACCACGCGGCCGTTCGCGTCGAGCTGCGTGACGTCGATGATCTGCGCATTCGCGAGCTTCGACTCGATGTCGCGAATGCGTGCCTCGATCAAGCCTTGTTGCTCCTTGGCGGCGTGATATTCCGCGTTCTCGCGCAGGTCGCCGTGCGCCCGCGCCTCAGCGATCGCGTTCACTATCCGGGGCCGCTCCTCGTTCTTCAAGCGCCGCAGCTCCTCTCTGAGCTGCTCTGCCCCGCGCGCCGTCAGTGGCACCTTGCTCAAATCGCTGCCTCCTCGTGCAGGTCTTGCAATCGGTTGACGATGACGTTGTCGAGATGATCGAGAGCCTCGCACGTCGCCTTCGCAGCCGCAAGGGTCGTGTAGTACGTCACCTTGTAATGCACGGCCGCGGCGCGAATCGAATGCGACTCTCGAATCGCCTGTTTACCCTCGGTCGTATTCACGATCAAGCTGATCTCTCGATTCTTGATCATGTCGACGATATGCGGCCGGCCCTCGCGCACCTTGTTGACCCTGGCGCACGGGACGCCGCCGCGGGCGAGCGCCTCCGCCGTTCCACCCGTCGCAACGATCTCGAACCCGCGTTTGATGAGCGCCTTGCCGAGCTCGACCGCGGCGGGCTTGTCGCGATCGCGAACGCTCAGGAAAGCGAGCCCGGAGCGCGGCAGGTCGACGCCGGATGCGATCTGCGCCTTCGCGTACGCCTCGCCGAAGGTCCGCCCGATCCCCATGACTTCGCCGGTCGACTTCATCTCCGGGCCGAGGATCGGATCCGCATCGCCGAATTTGATGAACGGAAACACGGACTCCTTCACGGCGAAGTACGGCCGGCGGCGCGGCGCGGTCACGCCCTGCTGCGCGAAATCCATGCCCGCCATCGCCTTCGCCGCGATCTTTGCAAGCGGCATGCCCGTCGCCTTCGATACGAACGGCACGGTCCGCGACGCGCGTGGGTTGACCTCGAGCACGTAGATCACGCCGTTCTGGATCGCGAATTGCGTGTTCATCAGGCCGACGACCTCGAGGCTCATCGCGAGGCGTCTGACCTGCTCGCTGATCTCGCGCTGCACCTCTTCGCTCAGGCTGAACGGCGGCAGCGAGCAGCCCGAATCGCCCGAATGGACGCCGGCCTGCTCGATGTGCTCCATGATGCCGCCGATGATGACCTCGCGGCCGTCGCAGACCGCGTCGACGTCGACCTCGACCGCGAGGTCGAGGAAGCGGTCGAGCAGCACGGGGCTCTCGTTCGATACGCTGACGGCCTGCGCCATGTAGTCCTTGAGCTCGTCCTCGCTGTAGACGATCTCCATCGCGCGCCCGCCGAGCACGTACGACGGCCTGACGACGAGCGGGTAGCCGACCTCCTTCGCCATCGCGACCGCCTCCTCCTCGGTGCGCGCCGTCCGATTCGGCGGCTGCTTCAAGCCGAGGCGGGTCACGAGCTTCTGGAAGCGCTCGCGATCCTCGGCGAGATCGATCGAGTCCGGCGACGTGCCGATGATCGGCACCTTCGCCGCCTCGAGCGCGCGTGCGAGCTTGAGAGGCGTCTGTCCGCCGTACTGCACGATCACGCCCTTCGGCTTCTCCTTGTCGACGATCTCGAGGACGTCCTCGAGCGTCAGCGGCTCGAAATAGAGGCGGTCCGACGTGTCGTAATCGGTCGAGACGGTCTCCGGATTGCAGTTGACCATGATCGTCTCGTAGCCGATCTCCTTCAGCGCGAAAGCGGCGTGCACGCAGCAGTAGTCGAACTCGATGCCCTGTCCGATGCGGTTCGGGCCGCCGCCGAGGATGATGATCTTGTCGCGGTCCGTCGGATCCGCCTCGCAGTACTCCTCGTACGTCGAGTAGAGGTACGCCGTCGTCGTCGCGAACTCCGCCGCGCAGCTGTCGACGCGCTTGTACACCGGCCGGATGCCGTGCATGTGCCTCGACTTGCGCACGACGTTCTCGTTCACACCGAGGATCGAAGCGATCCGGCTGTCGCTGAACCCCTTGCGCTTCAATGACCGGAGCGTCGTCGGCTCGAGCGCGTCGAGCCCCCTCGCGGCGACGTCCTTCTCGGTCTCGACGAGGTCCTCGATCTGCGCGAGGAACCACGGATCGATCTTCGTGAGCTGATGAATGTCGTCGAACGACATGCCGAGGCGGAACGCATCCGCGACGTATCGGATCCGATCCGCGCCGGGCATGCTGAGCTCGCGCTTCAGGAGCGCTCGTTCTTCGTCCGTCTCGATGGACCTGAGGATCGGCGTCAGCCCGTCGATGCCCGTCTCGAGCCCGCGCAGGGCCTTCTGCAGCGACTCCTGGAACGTGCGGCCGATCGCCATCACCTCCCCGACCGACTTCATCTGCGTCGTGAGCCGGTCGTTCGCCTGCGGGAACTTCTCGAACGTGAACCGCGGGACCTTCGTCACGACATAGTCGATCGTCGGCTCGAACGATGCGGGCGTCGCGTTACCGGTAATCTCGTTCCGCAGCTCGTCGAGCGTATAGCCGACCGCGAGCTTCGCCGCGACCTTCGCGATCGGGAAGCCCGTCGCCTTCGACGCGAGCGCGGACGAGCGCGACACGCGCGGGTTCATCTCGATCA
>CAZKNH010000237.1:0-4156 GCA_964553875.1 uncultured Gammaproteobacteria bacterium | reverse complement strand
GCGCGATGACCGTATCGCCGGCGCCCGTCACGTCGAACACCTCGCGCGCCTCGGCCGCGAGCCTGGACGGCGCACCATCGCGCGGGAACAGCGCCATCCCGCGCTCGCCCCGCGTGACGAGCAGCGCGTCGAGATCGAGCTCGGCGCGAAGCGCCTCGCCCTTCGCGAGAAATTCCTCCTCGTCCCGCCATGCCCCCGTGACCGCGCGAAACTCGCTCTGATTGGGCGTGAGCAGGGTCGCGCCGCGGTAGCGGGCGAAGTCGACGCCCTTCGGATCGATCAGGACCGGCTTGCCGTGGCGACGGCAGCGATCGATCAGGATCTCGACGCCGTCGAGCGTCCCTTTCGCGTAGTCGGAGAGCACGACGATGTCGGCTTCGTCGAGCGCAGCGTCGAAAACGGGCCTGAGCGCCGGCGCGGCCGGGGCGAGAGACTGCTCCGAATCAAGCCGGATCAGCTGCTGGTTACGCGCGAGCACGCGCAGCTTGTGGACGGTCGAGACCGCATCGGAGTAGACGAAGCGGCAGTGCACGCCGCGGCCTTCGAGCAGCGCGGCGAGACGCCTGCCCCGCTCGTCGTCGCCGACGATCGCCGCGAGCACCGGCGCGGCGCCGAGCGCGGCGAGATTCAATGCGACGTTCGCCGCGCCGCCTGGCCGCTGATCGGTCGCGACGGTCTTCACGACCGGCACCGGCGCTTCCGGCGAGATGCGTCCGGTGTCGCCGAACCAATATTCGTCGAGCATCGCGTCCCCGACGACGAGGACGCGCAACGTCGTGAAATCCGGTACGTGGATCGTCAAATGTGGAGCTCGCGCTATCCGGGCGAGCTCATTCTACCTAAGGTTCGAACAGCGAATCGAAGTCGAAGTCGAGATCCTCGGGCGTGATCTCCGGTGCCGTGTACGGGCGCGTATACATATAGACGCTGTGACAGGCATCGCATGCGCCCCGCAACGCCTGGGAGGCGGCGGGCAGATCCGACGCGAGCTCCGTCTCGGCCAACCGGGTCGCGGCGTCCGCGGCCGCGTCGGCGAGCGCGTAGAACCCCTGGAAGTTCTCCCAGACGACGGGCAGCGCGAGCGTTGCCGGAATCTCGGCATCGGGATCATAGCGGTTCGTCGTCGGCGGGAAGAGATGCGGCACCGCGCCGAGCATCGCCGCGATCGCTCGAGCGGCCTCGCGGAGCTCGGTCGGCTCCGCCGCTGCACCGACCGCATGGGAGTCGATCGGCTGCATCTGCTCCTCGAGCTCGAGCATCAGGTTGCGGCGCGCGGCGATCACGTCGTCGGGATGCGTGGCGCCGGTCCAGCCGGGCTCGGCCGGGGTGCCGGTCTGCGCGCTCGCGGCGGTCGCCCACAACGCGGCGACCGCCGCCTGAACCAGACGGAAGATCGGCTGAGCACGGCGCATCGACGTCATCGCAGGTACTTCCACCGTACGGGCTCGTCGGGCCAATCGTCTTCGTCTGCGGGCGGCGGTTCAACTCGCGCCGCGTCGCGGATTTCCACGCTTGACGCAAGTCCATCGCGCGATCTCGAGCGGGCGAAAAAGGGCCCGCTCCCGGCAGTAGTCGGAATGGAGCGGGCCAACGGCGGATCGGTAAGCCGCGGGCTTGATCGAAGGGCTGCTGACTTCCGTTGGCCGCCGATACCTGAGTCGTAGCGCGGACTCAGAAGCGCGGAAGGCCTACCGTTTCGGCACCGTGTGAGCGGCGCTTCAGCCGCACTTCGAGTAACCGCAGTTCAAACACGTCATGCATCCGTCGAGCATCACCGCCGCGGCGGTGTTGCACTTCGTGCAGAGCTGAGCGCCATCGGGGAACGCCTCCTGGGCGAAGGCATCCTGCTGCTTGCTGCGCGCCTCGAACTCTTTGCGCTTCTGCTCGAGAAACTTCTGCTGCTCGGGATCCGGCCCCGGCGGCTTGAGCAAACCGATGCTGATCAGGTGTCTCTCGACGATGTGACCGAGCTCCGCGATGATCGACGGCATGAACTTGCCGCCCGGCTGCCAGTAGCCGCCCCGCGGATCGAACACCGCCTTGAGCTCGTCGACGAGGAACGTGACGTCGCCGCCCTTACGGAACACCGCGGACATGATCCGCGTCAGCGCGACGATCCACTGATAGTGGTCGAGGTTTTTCGAGTTGATGAAGATCTCGAACGGCCGGCGCTGCTCGTGCGGGGTGCCCTCGTTCAGCACGATGTCGTTGATCGTCACGTACATCGCGTGATCGGAAACGGGCGTCTTCACCTTGTACGTCGAGCCGACCAGGACCTCCGGACGCTCGAGCTTCTCGTGCATTCGGATGACTTTCGCCTCCGAGTGCTCGCGCTCGGACTCCGTTCCCTGCTCGTCGCGCTTCTCGCCGTCGCGAGACACCGAGTACTTGACGATCTTCCTGTCGATCTTGATGGTCATCGCCTTTGCCTCTCGGGCTGACCGGGAAGCGTGTCGGGCACCGCTTTCGTGAATCACGTCCGACACGTTCCCCGCCGTCGTCAGAACTTGCCGTAGTAACCTTCCTTCAACGCGTCGAACAGATTCGCCGCGGTGTGGACCTCGCCGTCGTATTCGATCAGCTCGTCGCCCTTCGCCTCGACGACGGAGCCGTCATCGAGCGTGAAGCGGTACGTCGTGCTCTTCAGGTCCTTCTCCTTCACGAGCACGCCCTGGAACGCCTCGGGATTGAAGCGGAACGTCGTGCAGCCCTTGAGACCCTTCTCGTACGCGTAGAGGTAGATGTCTTTGAAATCCTCGTACGGGTAGTCCGTCGGCACGTTGGCCGTCTTCGAGATCGACGAGTCGATCCACTTCTGCGCCGCGGCCTGAATGTCGACGTGCTCCTTCGGCGTGATGTCCTCGGACGTGATGAAGTAGTCCGGCAGCTTCTCCGCGGGATCGGTCGAGCCCGGCATCGCCTTCGGGTTCACGAGCTCGCGGTACGCGAGCAGCTCGAACGAGAAGACGTCGATCTTCTCTTTCGTCTTCCTGCCCTCGCGAATCACGTTCCGGAAGTAGTGGTGCGCGAACGACGGCTCGATGCCGTTGCTCGCATTGTTCGCGAGCGACAGCGAGATCGTCCCCGTCGGCGCGATCGAGCTGTGATGCGTGAAACGCGCACCTTCGCGCTCGAGCTGCTCGACGAGCTCCGGCGCGACCTCGCGCACGCGCTGCATGTACCGACTGTAGCGCGCATGCAGCACGCGGCCCGGAATCTTGTCGCCGACCTTCCAGCCGTCCGCGGCCATCTCCGGCCGCTTCGCGAGCATCCGCTCCGTGACCTCGAACTCCTCGAGCATGATCGGCGCAGGCCCCTTCTCGCGCGAGAGCTCCAGCGCCGTCTCCCAGCCGGCGAGCGCGAGCTCGCGGGAAACGTCCTCGGTGAAGCGGACGGACTCGGGCGAGCCGTAGCGCATGCCGAGCAGCGTGATCGTCGAGCCGAGGCCCAAAAAGCCCATGCCGTGGCGGCGCTTGCGCAGGATCTCGTCGCGCTGCTTGTCGAGCGGCAGGCCGTTCACCTCGACGACGTTATCGAGCATCCGCGTGAAGACCTTCACGACCTCGCGGAACTCCTTCCAGTCGAAATACGCGTGCTTCGTGAACGGCGCGACGACGAACTTCGTGAGGTTGATGGAGCCCAGGAGGCACGCGCCGTACGGCGGCAGAGGCTGCTCGCCGCACGGATTCGTAGCGCGAATCTCCTCGCACCACCAGTTGTTGTTCATCTCGTTGACGCGGTCGATCAGCACGAAGCCGGGCTCGGCGTAGTCGTACGTCGACGACATGATCACGTCCCAGAGCCGCCGCGCCGGCAGCGTCTTGTAGACGCGGCACGCGACGAGACCGCGCTCGTTGACGACGTAGCCGTCCGTCACCGGCCACTCGCGCCAGATGACCTTCTCGGGGTCGTTCAGGTCGAGACCGTCCTGCGCCGCTTCGTCCGGCTTGATCGGAAACGCGAGCGGCCATGGCCGGTTCTCCTTGACCGCACGGATGAACTCGTCGGTGATCAAAAGAGACAGGTTGAACTGGCGCAGGCGCCCGTCCTCGCGCTTCGCGCGAATGAAGTCGAGGACGTCAGGATGGCCGACGTCGAACGTGCCCATCTGGGCGCCGCGGCGACCGCCCGCCGACGACACGGTGAAGCACATCTT
>CAZKNH010000236.1:0-4177 GCA_964553875.1 uncultured Gammaproteobacteria bacterium | reverse complement strand
ACGTCGTCCGCACCAAGATGCTTCGGCGCAAGCTCGAGCAGATGATCGCGCGGATGCCCATCCGCGAGCGCTCGGATGATCGCCCGCGACAGCGCATGCTCGAGCTCCCGCACGTTTCCGGGCCACGAGTACTGCCGCAGCCACCGACGCGCCGCCGCGCTCAACCGCACGCCGCGCAGACCGAGCCGCCGCTGGTTGCGCTCGAGAAAGTACCCGGCGAGGAGCAACACGTCGTCTCCGCGTTCGCGGAGCGGCGGCACGAGCAGCGGATAAACGCTGAGTCGGTGATAGAGATCCAATCGGAAGCGCCCGGCGAGCACTTCCTCCTTGAGGTCGCGGTTCGTTGCCGCGATCAGACGCACGTCGACGCGGCGCGCTCCGTCGCAGCCGAGACGCTGGATCTCGCCGCTCTGAAGCGCGCGAAGGAGCTTCGCCTGCACAGCGAGCGGCAGCTCGCCGACCTCGTCGAGGAAGAGCGTCCCCTGGTGCGCGAGCTCGAACTTGCCGATCCTGTCCTCTGTTGCGCCGGAGAACGCCCCGCGCACGTGGCCGAAGAGCTCGCTCTCGGCGAGCGACTCGGGCAGCGCCGCGCAGTTCAAGTGCACCATCGGCTCCTGCGCGCGTGACGAGTGATGGTGGATCAGCCTCGCGACGAGCTCCTTGCCGACACCGGTCTCGCCGAGGATCAGCACCGGTAGATCGGACGGCGCGACCGTTCGCGCCTCGCGTTGCAGCCGCTGCATAAGCTCGCTCTCACCGATCAGCTCCTCCGGTCCGCCTTCGTGAAGGCCCCAGAGGTTCACACGGTGGTGCCGCTCGAGCTGCTGCTCGAGGCTTTGGATCCACTCGGCCGCCCGCACCGTCGCCGCCGCGACGGCGGCGAATGCATCGAAGACGTCGCCGTCGATCGCATCGAACTGACCGGGCGTCAGCGCGTCGAGGGTCAGCACGCCCCACGGTTTGCCTTCGACATACAACGCGACACCCATGCAGTCGTGCACGTACAGATGGCCGTGCGCGTTCTCGACGAGGCCGTCATACGGATCGGGGAGCGCCGAGTCGGCGGGGAAGCGGATCGGGGAGCGGCTGTGCAGGAGCTGCGCGAGCCGCGGATGCTCCGTCACGACGAAACGACGACCGAGCGTGTCGCGGCTGAACCCCTGTACCGCGCGCGGAACGAGCACGCCGCCGTCGAGCTCGAGCAGCGCGATCGCGTCGCACGGGAAGCTTGCGCGAAACGCGTCGAGCAGCCGCTCGTAACGCCGCTCGCGCGGCATCGCCTCGGTCAGGTCCATGACGATGCCGGCGAGGCGGCTGAAGTCGTGCGTCGCTGTCATACGGACACTCCGTTGTCCAGACGACTACGGCGTGCCCGTTGTCAGTGTGACAACCGCTCGAAGAATAGCTCGCACAGTCAACTATTTATGTTATGGCACGAAGCTTGATAACGGAGGTCGGCGTCACCGGCAAAGAGGATCCCGTTCATGCAGAAAGCGCTACCGTCCATCGTCGCCGCGGCCCTCACTCTCGTCGCCGCGCCCGTCATCGCCGGCACCGTGGAGGTCGAGATCCGCGTCCAGGAGCTCGACCTCGTGATCGACAACGCCGGCACGACCCATCCGATGTGGACGTACGGCGGCACGATCCCCGGACCGCTCGTCCGCGTGACCGAGGGCGACACGGTCGATTTCACGCTCATCAACGATCCAGGCAACCAGCAGAGCCACTCGATGGACTTCCATGCCGCGCGCGCCGACGTGCTCGACGAGTTCGAGGCGATCAAGCCGGGCGACGTCAAGAAGTTTACCTTCAAGGCCGAGTATCCCGGCGTCTTCATCTACCACTGCGGCGCGGACTCGATGGCCGAGCACATCTCGCGCGGCATGTACGGCGTGATCATCGTCGACCCGAAGGAGGGATACACCTCGGAATATCCGAAACCGGACCGCGAGTACGTGATCGTCCACGGCGACCTGTTCGAGCCGGGGACCTCCGCCGAGGACATCACCCACGGGCACGGCTGGAAGGGCGTGCTCGTGAACGGCAAGGTCTTCCACTACGACCCGGTCCACGACCCGAACGCGAGCCTGACGCTCGAGTCCGAGCCCGGCGAGCGCGTCCGGATCTATTTCGTCAACGCGATGATCAACGAGTCGGCGGCGTTCCATCCGATCGCCGGGATCTGGGATCGCGTCTGGGAGAACGGCCATCCGAAGAACGTTTTGTACGGCATGCAGACGGTCGAGGTGCCGCCCGCCCACGGCGTCGTCCTCGACATCGTCAGCCCCGAAGGCCGCGCGACGAACAACGCGCTCGTCGATCACCGGATGCGGCACGCGATGAACGGCGGCATCACGGTGCTGATGAACTACGAGGGCGCCGACGCGAACAAGGGCCGCGGCGACCAGCTCATCCTGCGCTGAACACGAACAAGGAGAGCGTTATGAGATCCCTACGACCGTTCCGGTTGCTCGCGGGACTCGCTCTGTGCCTGCCGATCGGGGCTTTAGCGGACGCAGAGCTCGTCGAATCGCAATGCGCCGAATGCCATGCGCTGACCCGGCCCGACTACGACGCGCTCGGCATTGCCGAGCGTGCCGAGCGGAAGGGGCCGCCGCTCTTCTACGCCGGCAACAAGTACCGCGAGGAGTGGCTCGTCGAGTGGCTGCAGCGCCCCGAGCGCATCTGGCCGGGCGGCGTGTTCGCACCCGCGCACGCGATCAGCACGCCCGAAGGTGACGTCATCGACGAGGCCTCGCTGCCCGAGCATCCGGCGCTGTCGGCGGCCGATGCGGAGTCCGCCGCGAAGCACCTGATGACGCTTCGTCCGTTCGACGAGCTGATCGCGGCGCAAAGCTACGAGCCCGGAACGATCGCGATGCGGATCGGGCAGATGAACTTCAGCAAGTTCAAAGGGTGCGACAGCTGTCATCGCGACGCGCCCGACTACGGCGGCGTCTCAGGGCCCGAGCTTTACACCGCGTGGGAGCGACTGCAGCCCGGGTACATTGCGGCCTACATCGCGGATCCGATTGCTTTCGATCCGCACTCGATCATGCCGAAGGCAGGGCTACCGCCCGAAGAGGTGAAGAAGCTTGCGGACTATCTGAAGGCGGTGTCGGAAGCCGGACAGTGACCGAGGTCGGCTGTGCTTGGATCTCGATCGTCCAAGAACGGCCGCGTCTCATCGGAGGAAAGATCATGAAGCGACTCCTGCTCGCCGTTCTCGGCGCCTCTCTCGCGAGCATCACGGGTAGCTCGTTCGCCGACGGCGACCCGCGCCACGGCGAGGCGCTCTACAAGGTCTACTGCACGCAATGCCACGGGCTCGAAGGCAATGGCCGCGGCATCAACACGCCCGACATGGCCGTGCTGCCGCGCAACCACACCGACCGCGGCGAGATGTCCGCTCGCACCGACGCGGATCTCTTCAAGGCCATCCAGGGCGGCGGCAAGGCGGTGAACAAGTCCGTGCTGATGCCCGCATGGGGCGAGAACCTCGACGAATCCGACATTCACGATCTCGTCGCGTACCTGCGCGAGCTCTGCTGCGGGAAGCAATGAGGAGGGTACAGATGCTGCGAAGGAACGTTGCGGCCGCGCTGGCGCTGCTCGGTGTGTGCGCCTCCGTCGAGGCTGGCGAGCTGCACAAGTTCGAGATGACGATCGAGGAGGTCGATCTCGAGGTCGCGCCGGGCTTCACGACGAAGGTCTGGGCATTCAACGGACAGGTCCCGGGGCCGCTCATCCACGTGCGCGAAGGCGACGAGCTCGAGGTCACCGTGCACAACCTGACCACGATGAATCATACGATTCATTGGCACGGTCAGTATCAGAGGGGCACGTGGCAGTCCGACGGCGTGCCGAACGTCACGCAGAAGCCGATCGAGCCCGGCGAGAGCTACACGTATCGGTTCGTGGCGGAGAAGCCGGGCAGCCTCTGGTACCACTGCCACGTCAACGTCGCGGAGCACGTGGGGCTGCGCGGCATGTGGGGGCCGCTCATCGTCGATCCGAAGAATCCGACGGAGCTCGAGAAGGAGGTCACGGTCGACGCGATCGCGATGTTCTCGGGCTGGAACTCCGAGGTCGCCAACGAGTACGGGACCGGCGGCAAGCCCGGCGAGGTCATCAACTACTTCTCGATCAACGGCAAGTCGCATCCGATGAACCAGCC